>CAZISX010000008.1:51892-62875 GCA_964542005.1 uncultured Spirochaetales bacterium
GGGCAACTGTTGAACCAAGCATTTATTCCTCCTCCTTTTCACCAGCACAATTTCTCTTCATATAATTTGTAATTTCATCCATTTTTGAATATCTTCCAAGAGCAGTCATAAGTTTAACAAGAGCTGCCTCGCGCGTCATATCTTTTGCTGAAATAAGGCCGAAGTATGCAGCTTTTGATGCAACCTCGTAAAGACCGAGATTAACCTTGCCGTCAGGCGACTGACTAACAACAACAATCGGAATATGCTTATCAGCAGCTTCCTCGAAAAGCTCGAGAAGTCCTGGATTATCGCTTGGAATATTGCCTGAGCCGTAAGCCTCGACAATAATTCCGTGAACCTTTTTTTCCCTGACCATTGGAAGAATTATTGAAAAATCAAGTCCTGGGAAAAACGGGATTATTATAACTTTTTCATCAATTTTTGTAGCAATTTCAATCGTTTTATCTGCTTTTGGAAGATAGAGAGATGTGTTTTCCTCAAGATCAATCCCAAGCTTAATAAGTGGTGGAAAATTGGGACTGTAAAAAGCATTAAAATCCCATGAATTTTTCTTTTTAGATCTGTTTCCGCGAAAAACTGTATTGTTAAAAGCAATAACAACCTCGTTAAGTACACTCGATCTTGCAACCTCAAGAGAGGTTATAAGGTTTGACATTGCATCACTTCTCATAGCTTTTAATGGCATCTGCGAACCTGTAAGAATTACCGGCTTACCAAGATTTTTCAGAAAAAATGAAAGAGCTGAGGCTGTATAAGCCATTGTATCTGTCCCGTGAATAATCAGGAAAGCATCAAAATCATTATAAATTTCCTCAATTTTTTCAGCTATTTTAATCCAGTGAAAAGGCTTGAAAAGTGATGAGTCAATATTAAAAAGAGGAATCTGACAAATTTCAATATTGGTAAAAAGTGGAGCAACTGTCCTTTCAATATAACCAAAAGCATAATTTCCTGGAGTCAAAAATCCGTCATCATTTGATTCCATTACAAAAGTTCCGCCAGTATGAATTATGGCAATCTTTTTCATAAAAACCTCCACCAAAGTCCGGGTATGAGATTATCAATTTATGACAGAAAATCAACTAATTAAGTTGTTATTAATATTTTATCATGTTTTAAATGGGAGGTTTCGGGATATAATCTCAGCCAGATTAATTTTTGGAGGTAATTATGAAAAACTGTTTACTTTTTACAATTGCAACAATGTTGGTGTTTACCATTTCCTGCAGCTCTGGAAGTTCCGGAAAAGATAATTCTGTGAATGATGAAGATTCTAATATGACTGATGATTCATCGGATAATGATGAATCTGTTATGCCTGATAATCAGGATTTTGATTTAATTCTCTCTGAAGATGAAAATGATACAAGCAAAGATGATTACGATATTGAAACCGATAATAATGATGATGCGGAGATTGTTCCTGACTCTATTTCTGACACAGATGAATTTTATGATGAAGACAAAGCTCATGATACTGATAATATTGATGATTTTGACAAGATTCCTGATATTGATATTTCAGAAGACAATGACACTATTTTTATTCCTGATGAAGATAATGATTCTGGAGGAATTATCGACACTGATGCTCAAACCGATGATTTTTCTGCACCTGATGATGATGAAATTGTTAGTGATCCTGATTTGATAGAAGATTTTGATCCCCTTTCTGACGAAGATAGTTTTGTGAGCGATTTTATATCTCAGGTAGAAATAAATGATTATATAACTGCATTTGAGCCTGAATCAAAAGACGGGATAAGTTATAAGAAAAAACTTGCTGTAAAATTTAAGACAATAACAGGTCTTCCCGGCGACTCAATTATTCCAACAAGCGTAAAAATTTTGATAACCAACAACAAAAATAATGAGAAAATCGAAACAGATATGAACCCTCTTGGGTCACTTTCCAATATTGATTTCTGGTATATGCCAGTTCATTACTGGATGCCTGGAACGGAATATAAAATCACAATAAAAAAAGGGGTTAAAGCTCAGCAGAACAACAACTACAACATGCCGACAGATGCAAGCTGGAATTTTAAGGCCGAAAATTTTGTGATTGAAGAGGAATTTGTTGATAACGGTAATTTTGATTTGACAATGGATGAGGAGCTTTTTATTAATGAACTTCTGAAGTCATCTGATTTAACTGATGAAATTGTAATAAACTACACAGATCTCTCAAGCACTCTTTTTGATATTTCGCTTCCAGTTGATCCTGAAAATCCCTTAATTCAGCAACTTGCAACAAAAATGAAAAGTTATGTTGCGGAAACAACAGGAAGACAGGGACTTGCAGCTCCTCAAATCGGACTTAATAGAAGATTGTTTGTCGCAAAAATAGGAACAACTTCAAGAATTTTTATAAACCCTCGAATTGATTGGGAAAGTGAACAATCTGAAACATCTGTTGATAAAGGAAAAACATATATGGGTTCTGAAGGATGTCTTTCTGTTTCTGGTCAAACTTACAAAATTTACAGACCCTACTATATCAATGTAATTTTTGATGAATACAAAAACGGCTCTATTGAAAAAAACAAATCAGAAAAACTGACAAATACAGCAAGTGGTGTTGCTCCTCTTTCACAGCAGCCCGGGAGAGTTTGGATGCACGAATTTGATCACCTGAACGGGATTCTTATTAATGATAGAGGAATGAAATAGGCAAACTTAATCGCTTGCAAAAACTTGTTCGATTTTTTTGCTCAAATTTCTTTAACCTGAATCAAAGGGCGAATTACTCTTCTTCTGAATTTATATCTGAAACTTCAACTCTGTGGCGCACTTGGAATATTTTTGAGGAATAAAATGCTGCGGCATTGTCATCAGTCCCCTTTTGAAGCACCTGAAAAAAGCTCTCCCAAGCTTCTTCATAATATCTTTCAAGATAAAGTTCTATTGCATGCTCAAAAACCTTTTTTGTTTCAAGTCTCTTTTCTAAAATATCATCAGGCAACCCATTTAAAAGCTCATAAATATACATGCTTTCGTTCTTGCCTTTGACCTTAACTATGCCGAGAAATCTTGTATGATACTTTGGTAAATCTTTAATAACTTCATATATTTCACTTGAAATTATAACAGGAACGCCAAAAGTTTTGGTAAGACCTTCAAGTCTGCTGGCTGTATTTACAACATCAGAAATAACGGTGCCATCCATCCGTTCAGCTTCGCCGATGGTTCCAAGCATCAGATTTCCTGAGTGAATACCTATTCCTGTTTCAATTGGAACATATCCTGACAAACTTCTATGATAATTATATACCTTTAGCTCTTCTCTCATATCAATAGCTGAATCAACTGCTTCTAATATATTTTCATCTGAAAAGAGAGCCATTATATTGTCGCCTATATATTTATCAATAAATCCATGATGTTGTCTGATAATTGGTCCGAATCTTTTCAGATAACTGTTAATAAAGTTGAAATTTTCTTCGGGCTTCATTGATTCTGAGAGTGTGGTGAAATTTCTAATATCGGAGAAAAGAACTGTCATTTTTTTCTGAATCTGATCACCAAGTCTTACATCAACAATGCTTTCTTTTTGAAGCTGTTGTATAAATTCCTGAGGAACAAAGCGGCTGTAGGATGTGCTGAGCTCCCGGAGTTCTTCATGAGCTTTTTTAACATTTTCAGCCATTGTGTTAAAACTATCAGCAAGCTCGCCAAACTCATCTTTTGATCTGATATTAACCGAAAGATTATAATTTCCTGCCGACATACTTTTTATAGCTGAAGAAAATTTTTCAAGCGGTCTTGTTAAATAAGAAGAGATAAGACGGGAAAGCATAAGAAAAAGAAAAAAAGCACCGCTAAACGCAATCAAGACAATTGTTCTTATCTGATTTTGAAACCGATTAATATCTTTAAGGGTTGCATCAACACCGATAAGTCCTTCAGGGGTTCCATTGCTGTTTCTGATAACAGCATAAGCTGAAAGAATCTCTCCATAGGAAGTTTCTGTAGGGTTTTCTTCAATAAAATCTTTGTTTGAAAGGATTATCTTTTTCATTTTTTCAATAGTTTTTTTATCGTCAACATAAGGACTTCCAGCAGTTGATCCCGCTTGGCCAACTGGTGTGTAGCTTATGGTTATAGTTTTTTCATCACCTTCTAAAAAGTACTTTTTTTCAACAGAATCCTTGTAGTTTGTTCTGTCAATAATTACATCGCCAATCCTTATTGTAAGAGGGTTTTTATTAAGGATTTTAAGAATCTCAGCCTTACCTATAAACAAAGATTCGCCCCTGAATTCTGCCGGAAGAGTTGATTTCTTATATTTGAGAAAAATTTTCTCCACAGATTCTGTTTCTTGATAATTAATGGTGGGAATACTTTTTTTAACAAAAATACTTAATGCAAAATCATCACATTCAATCCAAACAGTATCGTATTCCATGGTCATTCCGTCAACTGCATAAAAAAGCTCATTGTTTATAAGAGACACGGAATAAACATAGGTTAAATTTTTTTCTGAAGAAAGTATTGAGCTTAAAAGTTTCTGGTATTGTCTATATTCTGGAATATCAGAGTCTTGCTCTGCAGCTATTTTGTGGTGTTTCTGACCGTCTATCTGTGCGGCAAGGTGCTTGGCAATATTAAACTTTGATTGTTTAAACTCATCCAAAAAAAGTTTGCCGGATACTGAATAAACAAAAAATCCAAGCAAAACAAAGACAAGTGACATAACCAGAATAAAACTGCCAAAAATTTTAATTTTCAGACTTCTTAAAAACATGTAAACCCACATAGTTTTTATAACTATTACCACAAAACAGAGGAATAGACAAAAGTTTTAAAGCAAATTGGTGTTTTTTATTCTTTGTATTTTTCTGAAAAAATAAAGAGTGGAAAGAAAACTCAAAGAACCAAGCATTATAAGTGTGTTTTTTGGCCCTGCATGTGAGGCAATAAATCCGGCAAAAAGATTTCCAAAAGGAATTATACCAATAAAAGCAAGTGTATAAAGACTCATTACCCGACCTCTTTTGGAGTCTTCAACTATTGACATTAGAATAGTGTTGCTGGATGACATTGAAGACATTATTCCAAAACTGCAAAACATCAGAAAAACAGTTGTGATAAAAAAGTTTTCCGAGAAAGCAGTCGCAATAATTCCTGCTGAAAATATTGCTGGAGCAATAGATATTATATTTACAAAGGTCTTACTTTCCCGAAGTGATGCAAGATAAAGTGCTCCTGAAAAAGCTCCGAATCCTGCTCCGCCCATTAGCCAGCCTAGTGTTTTGGCATCTCCATGAAGTACATCTTTTGCAATAATAGGCATCATAATTACATAAGGCATTGCAAAAAGGCTGATACAAGTTATGAGAAGAAGCATGTTTTTTATTGATTCGTTTCTGTAGGAATAATAAATGCCTTCTCTTAGATAGCTTAAAATCTTTTTATCCTCAATAACAGATGGTGTGAATTTTATTTTCATAAAAAACATTGCTGCAATTACAGCAGTGTAGCTAACTCCATTGATAAAAAAACAGGACTCTTCACCCCAAAAAGCTACAATAATTCCACCTAAAGACGGGCCTATCAGTCTTGAACCATGAAAACTCGCAGAATTTAAAGATATCGCATTTTTCAAGTCGCTCCGCTCATCAATCATTAATGGCAAAAAAGCATGGCGCGCCGGTGCTTCAAAAGCAATAATTACACCCTGAAAAAAAGCCATAAACAGAATTCCGTTGATTGAAATGTTTTTTGTAAAAATAAGAGTTGCAAGGAGTAATGCCTGAATCATAAAAAGGATATTGCACAACATTAATATCCTAAATTTATTATACCTATCAGCAACAATTCCGGCAAAAGGAGAGAATATAAGTGATGGAATCTGACCTGCGAAACCAGCGACACCCAAAAGAACAGCAGAATTTGTCAATCTGTATACAAGCCAACTCATAGCCATCTGCTGCATCCAGCTTCCTGTTTGAGAAACTATTTGGCCAAAAAAATAGAGCCTGTAATTTGGATATTTAAGTGCTCTGAAAACTGAACTGATTGAGTTCATAAAAATTACCAAAAAAATTCTCACTACTCATATCAGAGAGCATTAGAAAAAGCAAAAGAAAAAGTTGGAAGTTTTATATTTACCCTGACATCATTTAAAAGCAATAAAAATGAAATATGAGATAAGAACAGTATAAAAAATTGATTTTTAAAATGCGAGGTGCTAAAACTTCTAAAGCATGGCAGGGTTAAAAAAGGGGCATTAAAATTTTCTATAAAAGTTGGAACTTATGAACAAAAGATTAATGATTGCGGATCTTGATGAAGGGAAAATCATAACAAATGATTCATCGTGTTATTTTCTTATAAAACGCTCTTCTGTGAAAACAGGAAAAAACAATGCTCAGTATATTGATTTAGAGCTTACAGATGGACTTAAAACTATTGGCGGCAAAATTTGGGAAGTTACAGAGGAAGTTGAATCTATTGTGGAAGATGGCAATATAATCAAGGTGTTAAATGCCAAAGTTACAAGATATCAATCAAATCTACAGATTATTTTAGACGGGATAAAGCTTGCAGATATAGCTGATAGCGAATCCTACCGCGGGATAATTCCAGAATCTGAGTTTTCTGAAGAAGAGCTTCTTAAAAAATGGAATAATCTCAAAGATTTCCTTTCTGCAGATCACAGAAAAGTTGTTGATGAATTTGAAAAAAGCGGCAAAATATGGGAACTTTTCCGAATTATTCCGGCTGGCAAAAGCATGCATCATGCTTATAGAAAAGGCCTTTTGGAACATTCTATTTCTGTTTCAGAACTTTCTTTAAAAATTGCAGAGCATTACAAAGGTGCTTACAAACTTGATATTTCGCTTATTGTTTTAGGCTCCATGCTTCATGATATTGGAAAAATATTTGAATTTCAGGTCAACTCCACAACAGGTATTGTTGAAAAATACTCTGACAGAGGAAGACTTCTTGGACATATTTATATCGGTGCTACATTTTTAGAAAAAGTAATAAATAAATCCGGCATAGAAAACACAGAGTTCAAAATGGAGTTTCTCCATATAATATTAAGTCACCATGGAGAATATGAATTTGGCTCTCCAAAAAAACCTAAAACTATGGAATCATTAATAGTTTCAATGGCTGACAATATGGATGCAAATCTTAATGCGGTTCATATAGGATTTAATAATGAAATGGATGAAAACTGGACAAAGACAATATATTCGCTTCAAAGACCGTTTTTTAGATCTAAAGGCGAGGATGCCTAAAATAACTTAGAAAAGGAGTAAATCATGTCAAAAATCAGAGTTGCAATTAATGGTTTCGGCAGAATTGGAAGATGTGTTTTCAGGATTGCTCAGGAAAGACCAGATATTGAAATTGTTGCAATAAATGATCTTACAGATGCAAAAACACTTGCACATTTGCTCAAATATGATTCTGTTCACGGACAGTTTAATCATGAAGTCAAAGCTCTTGAAAATTCAATTGTTGTTGATGGAAAAGAAATAAAAATCTACACAGTAAAAGATCCTGCAGATCTTCCATGGAAAGAACTTAATGTTGATGTTGCTATTGAAGCAACAGGGCTTTTTACAGATAAAGATAAAGCAGAAAAACATCTTGCCGCTGGTGCTAAAAAAGTATTTATCTCCGCACCTGCAAAAGGCGAAGATCTAACTATTGTTTATGGTGTAAATCATGATAAATACAACAAGGAAATACATCATGTTCTTTCAAATGCAAGCTGCACAACAAACTGCTATGCTCCGATTACTTATATAATTCACAAACATTTTGGCATCAAAAAAGGCCTTATGACAACTGTTCACAGCTACACAAATGATCAAAGAATTCTTGATTTGCCTCACAAAGATTTAAGAAGAGCAAGAGCCGGTGCAGTTTCTATGATTCCAACAACAACTGGCGCAGCAAAAGCAATTGCACTTGTTATTCCTGAGCTTAAAGGCAAACTTGATGGTATTTCAATCCGCGTACCAACACCTAATGTTTCTGTTGTTGATGCTACTTATGAACTTGAAAAAAATACCACAATTGAAGAAGTGAATGCTAAATTAAAAGAATATGCAGAGGGCCCGATGAAAGGCGTTCTCATGTTCTGCGAAGAAGAACTTGTGTCAAAAGATTTCAATGGAAATCCACACAGCTCAATAGTTGATGCCGGATATACTGCGGTAAATGGCGGCAACATGCTTAAGCTTCTTAGCTGGTATGACAATGAATGGGGCTTCTCCAACAGAATGGTTGATGTAATTTGCAATGTGCTTTTCAAATAATTCGGAGGAGCAATGAAGAGTATAAAAGAGCTTGCAATCCGGGAAAAACGAGTTTTTCTCAGGACTGATTTTAATGTGCCGATGGACAATGAAGGCAATATAACAGATTCAACAAGAATTGAAAAAGCACTGCCGACAATCAGACACGCACTTGAACATAATGCCAGACTTATTATAGCAAGTCATCTGGGTAGACCTGATGGCGAAAAAATTTCAAAATACTCAATGGAACCGGTTGCTGCAAAGCTTGCCGAACTTCTTGACCGCGATATTATTTTTTTTGAAGATTGCGTTGGAATGGGTGCTCAGCAAATGGTTAGAGATCTTAAGCCTGGACAGATTCTTGTCCTTGAAAATCTTAGATTTTACGCTGAAGAAGAAAAAAATGAGAGTTCATTTGCAAAAGAACTGGCAAAACTATGTGATGTCTATATTAATGATGCTTTTGGTGTTTCACACAGAAAACATGCCTCTGTTTATGCACTTCCTGAACTTGTAAGTGACAAAGGAATGGGTTTTTTGATGGAAGTCGAAGTTAAAGAACTTGGAAAACTCCTTGGAATGAAACGGGGCGATGGCTTTACAGCAATTTTAGGTGGAGCAAAAGTATCTGATAAAATTGGAATTATAAGACCACTCCTTGATTCTGCAGACAAGCTAATAATAGGCGGAGCTATGGCTTACACATTCCTTGCAGCAAAAGGAATTGAGCTCGGTAAATCTTTAGTTGAAAGAGACAAAATAGATATAGCAAAAGATATTCTCAAAAGCGCAGAAGTCCGTAAGGTTCAGGTTTTTCTACCTGTTGACCATATTGCTTCAAAAGAAATTGACGAAACAGATACAAAAGTTTGCTACAACGAGTTTTTTCCTGATGATATGATGGGCTTTGATATTGGGCCTAAAACAGTGGAAAACTATATTGAAGCAATCAAAGGCTCGAAACATATTTTTTGGAATGGACCAATGGGCGTTTTTGAAAAAGAAATTTTTGCAAAAGGCTCAATTGCAATTGCTCACGCTGTTGCAGAAAGCGGAGCTCATACAGTTGCGGGCGGAGGAGACAGCGTATCATTAATAAACATGACAGGACTTGAAAATAAGTTCAGCCATGTTTCAACAGGTGGCGGCGCAAGCCTTGAATTCCTTAAATTCGGTTCACTTCCAGGTGTGGATGTGCTTAAATAAATTATGCAGAGTTCAGAGGTAGTATGAAAAACACAAAGTACATTTTTTTTACAGGTGGCGTTGTATCATCTTTAGGAAAAGGAATTGCGTCATCAACAATTGGCGCACTTCTTGAGAGCAGAGGAATTAAAGTAAATCTTCTGAAATTTGATCCTTACATAAATGTTGATCCGGGCACAATGAGTCCTTTTCAGCATGGTGAAGTTTTTGTAACTGATGATGGCACAGAAACAGACCTTGATCTTGGTCATTATGAAAGATTCTGTAATGTTACACTTGACAACAGAAACAACTATACTTCCGGCCAGATTTACGAAACAGTAATCAACAAAGAAAGAAGAGGCGAATATCTTGGCAAAACTGTTCAGGTTATTCCCCACATCACAAATGAGATAAAGTCAAAAATCACCCAGCTCAATGAAACTGCTGATATTATTCTTATTGAAATCGGCGGAACAGTCGGTGACATTGAAAGTCTGCCATTTCTTGAAGCAATCAGACAATTCCAATATGATGTTGGCAGAGAAAACTGCTTGTATGTTCACCTGACGCTGGTTCCATACATAAAAGCTGCCGGAGAATACAAGTCAAAACCAACACAGCACAGCGTAAAAGAGCTTCGTGCAATTGGTATCCAGCCTGATATTTTACTGTGCAGATGCGAAGAAGAGCTTCCTGAAGACATGAAAGAAAAGATTGCTCTTTTCTGCAATGTTAGAAAAGAAGCAGTCTTTTCCGCTGTTGATGTAAAAAACATTTATGAACTTCCCCTTCTCTACTCAAAACAGGGCGTTGACGAAATTATTGCGAAATATCTCAATATCTGGTCAAGATCCGCAGGACTCAAAAAGTGGGGAACAATAAGTACAAAAATGAACAATCCAAAAGGCACTGTAAAAATTGGTATTGTAGGCAAATATGTAGATCTCAAAGAATCATACAAAAGCCTTAATGAAGCACTTCATCATGCAGGATTTGAAAATAGCTACAAAGTTGAGCTTTGCTATGTTGATTCTGAAAAAATAGAAAAAGGCGAGCTGCCAGTTGATTATCTTAAAGATTGTGCAGGAATTCTTGTTCCGGGCGGATTTGGAATTCGCGGCATTGAAGGAAAAATCATGGCCGTTAAATATGCCAGAGAAAATAAAATTCCATTTTTTGGAATCTGCTACGGAATGCACATGGCAACAATTGAATTTGCCAGAAATGTCTGCGGCATGGAAAAAGCCAACACTGTTGAATGCGATGAATCAACAAAATATCCAGTAATAGATCTGATGGAAGAACAGAAAAAAATAACAATGCTTGGCGGCACAATGCGACTTGGAGCATACAACTGCCAGCTTGAAAAAGAGAGTTTTTCACACAAAGCATACAAATCAGATGTTGTAAGTGAAAGACACAGACACCGTTTTGAGTACAACTCTAAATTTGAGAAAGAATTTACAGACAAAGGACTCAAAGTTACTGGTCGTGATTTAAAAACTGGACTTGTTGAAATTGTTGAGAT
>CAZISX010000008.1:62885-64524 GCA_964542005.1 uncultured Spirochaetales bacterium
GTTTCACCCGGAATTCAAATCCAAACCGTTTGCTCCGCATCCGCTTTTTGTAGCATTTGTCGGTGCCGCAATCAAAATTAAAAAAGGATAATTTGTGGAAAAAAAAGCAAAAAAAATTATCCTTCATCTGGAAGATTTTGCTCTTATAAAAAAAGGGTATACTCCGACAGTAAAAAAGGAACTTTCTCTGCTTTTTCTTATTTTACTCTTTGTTATACTTTTCTTTATTATGATGGCGATGGTTAATCCTAAAATTGTAGGATTATAGACAACTTACTTATAAAGCATTGCAACTTCAAAAAGACGACCCTCAATATCATCAAGAGCAATAACTGATTTATCTGTAGTTCTTAAAAAATTCATCCAGGAATTAAGATTTTTCAGGCCAAAAGAATAGAGCTCCTGAACAAGATCTTCATCTTTTTCCAGGAGAAGTTCAATATCATCTCGAATAAAAGGAATCACAATATCCATTGTAACATTGTCGCCCAGAAACTTTTTCAAAATCATAATTCTGCTATTAATGTCTTTGTTGTAGATTGCGCCGGTTTTTGCTTCAAAAATATGGATATAGCCGTTTCTAAAAAGAACCATTGTATCAAGTTCAATTAGAGTTCCTCCGCTACCGTCGAGTCTCACATTTTGATAAACAGCAGAAATCTCACTCCGTAAAATTTCATTTTTTTCCATTGCGAGATAAACCGCAAAGCTAACCATTTTTTCAAAAACCTGTGCAAGCTCTGCCCTTCCCTGAAAGATTCTTTCATTAAACTCAGTTTTGTCGACAAATTTTGCTCTGTAATCATTAAAAAGCTGTTCAGAAAAATTAACATGCTGAATATCATAAAAAAGCTTAATCTTTTCAGCAACATCTCGACAAAGCGACTTTAAGGCTGAAGGAATAAACGCAGAAATTGTCTCCCGTGCATCCGCATCATCTGTTAATACAAATATCTCTGTTTTTATATTTTCAGTCAAAACAGAAGAAAATTCAGAAAGCGTTTTGAAAAGTTTGATTTTATATTCAGGATCATAAGATTCATCTAAAATATTTTCTTCTCCAAAGGATTTACAAAAAAAATCGCTAATAATAGTAGCAATATTATCAATAACTTCCATAAACATATCGTCTTTTGAAGGAATTAAACCAAATATTTTTCTAAGCAGTTTTTCAATTTCAAAATCAATAAAATCACTAAATGCAAATTTCTCGAATTCATTTTTTCTGGAAACTAAAGAGCGGATATTTTCATAACTTGTAAAAAAAGTTCTCAAAGTTACTGAGCTGCAAAAAGTAGAGTAGAGATCTGAAAATTTCTCCAACTGATCAGCAAAAGAACAGTAACTCTCATCGCAGACAAGCAAATAATCCCTAACTGTTGCACCGTAAATTGATAATCTGTCTTCAATATTCCACTCAATGGAAAAAGAACTGACTTTTTCTTTAAAAAATTTATTGAAAACATTTATTGAAACCATTTTTCTTCTGTCTGTATCAAAATAAACGATAGAATAATCGAGCCCTCTTTTATCACAAAGTCTTTTGAGATAATCAGAAAGAGAAATTCTGTGAATTCCTTTGCCTGAGCTGGCATTCATAACAATTTCAGTAACTTTTAAGGTTAAGATAAGTTCATGT
>CAZISX010000009.1:0-3709 GCA_964542005.1 uncultured Spirochaetales bacterium
GAGAGCAGAGAGCTTATCTTAATCGGCGTAAGTTTCACAAGTAAAACCGGCGAGATTAAGAGCTGGAAGATAGAGAAAAGTGGTTAAGGTTTCGAGATTAAGAATTAACTTTTGTGGTTTTTATAAATCATCAGGTTTTCATATTTTGCCATATATCACAATTCTCTGAATTTTTTTGCGACCTTTACCGTAAAAAGTCTAACTCAAAAATGATTCCCAACATTTTAACTGAATCGAACGGGTTAGGTTCAGATATCAGAACTTCGCCAACTCTTTTCCACGCGTTCTAATATAAAAATAGATAAATAATAGAAAATCAGGTCGAGAAAAATCCTTGTATTTAATATTGTGTTTCTGTTTTCGAGGTTTTTTTTTTAGGAGGATTCTTATGAAAAAGTTTTTGTCTGTTTTAGTTACAGTTTTTAGTGTTATTTCATGTGTAAGTGAAGATGCTTCTGTTCCGGCTGGAAATCAGGGAGATGCTGACTCTTTTGTTCAAGATGAGTCGCCGCAAATTCCCGATAGCGAGGTGACTGAGCCTGATGAAATTCCGGTTACAGAAAGTGATGTAATTGAGCCTGATACTGATGTTCCGGCAGAGGAGGCTGAAACTCCAATACCTGATGAAGAGGTTGCGCCTGTTCCTCCAAAGGCTGTAAATCAGTGGGGAACTAGTGGTGCTGAGGCTGGAAAGGGAGTTGAGGTTGATGCAGAAGGCAATATTTATGTTGCGGGTTCAACTTACGGTGCGCTCGACGGCAATCCCTGCGTAATGGATGGTGCGCAGTGTTCTCGTGATATATTTCTGACAAAATTTGATAAAAATGGTGTGAAGCTGTGGACAAAACAGTGGGGAAGCAAGGGCGCAGATGCCGCAAATAGTGTTGCTGTTGATGTCAATGGAAATATTCTCGTCACCGGTTATGCCAACGGAGAAATTAACGGACAGGCGGCGATGGGAAATGGTGACGCATTTTTGATAAAGGTTAAGCCTGACGGTACAGCAGTGTGGACTAAGATTTGGGGCTCTTCCTCATCTGATGGTGGTGTCAAGGTTGTTGTTGATGGTCAGGGAAACAGTTTTGTTGCAGGTTCAACCCGCGGTTCAATTGATGGTAATACAATAACAGGTAGCGCAACATGTCCTACCATGGACGCCACACAGAATTGTGCTGATGCGTTTGTGACTAAATTTACTGCCGATGGCACAAAAGTGTGGACAAAATCGTGGGGCACAGAGCTGACAGATGAAGCAATGGGTATTGCAGTTGATGCTGCCGGGATGCTCTATGTTGCCGGCTATACAGAAGGGGCTCTTGAAACTAATGCGCTGATTGGCAACAAAGATGTTTTTCTTACAAAACTTGCCGCAGATGGCAATAGAGTGTGGATAAAACAGTGGGGAACCGATGTGCGTGATGAAGGAACAAGTGTTGGTGTAGATAGTACAGGGAATATATTTGTTGCCGGAAAAACACAGGGCGATCTTGATGGTAACAAATGCACTAAAACAATGCTCGGGGGGTGCTCTCTTGACGCGTTTCTTACCCGTTTTAATGCAGATGGAACCAAAGCCTGGACAAAACAGCTGGGCAGTAATGGCGATGAATCAGCAGACAGCCTTGCGCTTGATGCTGCAGGAAATGTCTATATTGGCGGTTATACCAAAGGCGGACTTGATGGTAATATGAATGCCGGTGTTATTGACGGATTTGTGACCAAATGGAGCGGTGAGGGCAATAAAATCTGGACAAAATTGTCAGGCACTCCGGCAAATGACAGCGGAAAAGCAGTTGCAGTAAGCGGCACCGGCGTGGTCTATCTGACCGGTGAAACTTATGGTGTTTTTCCTGAAAATGTAAGCGCTGGAAATCAGGATATATTTCTTTCATCTTTCCCGGCTCAATAACATCACCGCCGCAGTTTTGCATCAGCATTTGTATTTGTAGAGAGCTTCAACTCCATTGTTTTGAGTCCTTTAGCCGCTGAAATGCAAGGGCAATTTCTTTTTTTATTTGCTCTTTCAGCTGAATGCTGGTCTGTTCGGCTTTTCTTTTTGCGTCTACAGCGACTTCGTGCATAATCTCTTTCAATTGCTTCATTGTAGGTTCTGAGTTTTCATTTCTCTTTGTCATTTTTATTTTCTTCCCAAAAAAATTCCCCCGATTATATCAGACAACTTTCTGAATGTCAAAACTGCTGGGGAATCGTGAGTCGTGAGTCGTGAGTGGTGAAGGGGCGAAAGATTTTTCGCCCTTACTTGGAGGATGTTTTAAATATCTGTTTTCTTAAACATTCCAGACATAAACTAATGAGTTGTTTGAATATTTTGGTGGTGTTTCAGAGATGTAAGTTTAAGTTTGAGTTTTTTTGTTGTTTCAAGAGAATCCCTAATTCTTTTCAAAATTGAATCAGAAAGTGTCAAGCCTTCAGTTTCCTTCATTGCCGCATCCTTCAATTCCCAAACCTCAGCCAGAGCTTTAGATATTTTTTCATTTTCCTTCTTCATATACAACCTCCATCGGATTTGTCATTCTCATTGTGTGCAGATAGCCTTCCTTTAAATTAACAGAGCCTATCAGCAATTCCTTATTTATATTTGCAAGATGCTTATAGTTCCAGCTAAGCAGAATATCCATTTCAAAGATTACACTTATAGCAATGTGGAGGGCATCTTCAAATTTGTTTTCGGGAATAATTTTTTCTGATATATATTTTAATGCAAGATTATTCAGCTCGTTTTCTGAATTTTCAAGATCAATAATTTTAAGCTCATAACTTTTTATTACATTAAGAAGTTTCTTCCTTTTTGGCGTATCTTTTGTTTTGTTTATTTCATCAATAACAATTGGAGAAATGTAAGTATCATAGATGTTTTTTTTGACATAATTTTCAAAAAAATCAAGGGTAATCTCTTTTTTCTCAGGAGCATCATCTGCAAAGATAAAATTAATAACTGATGTATCAAGATAAATCTTTAATTTCCGCATAAATGACCTCTCCCCAAAAAATTTCTCCGATTATATCAGACAAATTTCTGAATGTCAAAGTTGACCACAATTATCAGGATTTGGTAGGGGCAAGGCATGCCTTGCCTTGTATTTTGCGTCTGGTTATTATGCCGATGCGCGTCATGTTGGATTTTTTGATTTGTAGGGGTTTTCGGCGGAAAACCCGTTTCTCAGAATTTGCGCCGTGTTTTGATTTGGTGGAGTGCTTTATTGTAGGGCTAGACTGGTGTGGCTAGACTGTTTTATTTCATATCAACTATATAATAATCCAAATCGCCTTTGTGAAGATATGATATTATTTGCTGCCCCATTTTTATTGTGGTTGCACTACTTTCTGAATTGTTTGGTTCAAATATTGATGTGTCTGTAAAAATCTCCATTTGTTCAGATGTGTTTTCATCCCATTTTTCAACACCTATTGAATAAACAGCTTCCTGGTCTACAGATAAAGTTGACGCCAAAATTTTATAAGAGACATCTGGACGATATGGTAAATCTATGTAACTATTAGCTTTAATAATATTTCTATCTGGGGAGACTATTAGAAAATCCACTGACCATGGTGAAAAAGTAAGTTTTATGGATTTTTTGTAAACTCTTAATATTATGAAATCATTCCATTCTTTTCCGTTTACATCTTTTAGTAATATATTTATTTTAACATCACGGTAAATGTCATTATAACCTAACAAGTCAAA
>CAZISX010000009.1:3719-34365 GCA_964542005.1 uncultured Spirochaetales bacterium
AAGACTTGGTTTTAAAATTTAAATCAATGTTTACACCGTAAGCAGGCTCTATTGTTCCCAGAATACCTTTTGGCGTTGTTATATCAACAACAGGATCTTCAGATGTTAAGGTATAATTTACAGCACTGGCATCTTGGTTTCCAATATTTGCAATGTTTATTTTTTGAGAATAAGATTTATCATCAACAGCAAAAATATATTCACTTGTTTCTGCTATTTTTACTTTAAAGTTATATCCATTAACAATTTTAGTAAAAATGCCTGCGTTCAAAAAATCCTGAACAGAAGCGTAGTACGATATGTTTCCAATCTTAATTACATAATCGCCGGAGGTTAGATCTCCCTGTTCCACAATTCCATCTTCATTTGATTTTGACGAGACCTTTTCATCAGGATCATTTGCGTTTTCAATAATAGTCTCAATTCCGCCAACTCCGTCCATGCTTGGAGATCTTGTATTTGAAGATGGCGTGACTATTTTTAAGGCAATTTTTGCATCAGAAATATTATTTCTTACAACATAATACCATGCACCGTCATCTTTAATTACCATCAAAAGATTGTCATCTATTTTGGTTATATTAGATATTTTCAATGGATCGCCGTAGCCATCTTTAACCCCGGATGTAGAAAAATAAAAATCTTCATCATAATCAACTCTCTTCCACATGCCTCTGTATTTTTTATTAATTCCAGCATAACATTCAGGTTCCCAATAAGAATCAGGATCCTGAACACATTTGCCCCCCGAAAAAACTTCGCCAGACGAATACTTATTCTTGCAATTATTTGTTTCTACCCAGTAATCCGAAGATAATGGATATTCACCATAATTACATTCCTCGATTTTTTCATTATTACATCTGTAAGACTGTTCGGATCTATTGCATTTAAGATCAGGCTTTATCATACACTCACAAGATGCGGAATAATCTTTTTCAATGCAAGAACCACCGTAAACAACATTGCTCGGAGCACATATTTTAGAACAATCCTCTGAAGTGTTCCAATAATATTTATCATCCTCTGAATCGTATTGACAAACTTGCACTTTTTTTCCGGAACATCTATAACTACTTGATGATTTACATTCTGGTTTATCATTGCAAGAGATCAATAAAAATGACATCATAAAAATCAAGTAAACAAATTGCATTATCTTCTCCTTTTTAAAAATTAACACCTAAATTAAGTCTATAGTTTTTTGTTTTTTCACTTTTATTATTTTTCACATCTGTAATTTTTTCACCGGAATATCCCACTCCAATATATGGTTTAATTTCATTATTACTTAACCTTGAAAACACAAGATTAAAAACTAAATCATATTCAAAAAATCGAGTTTCAATTGTGTCGTTTTTAAAAAAGTAGTTTTGCCCATCTGCTGCAAGTGTGTCGAGGGTGTATTTTGCTGTCCACAATGAAATATCGGATTTTATCCAAAAATCAACAAATAAGGAGTCTCCTGTTTTTAAATAAAGATAGTTCTTGATTGTAAATCCTGGACTTTGCCATCCCTCATAATCGTGTTTGCCTTCCTCATCTATTATTGGATGGAAGGAGGTGTTCTGTTTTAATTTCAAAGAATAGGATGGAAAAAAATCCATATTTATTCCAAAATTAAAATAGTCACCCAAATGCTTGGCTCCAATTCTTATGTTAGGGAAAAGAGCATTCATTTTTGTAATGTTTTCAAAAGCAACCCATGTATCTTGCAACAAAAAATAACCGAATTCATTTCTCTCAATATTTTTATATTCCGGAGCAAATCCAATATATAAAGTGATCGGATTTAATAAAATATTTCCACTTAAAAGATTTAGCGTAAGATCTATTTCCTGAGTAGTTGAGGCATAATGGCTCTTTTCTATATCTCCGATTCTTTTATCTGAGGTATAATTTATTGATGAAAGTTCAATGCCTGAAAAAAATCTTATATTGTATCTCCAATATAATTCAGCCATCGGAAAAAAATTTTTATCTTCATAGCCATAAGCAAAATTGAATCTTTCAAAACCAAAACTGTTTTTGTCACTTTTAGCTATTTCTTTTGTATCACCAGAGTTGTCAGGATCACCATCTCCCCCCAACAGTAGCAGAAAATTAAAAAAAAGCAGAATAACAATCATTTTTTTCATCTTCACATCCCCATCTTCTTCATCAAATCCCCTCTTCCCTTCAAAGCCACCTTCGCAAATGCTCTAACTTCTTTTCTTTTTTCTGTCGTGACCATAGCCTTTCTCCTCGTTACCTGTTAATAAATTGTGATGACTTATCGTTATTTAGTGATGACTGTAAATTCTTTTTACAAGACCAACCGTTTTTTAGTGACGACCGACCTCTGTTTGATGATGACCAAGCACTTTTTAGTGATGACCGACCATTTTTTACCGGTGACCAACCATTTTTTAGTGACGATATTTCAAAAATTAGCTGATGCCCGACCATTTTTTGGTGATGACTGTAAATTTCTTTTACGAGACCGAGCATTTTTTGGTGATTACCTGCCATTTTTGGCGGTTCCGTGGTGGTTTTTTGCTGGTGCGGAAAGGTTTTTGGGAAAAAACGGAGAGCTACCCCGTCGCGTTCGCGCCACCCCTTCTGAAGAAGGGGAATTGGTGAATATTTTCTTGACTTTAGATGATTTGTCCGATAATTCGCGACCAGCGACCAGCGACCAGCGACCAGCGACCAGCGACCAGCGACCAGCGACCAGCCTATTTTCGCGCGCGTGCGAGAGTTACTTTTATGATCCACAATGCTCAAAGGAACTTCCCTGTGATTTAGACCTTAATTGTTTGAAATTACAGGTTTTAGCTATGCTTGTCAAATATTTTGTGTGATTTTAGAGGAAAATATTTAATTGCATTTTTCACACATAATGTTAGGATTACGGCAGGAAATTAAAAGGTGAATTTATGATTAAATATTGGCTTTATTTGGCTGTTTGGTCTGTTTTATTTGTTTCTCCTTTGGCTTATGCACAAAACTCTGAAAAATCTCAGGAGCTTATAGAGATGAGTCTTGAGGAGATTCTCAATATTGAGGTTTTTGTTGAAAGTGCTTCCAATGTTGAATCAGATATAAAAAAGCAACCAGCATCAGTAACAACCATTTCCCACACTCAGCTTGAATTAAGTGGTGCCAGGACGCTGATTGAAGCAATCAACATTTTTGTTCCCGGATTTTTTATGGTTGAAGATCAGGATGATGTTATTGCCGGATTCCGCGGACTAGCTCCTGACAACAATTCAAAAGTAATGCTTCTCCTAAATGGCAAAAATATAAACACAGAATGGTTTTGGGGGCCTCCGTCAGCAATTTTAAACAACACAGATTTGGAATATATTGAAAAAGTTGAGGTTATCCGTGGCCCAGGCTCTGTAATTCTTGGGCAGAGTGCACTTTTGGGCGTGATTAATGTTATCACAAAAAAAAGAGATTCTGCTAAAAAATGTTCGTGGACAGATGGAAACTCTCTTTCGGGATTTTATGGAAAAGATGATTTCCGAGGCGGGACCTCAGAATTTTCACTCATGGAAAAAGATTACTCGCTTCTTGTTCACGCATCCTCGCAATCTTATGAAGGTCAGAAAACAAGACATGAAGGGTTTGCTATGACCAAAAACGAAGGCTATGCTGCCGGAACTGTTGCAGATGTTGGCACAAGACTTAAAAAAACAAGCAATAATGTTATTATGATAAACAGCTCATGGAAATGGTTTAATGCCGATTTTTTCTATGCCGACCATGAAAAGGATTTGTACAATTTTTACCGTGACAGAAATGTTCTGGCCGAAAAACTTATCTCGTTTTCGCTTGGTGGCAAATACAGCTTTTCAGAAAAAATTCAGATAAAGGCTGACTCCACATTTACGGTTGATGATTCTTCATTAAAATCGGTTGACGGATTTTCTATGGGTGGAACTCGCGAAAACCGTCTTGGGAACAATATTATTGCTAATTTCAACAATCTTATTCCGTTTAACCGTCTTGCGATTGGCGCAGAACACCGCAATTACCGTTTTGGCCTTAGCAATTTTGATGGGAACAACTTTATAAACAATGTTGCAGACGAAAATGCAAGAGAAAATATTGGTGCCTACATTGAGGAGGCAAACAACGAAAAAACCCTTGTTTATCCCGAAAACATTAATCTTTTCAGTGCTTTTGCAGAGGATTTTTTCAGCTATAAAGTTGTTGATGTTTTTGCCGCAATCCGTTTTGATAATCATCCTTACTGGGGAACCAATTTTTCTCCTCGCGGCGGTATAATTGTTTCTCCAAGAGAAGATTTGAAGATGCGACTTTCATACCAGTCGGGTTTTCGCGGAGCAGTCGGGCTTCATTACACTGGCGGATACAGAAAAGACGGTTTTTTAAGCAACTCAAACTTTTCCGAGGTTGAAAATGCAAAAATCCCTGTTTTTGATGAGGCAGGTGGGATAACTGGCTATGAAAAAAATATTGACGAGGTAAAACCTGAGAAAATGGACAGCTTTGAAGCAGCTCTCAACTACGATTTTACAAAGCAAATTGCACTTTCTGCAACAGGATTTTACAATATTATCAAAAACATAATTGATGTTGGAGTTATTTATAGAGATCCTGAGCAGGTAAAGCTTTCATCAATTGGAACAGATACTGCTGGCGACTGGAACGGATTCTGGTACTACAAAAACATATCAGGCTCGCTGCATCAGGCAGGCGGCGAATTTGCTCTCACTTTTTTGGGGAAACAATTTCAATCTCAAATCAGCCATTCTATTGTTAAAATAATAGAAGAACCGGAAAACAAAGGCGGCAGTATGTATACAACTGCTTCTGGCCATGCCCGCGCCTATCCCGAAAACATCACGAGAATTAATATAACAGCAAAAATCACAAATTCGCTATCATTTGGTACTCACGCACTTTATTACTATCAGTGGCTTTCAGCGTCCGGCCAAAAAATAAAAGGAAATTTAATGACAAATCTTGCCCTGAAATATGCGTTTACAAACGATCTCGACGCAACGCTAAATCTGACAAATTTGCTGGGACAGCATCAGCTTTATCCAATGAATACGACAGCAAACAACTATAAAATCTCAGAAGGAACACCATCTTACGAGGAAACAACAGGCTGGCTCAGACTCAACTATAATTTTTAACCCCACTTCCGCAGATCTTCTCTATAAATAATTGTAATTAATGATTTTCTCTATAAAATCAGGACGGTATATTTTATCAACGAGAGGGTTGTATGAAAAAAAATTCTTTAGGTTTTAAGATTTTGGTGGCTGGTGCAGCTATTATTTCTATCGCAGGAACTGTTTCAGCTTTTATTGTCGGCGGCTCTGTTGCTGCCAAGGATACGCTTCCGTGGACTGTCGCTCTGGTAAGAAGCAGCGATGGTGTTCACATCTGTGGCGGAACACTTATTAAAGAAAACTGGGTTGTAACAGCGGCTCACTGTGTGACTTACTGGCAAGGAGCAACAACTCCCGACTCAATTGATGCTGTAATCGGGCGACATGACCTGAAAACATCAGAAGGGGAAAGGATAAAGCTGAACCAGATTATTGTTCACGAAAATTATATTGGCTGGAAAGAGAATACCAACCAGAAATATGATATTGCTCTGCTTGAGCTAAAAACTGCTTCAACAAAAAAACCGATTACCCTGATTTCTCCTGAAAACGAGCCTTATTATATAAAAAATGGGACATACCTGATTTTTGCAATATGCCTCAGTTCCTTTTGTTAGTGAAGATATTTGCGCAAAAGCCTACACAACAGGCCCAGCTGCCGGCCCTATTGATGAAACTATTCTCTGCGCAGGCTACAAAGAAGGTAAAATTGATGCCTGCACTTACGATTCCGGCGGGCCGCTAATTGTTGCAGGTCAGACCGAGCCTCTTTTTTCCGGCATTGTGAGCTGGGGTGACGGCTGTGCTAAGCCTGAGAGATATGGTGTCTACACAAAAATTTCAGCATATCGCGATTGGATTATCTCAAAAACAGGGAATCTGCCCGATGCCGGAATTCCTGATGGCGATATAATTGGCCAAAATGACGAGGATTCTCCGGTGGTTGCAGACGAAACACCGGTGACTGATAATGAGATAACGCCTGATACAAATAGTGACAGCACACAGGTAAATGATAGCGACACAACAACTGAAAATGAAAATCCTGACACTGAAATTATATCACCCGAAAATGAGCCTGATTCTGATTTGACAACTGATTCATCAGCTAATCCAGACACTTATTTGTCTGAAGATGCCAACCTCGAGGTAGATGAAAACTCCCCTGCAGTTACAGGCAGCGATGAATCCGCAGGCTGTGGCTGTTCAGTTATTTAAATAAAACCAAAAATCTGCGATAACCTCAAAAAATTAGACTTGCGTGTTCAAATAAATAGAATTGTCTCTGTCGGCTTATTTTACAACTATTTTTGTGAGGTTAAACATGAGAGACATTAATCAGATTATGAAAGCAATTCCGCACAGATACCCTTTTTTGCTTGTTGACAGAGTGCTCGAGGAAGAGCCTGAAAAAAGAATTAAAACCATGAAAAATATTACAGCAAATGAGCCTCAGTTTCAGGGTCATTTTGACTTTTATCCGATTATGCCAGGCGTTTTAATTATTGAGGCAATGGCGCAGAGTGCCGGAATTCTTTTCAGTGAAGAAAACAGCGACCGTAAAATGCTTTTTATGGGGATTGACAGTGCAAAATTCAGAAAAGAAGTTCGCCCCGGCGACCAGATGATTATGGATATTGAAGTGCTTCAGATGAGAAAAAGAGGAACTTCTGCTATTTTAAAATTCAAGGGAACTGCATCTGTTGACGGTCAGACTGTTGCTGAAGCTGAGATGATGGCATCAATAGTATAAAAACAATGAAGCGGCATCGTCTCGCCAAAATTGAAAACTTTATCACAAAACTTTCGGAAGATCCTTACACCGAGCTTATTATAAGATGGAAAGAGATTGTTGGTGAACGGAATAAAGAGCTTCTTTTTCCGATTAGTATTAAAGAGGGAACGCTGTTTCTGGGTGTTGAAAATTCAATGGTAAAAAGTGTTGTTGCCCCGATTCTCGGCTCTTTTATTGAGCGAATCAGACAGAAAATTCCTGGCTCAAAAATAAAATTCATCAAGCTGATTGTTGCGCCTGAATTCTTCAAAATAAAAAAGATTAAGAGAAAAGTTGAGGCAGAAAAAATTATTGCTCCGCCATCACTCATTCAGGAGATTGCGCTTCGACTTATTTCTGAAGGAATCCCTAAAATTGAAGCTTATAAAATGGCTGAAATCGAGGCACTTATTAAAATCCGTCAGAAAAGTTGATTTAGGCGGCCTTGCAGTATGCCCAAAAGAGTAGACTCTCCGCTTTAAATATTTTTTATGATTCTGTGTGTAGCAAAAAATCTTATTTTTTAAATTAATAAAAATAGACTCTCTCAAATAGATTTCTTATCGTATTAGATTCTGTTTTCACAATAAATTCTGGGGATATAGCCAAAAAAGTGGCTGGAAGCCTTAGTTTTCTTTACAAATAAGAATTAGTATGATATTTATTCCAGGTTTTTTAAAAGAAGCTTATAAAACTGAATTTTTTACGGGTGAGGAGGCATATATGAAATTGAGTGTTTTCTTTTCGGTATTAGTTATTCTATTTTTCGCCTCTCTTTATCTCTTGGGTGGCGCAGATGAAGGAAAACTTCTTTTTGCATCAAAATGCGGGCAGTGCCATAAAACAGGGGGCTCTGCACCGGTTTTTTCCCCGACCAAATATGCTTCAAAGCAGTGGGAAAGATTTTTTGATAGAGATCAGCATAAACGAAAAAAAGATATATCCGGTGTTGTTAATGCCGGAGAAATAGGCAAAATCAAGCAGTATTTGATAGAGCACGCTGCGGACAGTTCGCAGCCTGAAGCTGCAGGTCTCAAATAAGGAGGTGAAGATGTACAAATTTCTTCTTTTGTTTTTGTGTTCTGTGTTTTTTTTACCTGTTCTTGCTTCCGACTCAAAGCAGGAAAAGATAAAAAAAGCGAGTGAGGCTGTTGATGAAGTTAATGAGAGACTTGATACGATCGAGACATCATCTCTTGTTGATAGAATCAAGCTGAGTTTTGATTACAGATTTACGGCAAACAGTTACATTTACAGAGACAACTCGTCGGACGAGAACAAAAATCTTAGTCTTTTCAATGAAGACGGCAATGTTTCCCAATCATGGAATATGCGTGGCAGAATCAAGCTTAATGCCAGGCTTAACGATTCCTTCAAATTTACAGGCTGGATATCAATGTATAAGTTATTCCTGGAATCAGCGCCGGGAAGACACGAATACAAAGACATGAATCCAACTTATGATCTCGCGAGAGGTTATGTGCCTAACGACAGTCACATTTATCTCGAAAGAATGTATGTTGACTGGTTTGCAACCGAGTGGCTTGCTCTTACAACCGGTCGTGTTTCAACAACAGGAGGTATTCCTTCAAACCTTCGTTATGATGATGTTTCTCTCGGAACTTTTCCTAATGTTGTTTTTGATGCTCCTTTTGATGGTGCTTACTCTACATTCCATCTTGAAAAACTTGCTGGTCTTAAAAATTCCTACTTTAGAATTGGTTATGTTCCTAGAATGCTTCTTAATTCCCTGATTACAAATAACCAGATTGTAGAAGATAAAGATGCAGGTATCCAGCACGCATTTTTAACAGGTCTTGATGTTGAGATTCCTAATCTTAACGGCAGTAGAGCAGTCCTCGCCTCATCTTATATCCCTAAAATGAAGACAGGCCCAACAAAACAGGATATGGGTAATGGCAATATTGTTGACCTTACAATTCCTGATTCTCTTGGTACTTTCTGGAACACAAACCTTACCCTTTTCTTGACAAAACCGCAGGATGCACCATTTGATTTTTTTCTTTCCGGCGGAATGAATATGATTTTTACACCTGTTAGAACAGAAGATAATCCAAATAACGGATTTGTTGGTCTTCCTGCTAAAAATGGCGGAACATCTACTCCTGTTATGTCGGTAAACGGAAATGATCTTTCCGGCGAAGTTTTGAAAGGCTATCTTCTTTACACAGGTTTTAGATTCCACTCGCCAATAACAGTTAAAAATGAAGCTGTTAAAATCGGTGCGGAATATACTTATACCACCAAAAATCACTTTGGATTTTACGCACTTGACACAACAAATTTAAGCAAGCTTGGATTCCGTGGACATGGACTTGAAAGTTATGTTCTTGTGCCGCTCCACAGAAAAGCTAATTTCAGATTCGCCTATATTTATCAGAAACATCTTTATGACTGGGGTTTAATGTTTGCACCAGGCAAAGGTGTTCCTGCAATTGACGAAACTGTTCATAATGTAAATGTAATGTTAAATGTTTATTTTTAATAGGACGGAGGAACGCATGAAAATCAAACTTGCAATCGTTTTTCTTTTTTCCGCAATTTTTCTTTGCTCTGTGTATGTAAGCGCAGGGGCTGATGAAGGCAAATTGCTTTACGCATCAAAATGTGGTCAGTGCCATAAATCAGGTGGTTCTGCACCAGTTTTTGCCCCAACAAAGTACGCATCAAAGCAGTGGGAAAGATTCTTTGACAGAGATCAGCACAAACGAAAAAAAGATATCTCCGGAACAGTTAATGCCGGCGAAATCGGGAAAATCAAACAGTATCTTATTGAACATGCGGCAGACAGCTCTCAGCCAGAAGCTGCAGGTCTGAAGTAAGGGGGTGGCTATGAAAAAAAGTTTATTATTTTTACTTGTTTCCTCTTTTATTTTTGGAATCCTTTCTGCGCAGGAAGCTCCAGCTCCGCAAACAGAAACAAAAGAGAGTGCTCCCGCAGCAACAGAAGCTCCAGCTCAGACAGCTGTAGCAGCTCCGGAAACAGCTCCAGCAGCAGCTCCGACAGGATCTGATGAAGAAAGAATTGATGATTTGATGAAAGAGATCGAAGACATAGAGGAACGACTTGATACGGTTGAAACCTCAACACTTGTAGATCGTGTTAAACTCAGTTTTGACTACAGGTTTACACTTAACAGTTATGTTTTTCGTGAAAATTCTGATGTAACAACTGTTAATAACGGCCTTATCAGAGAAGACGGCAATACTCCTCAGTCATGGAATATGAGAGGTAGGTTAAAACTTCTCTCAAGACTTGGCGATTCTTTCAAGTTTACCGGCTGGCTTACAATGTATAAGCAGTTCCTTGAATCAGCTCCAGGAAGATATGCAAACGATGCTGCAGTTCCAACCTATGACCTGTCAAGAGGAACTTATCCTGGTGATACAAGTGTATATTTTGAAAGAATGTATGTTGACTGGTTTGCAACAGACTGGCTTGCATTTACCGTTGGTAGATGTCCGGCAAGTGGCGGAGAGCCTTCACAATTACGCTACAATGATGTTCCTCTTGCAACATTTAATGCATTAATGTTTGACACGCCTTTTGATGGTCTTTACTCAACAATTAATCTTACACAGCTAATCGGTCTTAAAAATTCATATTTTAGACTTGGCTATGTTCTTAAGTTTATGCCTGATATGTCTAAAAATCAGAACAATCAGATAACAGAGGTAGACGCAGGTTCACAAAAAAATTATATTGCTGGCTTAGACATGGAAATCCCTGGACTTAACGGCAGTAAATTCAATTCATCTGTTGCCTATATTCCTGAGCTTAAACTTCCACAGGTTGATTTTGATTATAATAAAGATGGCGTTAAAGATTCTCTTTCAATGCCTGATTCTGTTGCCTCTATTTTCCTTTTAAACACTTCTCTTATGTTTCCTCGAGCATTTAATTCAGATTTTGATGTTTTTCTGGCCGGCGGTATGAGTCAGGTAAATCCTGCGATTCCAACAGAAGACAATCCGAATAACGGTTTTGTTGGAACTCCGGCAGAAGACAAAAAATCAAATCCTCTTCTTACAGTTTTAGGAAGTGATCTTTCTGGTGAATCTTTAAATGGCTACATAATTTACACCGGTTTCAGATACAACATTCCTTATGAAATGAATGGCGACAGATTCAGAGTTGGTGCTGAATACAATTATGCGTCCAAAAATTATTTAGCTTTTTATGCTAATGACACAACCGGACTTCCAAAATTCGGAATCAAAGGTCACAACCTTGAAACATATTTCATGGTTCCACTTGACAGAAAAGCAAATCTTAGATTAAGCTACATTTATCAGAAACATCTGAATGAATGGGGAATTATGGCGTTTGCAACAAAGGGCGTTCCTGAAATTGATGAGACAATTCACAATGTTAACCTTATGCTTAATGTTTATTTTTAATAGTAAAGGAGGAAATGATGAGAAAATATATAGTTTTTTCACTTGCAATTGTTATTGCAGCACTCGCTTTGAGCGGATGTAAACAGAAAAGAGGAAGCTGTGGCGAAGGCGAAGTTATGGATGAGAGAAAAGGTGTTTTTAATTCGCCAAGCTACGGTCTCTGCATTGCTGATAAAGTTGTGATGACTGAAGAAAAAGGGGAGAAGTGCTGGGGTTATGAAGTGCCGACAGGCGAAAAAGATGCTGAGGGCAAACCAAAAACAAAATGTCTTACAGGCTGTACAGAGGGAAATGTTGTTGATGGAAAATGTGTATCAAATCTTGATATGGGTAAGTCATGTAATTTGACTTCAGATTGCAAAGATAACGGTGTATGTTTCCAGGATCCTCAAGTTTATTCAGTAGCAGTTGCGGCACAGGGGCAGGCTACAGCTGATTTAGCTAAAAACACTTTTACATACTGTACAAAATCCTGTTTGATTTCTTCTGATTGCGGTGAAAATAATACATGTTTTAACCCAAAGGGTGATGGTGGCTACTGCATATTTACTCAGCCAAAACCTGACGCTGACACAACAACTCCAGACAAAGACGAACCAAAGCCAGATAAAGATGCAACCGTTACAGACACAGACACTCCAGCCGGAGATGCTGACGCTGTAACTCCAGCCGATACAGATGCCCCGGCAGATGCTGATGCAGTTGTTCCGGATGAAGGACCAACACAGGATTTATCATGTTTTGCAAAAACATGTACAACATCAGCAGCTGATTGCACTTGTGATGCTAAAGTTTGTATTCCTGCTATGGCATCATTTCTTGTAAAGAATGCAGGTCAGTGTACGATTAGAGATTGTGATTCGGTAAATAACAAAGGTTGCCCAGAAGGTTATGTTTGTATGGACACAAATAAAGATGGTACTGATTACTCAAGCTATCTTGATGGTGCAAAATCTATTTGTGCAATACTCGCTAAATAATAAATGTCTAAATCCATTGCAGGATATCTTATTTTTTCACTTTCAGTAATTCTAGCACTTACCGTATTAATGTTTAAAGGGAGCACTGCTCCCTTTTTTACACTTCCTTTTGTGATTTTAGCTGTTGTAGTTCTTTTTTTTCTGTTTGGCTCTTTTCTCTTTTTTCTCTTTAAAAAACGAGCTTTACTTGCAATCTCGCATCTTTTGGCAGCAATGATTCTTCTTTTTTACGGGTTTAACGAGCGAAGTTTTGTCTGGGCAGAACTCTCTATTTCTGATTTTAACGAATCCGAAAAAAGCATGATTCTTAAAGAAAAGCCTGAACTTGTTGAATATGGTTATGGAGATACAGAAAAACTTAAAAATGTAGAAAAAGCTGTTTTTAATCAGAAAGGGAAGAGTATTACGGCTGAGCTTAACTCTCCTGTTGTTTTGGATGATAATGTGAAAATCTTTGTAACAGGTCGAGGGGAAAAGTTTCTGGTCACCAGATCGGAATATCTTTTTCTAATCGGATTTTTTGGCGTGATTTTTACAATTTTACTATTTGTTTTTGCGATAAAAACAATAAAAGAGAAACGATGAGTGGACTTACAATCTTGACACTTTCAGCACTCTTTTTGTACATTCTTTCGTTCAAAAAAGAGCTTTTTTTGTGGCCTGCGCTTGCTGTTCATGTTGCTTTAAATGGTCTGATTTGGTATAAACTTGGCTATCCCCCATTTATTGGCGGCTATGGCTCGATGGTTTTTTTCTCATTTCTTCTTGCTGCAAAAACAATATTTACAAAATCTCATAAGCTTAATAAATTCCTCAAGATTCTCTGCATCATTTTCCTCATCGGCTCAATTTTTATGCCTATAAAAATTGTTCGTGTTGAGGCAGTTTTAACCTCTTACTGGCTTGGCATTCATGTGCCACTCTTCTTTCTTGGATACCTTTCTCTTTCATCAGCCTTTGTTGCAACATTCCTTAAAGATTTCGAACAGTTTGAAAAAAAAGAGACAGCTTTTGCTCTTTTTTTCATATTTGCCGGAATTTTAACCGGAGCTTTCTGGGCTGAAGTCAGCTGGGGAAGATTCTGGGGCTGGGATGCAAAAGAGGTCTGGGCACTCTCAACATGGCTTTTTGTTCTTTCATACTTCCATTTTGAAGAGCGAAAGATGAAAAAAATCGCACTTTATGCAGCGTTTTTCTCAATGATTATGACCTATGTTGTGGTTTCTTTTATTGTTCCTGGTCTTCACAGTTATATTAAATAACAGCTACCAGAATCAACTTTATCTGATAAACGGCATAAAAGTTATGAGAAGATGTTTATTTCTTGGAATTAGAAGAATTTCTGAATAATACCGGCTTATTTTCCTCTTACAACAATATCATCAAGATAGATGCCCGCACCGTTTGTGCCATATTCGCTTGGTGCGTTGCTTGAGCCTGACTGCTCTGATGAGAAAACAAAATGGAGATATTTCTGGCCAGTCAGTTCCGCAGGAATATTTACACTGAATTTAACATAAGTATTGTCCTGAACACGGCCTCTAATGCCAAGTCCTTTGAAGGAATTGTTAAGCCAGCTGCCATCTTTGTTTGCAAATTTTCCTACAAGGTCAAGTTCCATGCCGGATTCTTCTGTGATGTCAGTGAGAAAAACATAATCAGCCTGTCCAGGCATACATGTTGCGCTGTTGCAAAGAACAATATACATGCCGTCAGCATACTGTTTTGTCATATCAAGCTGAGTCCATGCATAAGCGTAGAATTCAAGAACAGCGCCAGTTGACGGTATTGCAAGCGGCGTGCTAAGATATGTTGACTGCTCAATAAGTGTCGGATATCCTTTGAGATAATAATCTTTGTAACCAATAGAAAATGTGCCCATTGCTTTTTCGCCATCTGCATCATAATCCTGTGTGATGTATCCTTTTTCTTTATACTTAAAATCAGGAATACCAATATCCCAAAGTTTGAGTGTGTTGCAATTATTGCTATAATCATGTGCAAGGCAATTCCACTCAGGTGTTGGAGAAGGAAATCCGTTGCCATCAAAATCATTAAAGAAAATTATGCCAGTGGAAACCTTAAATTCCCAGGTTGCACCTTCAAATTTCATGGCAGGATTTTTTTCTGCCGCAATAGTATCTTTAATAATTTCAACAGTATACGATTTTTCTTCTACAAGCGGTGCTGTTGGCTGAAACTCAATAGTGTCCATTTTGAGAGTAACAGTTCCAGCTAATTCTGTTGCGCCATCTTTCAAAACTATATATTTGTCAGCAAGCTTTGTCACAGGTCTGTCAAAAACCACACGAATTTTCGCATCATTTTTAACATAAACAGAGCTTGCATCCGGTGATTTTGATTTGATTTTTGGCGGATTTGGATCGTTTACTGTTGTAAAAGAAACAACAGCAGCATATTCAGGTTTGTCCGCAAGTGGCTTGATTTTATTTCCTGCAAGATCCTGAACTGTAGATGGAATATAAAGAGTGTAAGTTGTCAAAAAAGAGAGCGGTTCTTTTGGTGTGAAAGAAATTTCACTTGCACTTTCAAAAGAGACTGTTCCGTCGATGGTGTTTGTTTCAGTTTTTAAAAGAATCGCTTTTTCAACTGTTCCAGCGTTTATTGACTCAGAAAATTTTATTTTAATTTTTGTGTTAATTGCTACCTCCGCAGTTTTGTCTGCCGGCTCAATAGAAGTAACTTCAGGCGGTGTTGTGTCAGCCGGAGTTTCATCGGGTTCTGGCTGATTGTCGGGCAAAGCACCATCTGGTTGCGCACTGTCGGGCTGAGGATTAGAATCATTAGTCAAATCATCAGAATCGGTGGTTGTTGAAGGATTGTCTGAGTCACTTGGATTAGAATTGTCTGATGAAAGATTGTCGTTGTCGCCAGTCACATTGCCGCCGGTCGGAGAATCTGAATCGCTCGAAGCGCACGACGCAGCCATAAAAATTGTAATAATTAAAATAGTCAAAAAAACAGCTTTTTTCATTTTTGCCTCCAAAAATTTAGATGTACTGAACACGCGAATGTAAACGATTCTATCAAAGAGGTTAGGCAAAACAATATGATAAAATGCTACTAACGAGTCGGCGCGTGTTTGATTCTCCTTTATTTTGCGACATATTGTGTCATAGAAATAAGTTCTTTGTAAGATTTGACTCTTATTAAATCAGATCGTTCGGTGAAATGTTTTCTTGAAATTTCAATGTTCCGCTGAAATAAAATTGTGTGCCAACCTCGATTTTCTGCTCCGGCAATATCGGTTCTAGGATTGTCGCCAATGTGGAGCATTGCATTATTGCTGATTTCGGGAAAGTGGTCTTCAATTTTTTTAAAAACATGCTCATGCGGCTTTGAAACAGGCTCTTCATCCGAGAAGACAAACTTGTCAAAATAGTGGTAAATTCCATGTAAATCAAGCATCTTACGCATTTCGCGGCCTTTTGTAAAACCTGTGTCTGAAATCATGGTTATTTTTACATTATTTTCTTTCAGGATAGCTAAAAACTCCTCAATATTTTCCATTAACGGAGGCATAACCTCAAGCTGAACTGTGCTGAAATAGGTTTCAACTTCCAGAAAATCTTCCTCGGATAATTTTTTGTTAAGTAATTTGATCGTTAATTCAATTCTTTCTCTTGTTGACATAGTTCTCTGCTCGCGAGAGTAAACATCAAAAAAATGTTTGGCAGCATTTCTGAGTGCATTTAAAACATGATTTGGGGTAAGGGAAAGTTTTTTTGAAAGAAATTTTGCCCGCCGCATCATTCGTTCGTTTTCGCCATCTTCCTTTATTACAGTTTCCCATAAATCAAAGGAAAAAAGAGATATTGTTTTTCCGCAGATTTTAATGTGAGACATCTGTTTGCCTAAATTTCAAGAAGTTGTTTGAGCGGAATTCTATCGGTTGGGGCGTAGGATATTTCTTTGAAATCATTTATGAATTTTAAATTTAATGAGTACAGCTCACCATTGATTTCATCAATATTGAGAGTGTTTTCTTCATCAAAAACAAAAGTTTCCAGATCAGCGTTTCTGAAGTTTTTGTCGCAGAAAGAGACAGAATACTCAGGTTCCTCTAAATCTTCATTATAAAAAACTATTGGAAGTCCATGAGTCCGGCAGATGATTGGACGGAATTCGTAAATCTGGCAAAGAGCTTTTTTTAAAAATCCACAGCTGCTGTTTGCATCGAAAAAAATCTCTGATAAATTAATGTTGTTGGAGATAAGTTGCTGCTTAATTGCATAAAATTCAACAGGAAAAATTGATAAGTTTATGCAGCAATCACAGCATTTTTCACAGCATAGAATATTGTTGTTGTGAATTAAAGAGAGCTTGTCTGATAAAATATCTATCTTTTGCACAAGATTCATGTAGGATTCAAAATGATTAAGCATTGTTATTCCTGAGGTTTTGCAGAACATTCTTCAAGAAAATCTGTAACTTTTTTTAATGCTGCGCTATTTAAATCTGTAAATTTTATTCCTGCAAGTTTTTTGCCTGATTCTATTCTGATGTTTCTTACATCACAGACAAGATTTTCAACAGTTTCACCGTTTGGTAAGAGGAAGAAAAGTCCAATTTTTTCGCCAACCGAAAAGCTTGTGTAGATATTTTTGACTTCAATAAGTCCGCCGCCGCAACTGAAATCGCGAAGAACAGCATTCTTTTTAAAATGTTCCTCACCAATAATATCAATCCCTCTTTTCTGAAGTTTATCATCAAGCGGATAAAGATCGGCATCAATATATGTCTGAATTCTTTCGTATTCTCTTGTGGTTGCGTTTTCAATTTTCTGTGGGAATTTTATAAACATAATCGGATAGGGAATGTGAACTGATTTGATAAATATTGTTTTAAACTGGTATGGAATTTGAGAAAGAACAAAGCTTACTGTGCAGGAAGTTCCGCTCGGCCAGTTTATAAGCTGTCCATTTAATTGAGGAAGCTCAAGAATAAGGTAAATATCCCGCTGGCCGCCAATTATTTTGGTTTTGTAGTTGATGTTTCTGGTGTCAAAATCTTTGGTAATAGTTATGGGAAGGCCTATCTCGAGAATACTTGAATCAATCATTTGAAACTCCTACGCTTTAATATGTTTATCAAAAAAATCTTTTATCGCACCTAATGCAGTCAGATTCTTATCAACAAATTTGATTCCTGCAAGTTTTTTTCCCATATCTTCTCTTATATTTCTGATTTCAGCGACAAGACCTCTGATTTTTGTACCGTCAGGAAGTGTGAAATCAAGTCCAACGAGGGCGTAAAGCTGAACAATCTCTTCGTTTTTTACATCTGTAATATTTATAAGTCCGCCGCCGCTTGAAAGATCGAGTAAAATAGCGTGATTCGGATCAGATTCAGCTGTCGCGTCATCATCATTATCCATCTGGATTACAGTAACTTCATCTTTGAGAGTGTATATTTCGCAAATAATGAATGTCTGGATTCTGTCAAATTTTCTAATAGTTACATTCTCTATTTCGTTAGGATATTTAAGAAAAAGAAGCGGCTCAGGCTGATAGACAACCTTTAAAAGATTTGTCTGAAAAGCATAAACATTACCTTCTGATAAAAATTTTATTATGCACGGCGTTCCCATTTCCCATCTGACTGCTGCGCCATTAATCATTGGAAGGGTAATCATAATAAAGTTTGTTGTATGCCATCCTAATACTTTTGTTTTATGTTTTATATGTTTGTTATCGTAAACACTCTCTATAAAAACTTGAAGTCCTACCTCAAGAACACTGTTGGTTTCTTCCATGTTATCTCCAAAATATCTAAGTTAGCGCAATTGTAGTTGGTAAAGAAACTATTTTCAACTTTTTATTAAATTTCTTGCCATTATTAAAAAATGCAGATAAAATCTCTCCAGGTTTGTAGACATATTATTTCAAAATTAACCATTAAGGGAGTTTAACATGAAACAGTTTTCTTTCTCTCATCTTGAAAAAGAGTACGCACCGCAAATTAGAGATGGCATTAATAATGCCGAGAATAAGATTGATCTTCAAAATCACTTTTCTGAGCTTGCAGCCAATCTTTTGATTGATGCTACAAATAATTCTCTAACTATCCGTAATGAGGACATTTTATTTAATCCTGAAACAGCTAATCGCTATTCTCTCAATCCAGAGCTTCTGAAAAATCCAGAATTCAAAAGTGCATGGGAAAATTCAGATTTGCCAAATATGATGGAAAAATTTGCTGAATCTGTGAACAATCGCTGGATTCACCTTGATAAGCATCCCGAAAAAACAGAAAAGAAAATCAGAAATTAGAGCCAAGCAAATGAGCTTTATGGCAAAATCACAATAAATTCAAACCTGAATCGAGCAATTTAGGTCAGACTGTTCTGCGAAAAAAAACTTATCAGACCCCTTTTAAATTTAAGGGCACAATCTTTGCATTAGAAAAATGAATTTTTTGTGGTGAAAACAATGATAATCAACAATTCTTTATCTCCAAAAGGTGCAGAGTCGGCGGCTGATCGGGACAAAAAAAAGCTTCAGGAAGCTGCGGAGCAGTTTGAAGCAATCTTTATTCAGCAGATTTTAAAAGAAGCAATTCCAGAAGATGGTGGCGCAGATGCTGAACTTTTTGGCTCATCAAATGCGCTAGAAACCTATAAAAGCATGTACCAGACTGCACTTTCCGAAGAGATGGCAAAATCTGGAGGGCTTGGCGTAAAAGGTGCTATAATGGCGCAATATGCTGATTTGTATAAGGATATGGCTGCTAAAGGCGGCAAATCCGCGGGGAAGGACTCTGCCCAGATTGTTGATGGTGATTTTCGGGTCTCAAGTGATTTCGGATTCAGAAGCGATCCTTTTAAAGGAACAAACGACTTTCATTATGGTGTTGATCTTGCAGCAGCAGAGGGCACTCTTGTAAGGTCTCCAGTTCCTGGCAAAGTTGTGTTTTCTGGTGAGTTGAGAGGCTATGGTAACTGTGTGAAAATTGAAGATGATGCAGGTAAGGTTTATGTTTTCGGGCACTTAAAGAAAAACAGCGTTTCCGAAGGAGATGAAGTTACAAAAGGAACCTCAATCGGGGAGGTTGGTTCAACCGGAAAATCAACAGGCCCGCATCTTCATTTTGAGGTGAGAGCAAGTGACGGAACTGCAATAAACCCTGAAACACTTTTCTCTTTTAATCAATCAAAAAGCGGACTTGCAAAGCTTAACCATTATTAAATCCGCAGAGTCAAAAAAATGAGTTATACCCAAGATGTGTGGTTATAATTTTTACCAGAATCGAACTTTTAGGTTTTATATTATCTCAAAACTTGCAATAGTTTTTCCCTTATTTATAGTATTTCCGGATTGTAGGTAACTTTTTTATGGAGTTTGTTATGCTCGACATAAGGATGATTTTAGAGGAAAAAGAGAAGATTATCAAATCGCTAAACGCTAGGAAATTCAAAGATATGCAGCTTGTTGAAGAGCTTGCAGCTCTTGGCGAAAAAAGAAAAAAAATTCTGACAGAGAGCGAAAATCTTCGTGCAGAACAGAATAAAAAATCAAAAGATATGCCGGTAATTATGAAAAACGGTACGGCTGAAGAGAAAAAAGCGTTTCAGGATGAGCTTAAATCTCTTTCTGAGCAGGTTAAAAACTACGCGCCACTTGTTAAGGAAATAGAGGACGAGCTTGCTGCAAAAATTATGTATCTGCCTAATATTATTGCAGAAGATACGCCTGTTGGTGACAGTGAGGAGGATAATCAGATTGTCAGAGTTTTCGGTGAAAAACCGGTTTTAGATTTTGAGCCGAAAGAACATGTTGATATTGCCGGAAATCTTCTTGATTTTGAGCGTGGCGTAAAACTTTCTGAAAGCAGATTTGTTGTTTACACCGGAATTATGGCAAAGCTTGAACGAGTTCTTATCAATTTTATGCTTGAAACTCACACTGAAGAACATGGTTACACTGAGATTCTTCCTCCATTTCTCGTAAATAGAGCAAGCATGACTGGAACAGGGCAACTACCTAAATTTGAAGAGGATTTATACAAAACCAATGATGATTTGTTCCTCATTCCAACCGCAGAAGTGCCTGTAACAAACCTGCACCGCGATGAAATTTTAAATGAAGAGTCTCTTCCTGTTTCCTATGCTGCCTACACCCCATGTTTCAGGCGGGAAGCTGGCAGTGCCGGCAGAGACACAAAAGGAATAATAAGGCAGCACCAGTTCAACAAAGTTGAGCTTGTTAAGTTTACAAAACCGGAGGATTCAGATGCAGAGCTGGAAAAGCTTCTTTCTCATGCTGAAAAAATTCTTCAGAAACTTAATTTACACTACAGAGTTATGAGACTTTGCAGCGCAGATGTTGGATTCTCCTCAGCAAAAACCTACGATATTGAAGTTTGGCTGCCAGGACAGAACAAATACCGTGAAATTTCAAGCTGCAGCTCTTTCTCAGATTTTCAGGCTCGCCGTGCAGATATAAGATTTAAGAGAAAGGATGCGAAAAAAACCGAGTTTGTTCACACTATTAACGGTTCAGGTCTTGCTGTTGGAAGAACACTTGTCGCAATTCTTGAGAACTACCAGCAAAAAGATGGTTCTGTAATTGTTCCTGAGGTTTTAAGACCTTATCTTAAAGGTTTGGAAGTTATCAAACTTTAATCGAATCACTCCGCTAATTCAAGCATTTTCTCAAGTGATTTCCTTGCGTTGGATGCAACAGGCTCTGCGACTTCGATAAGAGTTTCTTCTTCCTGAAGAGCTTTAAGAATTGTTTCAAGCGTGTTCTTTTTCATGTTTGGGCAGGTCATAGCAAGATCGGTCAAATCAAAAAATTCAGCTTCAGGATCACTTTTTGTTAGTGCGTGAGAAATTCCCTGTTCTGTAACAATTATGTATTTTTTAAACCGTTTTTCTTTGACAAGCTCAATCATCTGACCTGTTGAAAGGACAAAATCAGCGTATCTTCTTGTTTCTGCTCTGCATTCAGGGTGCATCAGGATAACTGCGTCATGGTGTTTCGTTTTAACTTTTAAAACATCTTCAGGCAGAACTCTGACATGAACCGGACAGTGACCTTGACAGAAAACAAACTCTTTTTCTGGAATCTGTTCAGCGACAAAGCTTCCAAGATGTCTGTCAGGAACAAAAATAATCTGTTTTTCCGGCAGTTTGCGGACAATATTCACAGCATTTGACGAGGTAACACAAACATCAGAAAGTGCTTTAACCTCTGCTGTGGAGTTGACATAGCAGACAACCGCCGCGCTAGGATTATCTTTTTTCATTTCAGCTAAATCGTATTCTGTAATCATATCAGCCATCGGGCAGCCAGCGTTTTCGACCGGAAGGATAACTTTTTTGTCAGGTGCAAGTATAGCTGCTGTTTCAGCCATAAATCTGACTCCGGCAAAAAGTATGATTTCGTAATCCTGAAGTGTTGCCGCTTTTTTGCTGAGGCCATAGCTATCTCCAACAAAATCAGCAACTTCTTGAACTTCAGGGTAGGTGTAGCTGTGAGCTAGGATTATTGCTTTTTTCTCTTTTGCAAGTTCTCTAATTTGGGAATGAAGACTCATACGCTTACCACTTCTTTGATTTCTGGAACTTTTCTTTTGATGTGCATTTCAATCCCCATTTTGAGCGTCATCTGACTCATTGGACATCCGTGACATGCTCCCTGAAGACGAACTTTAACAATTCCATCATCAGTAATTTCAACAAGTTCCGCATCTCCGCCATCTCGCTGAAGAGCCGGACGAACTTCATTTAATGCTTCAAGTACTTTTGCTTTTAATGCTTCTGACATGGTAAAACTCCTTCAAAAATATAAAAAAACTAATTGGTGGACGATTATAATGTAGAGTGCATTTTATTGTCAAGTTCTAACTTTTCTCCGATAGAAAATTCTCTGGCACTCTTTTTGTATATAGGGAGTTGATTAAATTTTGAGAGGTTACCTATATGTTCAAAAGAAATAAAGACATAATGATGGTTGTGGCGTTGATGGGAATCATTGTTGCGATGGTTCTTCCTCTTCCTGCATTTGCATTAGACATTTTATTGACACTTTCAATTACAGTTGGAATTCTGATTTTAATGGTTTCTGTTTATCTGATGAAGCCGCTTGATTTTTCCAGTTTTCCAACAGTCCTCTTGATTGTCACTCTTTTTCGACTCTCGATGAACATTGCGACAACAAGACTTATCCTATTGAATGGAGATCAGGGGCCTCAGGCTGCCGGTCATTTAATCCAGAGTTTCGGCCAGTTTGTTGTTGGAGGCAACTATGTTGTTGGAATTATTGTCTTTGTTATTCTTGTTCTTATCAATTTCATGGTTATTACAAAGGGTGCTGGTCGTGTTGCTGAGGTAAGTGCACGATTTACACTCGATGCTTTACCTGGTAAACAGATGTCGATTGATGCAGACTTGAATTCAGGTCTTATTACAGAATCAGAGGCCAGGTTAAAAAGAAAGGAAATATCAAGAGAAGCCGATTTTTATGGAGCAATGGACGGTGCTTCAAAGTTTGTAAAAGGAGATGCTGTTGCTGGTATTATTATTACAATTGTAAATGTTGTTGCGGGTTTTATTATAGGTGTTGTTCAAAAAGGTCTTAGCGCTGGTGAAGCTGCAGAAATTTATACAATTCTGACCGTTGGTGATGGTCTTGTTGCGCAGATTCCATCGCTTCTTATTTCAACTGCTGCCGGTGTTATTGTAACAAGAGCAGGTTCAACCGAAGAGATGGGCGAAGAGATTATAGGGCAGCTTTTCAGATATGCAAAAGCCCTTAAAATTGTTGGTATAATTCTTCTTCTCATGGGGTTGGTTCCGGGTTTTCCTCTTTTGGTTTTCTGGTTTTTCGGTGCAATTTTTGTCTATTTAGGAACTAAAGAATCGAGCAATCTTGAAGAGAGCGGCGCAAAATCAGGCGATAAAGGAAAGTCGTCAGAAGCGCAGGCTGCAACACAAAATGCAGAGCCTCCTAAAAATGAAATTGAGCAGATGCTTTCGCTTGATTTACTTGAGCTTGAGGTTGGATACGGCGTTATTCCTGTTGTTGATTCATCGCAAGGTGGCGAATTGCTTGATAAAATTATGTCAATCAGAAAGCAGTTTGCTTCGGATATGGGAATTATTGTCCCGGCAATTCACATCAGAGACAACCTCGAACTTCAGCCAGACGAATATGTTTTCAAGCTAAAAGGTGTCGAAATTGCCAGAAACAAGGTCTATTCAGACAAGTTTATGCTTATCAATTCAAACAATGAGCCAGTTCCTGTTACTGGAGAAAATACAACCGAGCCAGCGTTTGGTCTTCCTGCCCGCTGGATAAATGCTGCTGACAAGGAAAAAGCTGTATCTCTAGGTTTTGTAGTTGTTGATCCGGCAACAGTAATCGCGACCCATGTTACAGAAATTCTTAAGAACAACGGTTATGAGATTCTTGGCCGTGATGAATTGCAGAAACTCCTTGATATCTTTAAGCAAACTTATCCAAAAGTTGTTGAAGAGCTTATTCCCGGACTTCTCCCAATAGGAACAGTCCTCCGAGTGTGTAAAAACCTTCTCAAGGAAAATGTTTCAATTAAAGATTTGCGGACAATTTTGGAAACACTCGCAGATTATGCGCCAGTCACAAAAGAGGCTGAATATCTTACAGAATTTGCCCGTCAGCACCTTGGCGCGCAAATCAGTCACAAGCTCAAATCAGACGATGGCAGCCTCTATGTTTTGGCTCTGGAACCAACGCTCGAGCTTAAAATTAAGGACGGATTTAAAGATGGCGGCAGCATAAGCCCGACATTTGTTAAAAAATTTCTTAAAGATATAGATAAAAATGCAGAGCATTTTATGATGACAGGAACAAATCCTGTAATAATTACAAGCCCTGATACAAGAAGATTTGTAAAAAGACTTATCGAAAAATCTATGCCAAATGTATCTGTTGTTTCTACTGCCGAAGTTGGCGCAGTAAAGCTTCAAACACTCGGAATTATTGGTGAATAGTGCCTAAGACTTATTCCTGCGCAAACAATCTGAAAATATTATACAAGGATGGAATAAAAAATAAACTGGAATTGTTTTTCGGCTGACTGAAAATTTATCGTTTACAAAACCTTAGATTTTCCTTGACTTTTAAAAGGCTATGAATAATAGTCTTGTTTGAAAATTTATGTTCGTTACACTTTACTATTTTTTGGAGGATTACGATGAAAAGAGCATTGGTTATCACAACACTTATTGGCGCACTTGCTTTTACAGCTTGCCAGCAGGGTGGAAGCAGCAAAGATTCAGTTAATCTTTTCCCTGAAGCAAAAGGCACTACAGTTATTGCAGAATTTGACGGAATCAAGATTACTGATGAATATCTTAAGGCATACATTGATCAGCTCAACCCATACCTTAAATCAAGATACAACACTCCTGAGAAAAAAGAAGAGTTGGTTATGAAGATTATTGATGGCGAAATTCTTGCAAGACAAGCTCTTAAAGATGGCGCAATCTCTGATGCAGGACTTCTTACAAAAATCAAATCAACAATTGCTCGTTACTATGCTGGCGAAAAGCTTAAAGCAAAAATCGAAGAAAAAATCAAACTTACAGACGAAGATATGAAAAAATACTTTGAAGAAAACAAAAAGAACTATGTTCAGTCTGAAAAAGTAAAAGCAAGCCATATCCTTATTAAGGCTGAAAAACCTGAAGATAAAGCAAAAGCAATGGCTACAGCTAAGAAAATTCTTGCAGAAGTTAAAGCAAAAGCAAACAATCCTGAATCTTTTACAGAACTTGCAAAAAAATACTCAGAAGATGAAGCAAGCAAAACAAGAGGCGGAGATGTTGGTTATTTTGAAAGAACAGAAGAAGGCGGCAAAATGGTAAAAGAATTTACCGACGCATCTTTCGCTCTTAAAAATGTTGGCGATGTTTCTGATATAGTTGAATCTTCTTTTGGCTACCACATAATCAAACTCACTGGAAAAAGAGAAAAAATCGAAAAATCTTTTGAAGATGTTAAGGCTAGAATTGAATCTACTCTTAAATCAGAAAAAAGAAAATCAGCTTACGAAGGCGTTGTTGCTGATATCAAAAAAGGGATGAACTTCAAGTTCAACAAAGAATCACTTGCTAAAATTGATCTTTCAACTCCAGAAGATGCAAACAAAGCTCCAGGCGCAGAAGGCGGAATGCCAGGTATGCCAGGAAATCCAGGAATGCCAGGAATGCAGGGCGCACCAAACGCACCTAAAATAGATCCTGCAATGCTTCAGGAACAGCTTAAAAAGCTTCAGCTCAACAAAGCTAATGGCGCACCACAGCCAGGCGAAGCTCCAGCTGAGAAAAAATAGGATTAAATGTTCAATTCCAAAACTATTTCTCTCTTTTTTCTTTTAATATTTTCACTGATAAGCATAGCAGAAGATAAATTAATCAATAAAATTGCTATGCTTATCAATAATGAGCCTGTGACACTTTTTGACATCAAAAAGCTTATTAATCCTGAAAAACCTGAAACTGTTTCAAGCGAACAGCTCAAAAGTTTGAAGGAAAAGATTATAGACAAAGTTGTTACAGACGCAATTATCAGACAGGAAATAAAAAGTAAAAACATTGAGGTTTCACCCGAAGAACTTGATAGCGCAGTAAACAAAGTTGCTGCACAAAACAGACTTACGGTTGAAGAACTCAAGGCGCAAGTCACAAAAGAAAACATGACATGGGAAATTTATCTTAATGATGTTTTAAAGAAAGAGCTTGAAATGATTAAGGTAAAACAGATGATTGCTGTCACTATGCTTGATATTGATGAAGCTGTTTTGAAGGCTATGTATGATTCTGATTTCAAACAGGATAAGCTTTTTACTGCATCTCACATTATTATAAAAAGCGAAAATGAAGCACAGGAAGCAGCTGTTTATGAGCAGATTCAGAAGATTTACGACTCAATTGCTTCGGGTGCATCGACTTTTGAAGAGGCTGCAAAAACCTATTCTCAGGATGGCTCAGCTCTGCAGGGTGGAAGCCTCGGCTCATTTTCTCCGAAACAGATGGTTCCTGAATTCTCAGAAGAACTTGCAAAAATGAAGATTGGTGAAATCTCAAAACCTTTTAAAACCCGATTTGGTTGGCATATTGTAAGACTGGAAAAATCTGAAGATCAGGCACCTCCAAAATATGATGATGTTAAGTCTCAGATTATCAATATGTACAGAATGAAAAATCAGGATAAAGCTTTTGATAGCTGGATAAAAATCAAGAAAGAGACAACAAAAACCGAGATTTTTTTCTGAAATTATGACTCAAGATTCCATAATTATTGAAAAATACAATCCAAAATGGTCTGATTTATTTGAATCTGAAAAACTCTCTTTGATAAATATTCTTGGCAACACAATTCAGGTTGAACACATTGGTAGCACCGCAGTTAGAGATTTGGCGGCAAAGCCTGTTATTGATATTATGATTGGTGCACCACTTTGCGTTGTTGACTCAAAGATAGAGTTAATTCAATCACTTGGATATGTATATTTTCCTGAATACGAAAAAGAGATTCCGCTGAGACGATTTTTTGCTAAATTTGAAAATGGTGTGAGAAAATTCCACCTTCACGCATTGATGGCATACGGCGAATCCTGGGAAAATCACATTTTTTTTAGAGATTATCTAAGGTTGCATCCAGAAATAAGGGTTAAATATCAGACACTTAAGGTTAGTCTTGCGGAAAAGTTTCTAAATGAGAGAGAAAAATATACAGACGCGAAAAGCGATTTTATTAAAAAAATCCTTGAAATCGGCCAGCGGGGCGTTCTTTTTGATTAACTAAATCGTTCGATTCCCAAATTAATTCTTGAAAATTCTTTTTGTTTATAAGAACTTACAAAAATCATCGCAATACCAGCGGGTATTACTCAAATTTTTCTAAGTCTTTTAAATCAAAAATCTTTTTTCAACCTCTTAATCAAGAATCAAACGATTCAGGTAAGACCTAAAAAGATTAAGCAAAAATTATTTCTCCTTGCTAAATAAAGCTGTTTTGTTAAAATAACGCTGTTTTTAATCACTTTTGAGGTTCATTATGAAGAAAAAATCACATAAAAAGAGTTCCGTTTCAGTTAAAGATATTTATGCAGAAGCACTTCATCTTTATGCTGAGGAAAAATTTGAAGAATCACTTTCTTTTTTTGAGGAAGCTCTTGAAATTGCTGATGATAATCCTGATATTTGGTATGACAAAGGTGTTGTTCTTGATGATATGGGACTTCTCGAAGAAGCACTTTATGCATACTCGAGGGCAGAGGAATTGGATCCTGAAAATCCTGATATTTTTTATGATAAAGGAATCGTTTTAGGTGAACTTGGTCGGTATGAAGAGTCACTCAAGGCTTTTAATGCTGTTCTTAAAATTGCTCCTGATGACGAGGAAGCTCTTTACAATAAAGGTCAGGTTCTGATTAATCTTGGTCGTTATGATGAAGCTGACGAAATTTTGTCAAGAATCAGTTCTGATGATGACGAAGATGACGGGTTTGATGAAGATGACAAATAAGAGCTTTTCTGAAACCTAATCCGAATAATTAATTTTCAGCTAATTCATTTTTAAATATAGCTGTAATCTTGCTTAAAAATGCAGGTGATGCAATGTTTGTTATTGCAATATCTGAGTCAGCGCCTTTATTTATAAGGTAGTGGACAACATCAAAGTTTGCGCTTATTATTGCGTGATCAAGAAGGGTTTTCCCAGAAGAATCTTTTGTGTTTATATCTAGTCCAGCCTCTATAAGAAGTTTGATTAATTCAATATTTCCTGATTTTACAGCTTCAAGAAGATGGCTCTCATCATGTGCCTCAATAGGAACGCCTCTTCTGATAAGCATTTCAACAATTTCGATGTGGCCACTTGTGCACGCAGCTTTAAGAGCCTGCTGCCACCTTTTGTCTGTGCTTTTAAATGCAAGCTTTGTGTCAATAATTGTTTCAAGCAATTCCGCATTCCCTGAAAAAACAGCATCCCAAATTTTCCGTCTCATACTGTTTACTGGATAATGCTCTGTAAAATTAATAGTTCCGCACATCAAACCCTCCCACCCAAAGTCTTCTTAACTATATCCTCACAAAATTAAAAAGTCAAAGAAAAAATAGACTGACATGTCAGTTCAGAAAAAAAAGTCAAAAAGAGACCTTTTTTGAATTGAAAAATATTTTCAGAAAGTTTCGTTTATTTGTGAAGATAGAAATGTGTTGAGAGAGTGTATCCCTTTGTGATTATTTGTTTTTTCGGAGTTCAGGATAAAGTCTTTCAACACAATCAGGGCATAGACTGTGGGAAAAATCAAGGTCGGAAAGTTCTTTGATATATGATTCTATGTTCTGCCAGTCATTGTTTTCTTTTCTCACTTTTTTACAGCCAGCGCATATTGGGATAAACTTTTTGAGCTTTTTTATTTCCGAAAAAGCTTTCTGGAGTTCTCTCGTAACATGTTCAACTTCTTCATTTTTGCGAACAGCGACTTCATAGGATGAGAGGAGGAGGTCAATAATTTGAACTTTTTCAGAGGTGAAGAGATGCTTTTTCCCGTTAAAAAAGTATTCAACTCCATTGTTTAAGTCACCGTTTTTACGCAAATCAAGGTTGATAAGAATGTAGTTGAGCCGGGAAAATAAAAATTCCTTGTTGTAGGGTTTTGTTATAAAGCTGTCAGCGCCTGCTTCAAGAGCTTTCACAATATCTTCAGGGTCGGAAAGGGTTGTGAGAAAAATTACCGGAATCTCTTTTAACATTTCGTTATCTTTGACTATTTTGCAAAATTCAAAGCCATCCATCTCAGGCATCATAATGTCACTTATTATAATATCAGGTCTAAACGATTTGAGCTTTTCAAGCCCTATTTTACCATTTTCAGCAACTTGAAAGAGATAGCCCTGCTCGGTTAAAAGATCTTTTAGCACTTCAGCCTGTGTTGGACTGTCTTCAACAATTAAAATACTTATATTTTCATGTCTTGAATTTATTTTGCTTAACATCTTTGATTCTCCAAATAATTCTTTAATGGTGCCATAATATCATTTAAGTAGAAAAGAATCAAAGAATTATTCTTGATTTACTCAATCTTTAAACTATGCTTTTTTGGGGGAAGTTATTTGACAAAAAAGGATTGCACAATGATGACAAAAGAGAATTTTTCAAAACATTATTCAATAATAAGAGATATTGGCAAGGCTTTAACTTCAAGCCTTGATATGGACGATATCTTGCAGAAAATAATGAGTTTTATCGGTGAGTTATATTCGCCAGTCAACTGGTCGCTTCTTCTTTTTGACCGGGAAAAAGCGAATCTCTATTTTGCACTTGCTATCGGTGAAAGTACAGAAACATTGAAAGATATGAAGGTTAGAATTGGTGAAGGAGTTGCCGGATGGTGTGCTCAGCACGGAAGAACTATAATAATTCCAGACACTTCCAAAGATGCCAGATTCAACAATTCATTTGATCAGGAAACAAAATTTCACACAGATTCAATAATATGTATTCCTCTTATTAGCAAGGATGAGACTCTTGGTGTTTTGGAGCTTATAAATATTGATGCGAAGTTTTTTGAAAAAGAATATATAGAAATGCTTGAATCTATTGCAGATTTCACCGCAATTGCGATAGAAAATGCGTGGTTTGTGAAGCAAATCCGTGATATTTCAATCCATGATGATTGCACTCATCTTTATAATACCCGCCACATGCACAACCTGATTGATGCTGAAATCAGCAGGTCGGAAAGAGCTAAGAGACCGTTTTCACTGGTTTTTATAGATTTAGATCATTTCAAAAGTATAAACGACACCTATGGTCATCTTGTTGGAAGTCAGCTTCTGCGTGAAATTGCTATGATTTTAACAGAAAATCTGAGACAAACTGACTGGGCTGTCCGTTATGGTGGTGATGAATTTGTTATAGTTTTGCCGGAATCAGGTAAAGCTGATGCTCTTCAGATAACAGAGCGGATCAGAGCTATGCTTAATGAACGGATTTTTTTTGAGGCAGAGGGCTTCAATATTAAAGTGACCGCAAGTTTTGGCATTGCATCTTTTCCGGAAGATGCGAAAACAAAGGCCGAAATCATCAAAATGGCTGATGAAGCAATGTATGTTGTCAAAAAGAAAGGGCGAAACAACATTATAACTGCGGATCAGCTCTAGAAATTAATCTCTTCTTCCAATTATTTCCATTGACACATTAATATTTTTTGCTAATATCAGGCTGAATTTTTTGCGGGAGAATTATCGCATGGAACAGATTATAAAAAAGGATAAACTTTTTTCAAAGAAGTGGTTTTTTAATTATTTTCAGCTACTT
>CAZISX010000009.1:34375-35040 GCA_964542005.1 uncultured Spirochaetales bacterium
TTATTGGCTGTGTTATTATGTCGGCGGGTTATGCTTTTTTTGCAGATCCGCACAAAATTATTCCTGGCGGAGTTTACGGAACCTCGATTGTTATTCATCATGTTTTTGGAATTTCCGCTGGTACGGCTGCCCTATTTTTTAATATTCCTTTATTAATTTGGGGCAGTTTTGTGCTTGGTCCGAAATTTGGAATGAAAACTTTTCTTTCGGTTATAACGATATCGGGAACAATGAATCTTATGAGCCATTTTTACGGGAAAAGCCCGACAGAAAACACAATGCTTGCCTCGATTGCGGCCGGAGTCTGCATTGGTGGCGGCCTTGCTCTGATTTTTAGGTCAAAAGCCTCAACCGGCGGAACAGATATTATTGTTAGAATTATCTTCAAATATACCCAGATTCCGGCTGGGAAACTGCTGATTCTTATTGATTCGATGATTGTTTCTGTCGGTATTCTGGCTTTTAAAGATTTTTCGCTTGCGTTATATGCACTTATCACAATTTTTATTACAGGCAAGGTTCTTGACAGTGTTCTTGTTGGTCAGGATTACCAGAAAGCTCTCTTTATAATTTCTGACAAACACGAAGAAATCAAAGACAAACTGCTTCTTACAATTCATCGCGGAGGAACCTATCTGATGGGGCAGGGAATGTTTAAGGGAACT
>CAZISX010000009.1:35050-39872 GCA_964542005.1 uncultured Spirochaetales bacterium
ATCCTGACAGCTGTAAACAGACGGGATCTTATTGCACTTGAGGAATGTATCCGAGAGATTGACCCATCAGCTTTTCTTATTGTTTTTAATGCTAATGAGATAATTGGCAAAGGATTTCAAAGCATTACAGACAGGACTTAGATAACATTTCCGCCGCAGCCTGTTTTTATTTCCTTCTCTTTTTCTTCCGGAACATCACAATTTGACCAGTTTGTCCAGCTTCCATTTTCGCAGCTTCTTGCGCTGATTCCAAGATTGTTCGGGCCGCAGAATTTTTCTTCAAGCTGCCCATTTTCGCAAGTATCATCATCAATGCAGGATGACCATGTTCCCCAGGTACCGTTTGAGCAGGTTCTTTTTGATATTCCGGCAAGGTTTATGCCGCAGAAAACCTTCTCTTCACTTCCATTTTTACAGAGATCTTTATCGTTGCAAATGCTCCACTGCGACCAGCTTCCGTTCTGGCAGATTCTTTCTGAAAAAGCGGTGAGGTTGATGCCGCAGCTTTGCCGCTCATTTGCGCCATAAAGACAGTTGTCGGGATCTTCGCACGCCCCTTCACTCTTCCACTGACCGTTTTCACAGAATTCCTCGAAAATTCCGTTGCCATTTATGCCGCAAGCTGTTGTTCTTGCTGAATTATTCAGACAAATGTCATCATCAACACAACTTCCTAAACTGCCCCAATGTCCGTTTGTGCAGCTTTTCAAAGAGATGCCTGCTCCGTTAATGCCGCAATTTTGTTCGATTTTTGCTCCATTTATACATTCATCACTATCGTTACAAATCGAAAAATCGCTCCACTTTCCAAGAATACAGCTTCTTGATTTCGCACCATTGTTATTTAATCCGCAAGTTGCTGATTCTACCGAATTATTTATGCAAACATCAGGGTCTGAGCAGTTTGACCAGCCGCCCCAAGCACCGGCAGCACAGGTTTGTTTTGAAAAACCGTTTCCGTTAAACCCGCAAGATTTTGTGTTTTCAGCTCCATTCACACAAATATCATCATCAACACAACTTCCCCAGCTTCCCCATTTTCCGCTTGAGCAGCTTCTTGAAGAAACTCCGGCATTATTTATTCCGCATGACTTTGTCTCAACACTGCTATTTTTGCAAACATCAAAATCCTGACACAAACCATTATTTTCCCACTCGCCGGAGGTGCAGATTTTTTTCTGAAGTCCGGTGTTATTTATGCCACAGGTTTCACTTTTTTCTGTTCCGTTTACACAAATGTCTGTATCTGCACAAGTTGTAAAATTGCCCCAGCGACCGCTCTGACATATTTTTTCCGAGATGCCATTACCATTTAAACCGCAATTTTGGGTAATTTTTTCATTGTCAACGCATTCATCAGTATCCATACAGTTGGAGTAAATGCCCCAGAATCCGTTCGTGCAAGTTCTTGATTTTGTTCCGCGATTATTGATTCCGCAGGTCGCACTTTCTGTCGCGCCATCTTTGCAAACATCGGAGTCAACACAGCTTGACCAATCCGGCCACTGACCAGCAGTGCAAGTTCTTGATTTTGCTCCGCGATTGTTTAATCCGCAGGACAAATTCTGGAGAGTTCCGTTTTTACATAAATCAGGATCGGTGCAGATTCCGCTTGAACTCCATTTTCCGGTTACACAGGTTTCTTTTATGTCGCCCTGTCCATTTAACCCGCAGATATTATTCTGGAATCTGGTTTCGCTATCTTTGCAGATGTCAGGATCGCTGCAATTCCCGTAATTTCCCCACTGACCTGTTGCGCAAGTTCTTGATTTTGTTCCGCGATTGTTTAATCCGCAGCTCGCATTTTCTGAAATTCCGTCTTTGCAGATATCAGAATCAACACAGCTCGACCAATCTGACGGCCACTGACCAGCTGCACAGATTTTTTTGGAAACACCTCTGTTGTTGATGCCGCAGCTTTTTGTCTGTTCCTCGCCATTTAAGCAAATGTCGGGATCAACGCAATTTCCATAATTTCCCCATTGACCTGTTGTGCAAGTTCTTGATTTTGTTCCATTATTATTGATGCCGCACGATAATTTTTCTGTCGCGCCATCTTTGCAAACATCGGAGTCAACACAGCTTGACCAATCCGGCCACTGACCAGCAGTGCAAGTTCTTGATTTTGCTCCGCGATTGTTTAATCCGCAGGACAAATTCTGGAGAGTTCCGTTTTTACATAAATCAGGATCAGTGCAGATTCCGCTTGAGCTCCATTTTCCCGTTACACAGGTTTCTTTTATGTCGCCTTGCCCATTTAACCCGCAGATATTATTCTGGAATCTGGTTTCGCTATCTTTGCACTGATCAGAATCAACACAGCTTGACCAGCTTCCCCATTGACCGTTTTGACAGATTTGAGTCTGTTTTCCGCGACCGTTTAATCCACAACTAATTGAGTTTGTTGAACTATTTACGCAAATGTCAGGGTCGGCACAGGAAGTTGCGCCCCATTTTCCAGTTGTGCAGGTTTTTGTCTCAAATCCTGCGCCGTTTTGTCCGCATGACTTTCCTTTTTCTACCACTCCGTCTTTGCAGATGTCGGGATCAATGCAAAGCGATGAGTCTGACCACATCCCGTAAAAACAGTAACGGTAATTAAATCCTCGGTTGTTAAGTCCGCAGGCAGTTTTTTCGGTTGTGTCGTGGATGCACTCATCTTCTGGGCATTCAACTTTTCCTCCGGCTGAGTAGCATGAACAAAACTCAAGTCCAAGCTCGGAAAAAACTTTTTCAACTGCAAGTTCATCGTCAAAAAGTGAAATGTTTCCGGCTACATCGAGATATTCTCCGGATTGAAACGACGAATTCCCGCCGTGGCAGACAATAAATTCGCCGCCAATTGAAAAAGCTGTGTGACACACTTTTTTCATAATTCCTGTCTCTTTCTCAATAATTGCGCGGGATAGAATTACACCTGAATAATTTTCGGCAGGCATAATAAACTGATTCTCATTTTTTAATTCAAGAAGATCGGCAATATCAAAAAATGAGTGGGTAATGTTCAGTAGCCCGAAATCCTCAATTTCTGAACCGACTGTCACAACTGCAATCGAGTTGTCGAGCGGATAGTATTCTGCACTGACTGAAATGCTTGATGAATCAATGTCAGCTCCACGGATTCGTGAATAAAATTCGCCAGTTCCAGACTCTTTTTCTGCAAGAAAATCGTTAATAATTCCGTCAAAAGAGAAGGTGTGGTAAGAGGATGATTTAAAATCAAAAAACTGAGGAGGCGCAAAGCATATACCTGTTGCATCCTCGAAAGTTGCGTGAAACGAGTGGTTTTTGTCAATGTTTTTGAGCGTATAGCTGTATGAAGAGCCTGCTGACTGTGAATCAAGCAATATATCTTTTACATAAAAACCGTTGTTCGGAATAATAGAAAACTGAATAGAATCGCCATGTTTTGCTGTAATCACTCCTCTTGGGGTTATTGTTCCTGAGCCGGTTGAAGTTACGGTGATTGTATATTTTTTGAGTTCAAAGTTTGCGGTTACCTCTTTGTTGGAATCCATATTTAAGTTGCACTCGCCTAAACCGGAGCAAGCCCCACTCCAGCCAGTAAAGATTGAGGTCGAATCAGAGGTTGCCATAAGTTTGACAGAAGATAATTTGTCCATTGAAAATGAGCAGTTATCAGCGCAAGCCTCTGGAATCGTTCCATTAACACTCCCATTGCCATCACCGGGAAAATTGATTTTGAGAGACATTTTTGGAGAAAGTGTTGCGAGAGCTTTCAGAGCTACATTATAATTTGGCCGTGAAGTTGTGAGATCAGCCCACGAAACTCCGTCTGAAGAGACAAAGCTCTCTCCTGAGGAAGCACTCGCCTTTGAGCTGTAGCCACTTGCAGGCATTTCAATTGGGATTGGATAGTTGTATCCTGGCGTTGTGATTTTTACTGCGACAGAAAACTTTTCACCTGTTTTTATTGAAACAGGTGTCGGCAACTTGATTGTGTGATAGCCGGAAAAAGGAATAGTTCCGGCAATATGCGCTGCAAAACCGCCGCTGTTTATCGGGCCGTTATTCGGATTTTTGTGTATAAAAACATCGTAAGTTGCATTGTGAGCACCAGTATAAAAACTGACTGCAGAGATATATTCTAAATCAATTGCTGTGAAAATATTTGCCTGCCAGGCACTTTGAGTTCCATATCCAAGACTTGAAATCCAGCCTAGATAATCATATTGGTAGATTCTCGAATAATCAGAAGGGAGGTCAGTTTCGTTAAAAATCGCATTTTGTTTGGCTGTGAGTTTGTCATAATAAGAAATGTAAAAATAGCCATTTTCGCCCCAACTTGAGCCCCAGCTGTTTCTGATAATCCAGGCACCATCGCCAGCCGGCTGATATTGAAAGTTTGTTTTAGGGAAGGAATCATCCCAGCCCACAATAACAACTGCGTGATTTGTTGAACTTAATCCTGTGTAATTATAAGATTTTGTTGCACTTTTGTAATAAGCATCCTCCCACCGCATACTTGTGTAAACAGCACCTTTTTGCATAAGTGTGGTTTTGATTTGATCTGTTGAAAACATTAACATTTCAGTCAGATGTTTTGATGGTTTTTTGTCTGTTACAATAAATGAAGTCGGGTAGGGGTCTTCTGATTCAAGAATAGGGCCGTCAAGTCTGGCAAGATATGCGGCAGACATATAGCTGTTGCCGCCCTGACAAGAGGCTGGATCAAAACCGTGTCTGTTGTTTAAATTGTTCTCGGAAAAATTCCAGATATTGTCGTAAATAAGAGCTGATTCCATTGAGCCAAAAGTCGCAAAAGCCCAGCATGCACCGCAACTTCCCTGATCTTTCACAG
>CAZISX010000009.1:39882-50697 GCA_964542005.1 uncultured Spirochaetales bacterium
TACGCAAATCGTATTTTATTGGTAAATCTGGCTTCAGTTTTGAAGTTAGTGGTTTTTGACTGGCTAGGTGGGGTAGCGAAAGTGGTGAAGGAATATAGCCAAGCCGAGTCGATACAACATGAGCTTTCTTTTTAGTGAAGCTTGAAAACTCATCGCTAATAGGAGCGTCAGAAATTGCTGCTCCAAATAATATGCTTGAAAGCAAAATTATAGAAAAAAATAGTAGTTTTTTCTGCATCCCTACCACCCGCCTAAAAGTTTTATAAAAAGCCTGCACTAATTATACAGATAATAATTTTTTGCTCAATACCTTAATTTGAGCAAAATATAAAAACTTATTGATTCAGTTACTTGACAACGAGGGGTGTTTGGTGTTAAATTCTTCCGCAATGTTTTTTATGGAGTTTTTATGAAGAAAAGCGTTTTTGTTTTTTTTGTTCTGTTTTCTGTTATTTCAATTTTATTCCCATCATGTTCCGAAAATAAAGAAAAAGTTGAAAGCAAGTGGAAGGTGCTCGACAAAGAAGAGTACAAGCCTGCAATTAATGAGGAATCTCTTTATAGCTCGCTTGAAGAGCTTGAAAAGGTTCTCCTCGCACCGATGTTTTATTTTGAGGAAGGAGGGGCAATCAAAGGTTTTACCCAGAAAATATCCTACACAGCAAAATCTAAAGTTGAAGAAGGTGATCGAGTTCTTGTCTTAAATGAAACTGTAAAATACAGTCGCGATGAGGAAGGTAATTTTTTGCTCAGTTACCAGAATGAGGATTCTCAGGGTTGGGATATGATCTGGAAAGATAACTTTCTTTACAGAAAAATGCTTGGTGGTGAGTTTTCCAAAACCTTCAGTATGGGCGAGCATCGTTTTTACAAAGAGTCTCTTTTTACGATAATGCCTGAAATTTATTCGATTTTTAGAGAAAATGCAAAGATTTCATCAGCCAAAGGGACAACCTATAACAACGAAAGTGTTCAGAAAGTTGTAATCAAATTCAGTGATGACAAAAACAAGCGAAGCCCGCTGCCTGAGAAAAAATATCTTCAGAACAGCTATGGACTTGAAGAGATGAAAAATGATAAACTTATTGCTGATTTCCAGAAAAAAGATAAAAAACAAATTAATGGAGAGCTTACGCTTTTTGTTAGTTCCTCCAAAAAAGTTTTAAAGATGGAGATGGACTTAAACTTTGTTTTTACTGAAGAAAATGTAACTTTTAATGTAAAGGGCGAGCGGGAACTTTCTACAGAAGGTGCGGGCAAAATTGCTGCTCCTCAATTTGCGCCTGAATATCACAGAAGATCGCTTGACGCTACAAAAAATATAATGGAAGAGGAGAAAAAAAATGACAAAACAAAGTAACACACAAGATAAACTTGCCGTAATTGTTAGAGCTTTAGCTGACAAAAAAGGTCTCAATGTTTTAGCTCTCGATGTTGAAAAGGAGTCTGGATTTACCGATTACATGGTTTTTGTAACTGGAACATCAACCCAGCACAACAGAACGCTGTCCGATTTTACATCCCGCACAATCAAGACTGAATGTCAGTCAAAACCTCTTATGGAGGGTGAGGAAAACGCCAAGTGGATTCTGATAGATAGCGGCGATGTAATAGTTCACATCATGCTTGAGGAAGTTCGTGAACATTATGATTTGGAAGGTTTCTGGAACAAATCAACCCGTGTGGATGTGAAGCAATTCCTTAAATAATTCAAGCCCTAGTCTATGAAAATAACACTGATTTCTGTCGGCAAAATGAAGGAAGATGCAGGCTATGCAAAGCTTGATGATTTTTATCGTGGCAGAATTAAGCCTTTTGCCCAGTTTGAAGTTGTTGAACTTCGTGAGAAAAATTCAATTGAGCAGGAAACTGAATCAATAATTAAGGCAATACCCCGAAATAATTGCATTATTGCTTTGCGCGAAACTGGCAAAAAATTTGATAGTATTGGATTTTCAGAACTTATCAGAAAAGAACGGGATAGAGCCAAAGACATAACTTTTTGTATTGGCGGGGCTTATGGGTTTAGTTCGATTGGCGAAGATTTAAGTCTGTCAATCGCACCGTGGACACTTCCGCACCAGCTTGCAAGAATTGTGCTGATTGAGCAGATTTATCGAGGACTTTCGATTTTAAATGGCTCGAAATATCATCACGGTTAATTTATGGATATGTTTTTGAAAACTTTAGGAAACCTTAAACTGAGACATTTCATCGCCTAATTTATCCGCAACATGCGACATATCTTCAGCCGAGCTTGCAAGCTGTTCAACTAATGAAGCATTTCGCTGGGTTACAGAATCCATCTGAGAAATTGAGCTGTTTATTTCACTCATCATTTCAGACTGATTCCTGAGTCTTTTTTCGATGTCTTTGATGTGAAATGATGATTCAGATACTTTTGCAACAAGATTTAAAAGAAGGCTTGTCGTGGACTGACTCAGATTCCCTGCATTTTCGGTAAATCCACGGTTGTCATTTATCAGTTTTTTAATCTGTGAAACAGAATCAGCACTTCTTACAGCAAGGTTTCTAACCTCGCTTGCTACAACAGCAAAGCCTTTTCCGTGAATGCCTGCTCTGGCTGCTTCAACAGAGGCGTTGAGTGCCAGCAGGTTTGTCTGGAATGCAATTTCATTAACAACATCAACTATTTCCGCAATTTTAAGGCCTGAAGTCTGAACAAATTCCATAGCTTCACTCATTGAAGAGAGCATTTTTGAGCCTTTTTCCGCTTCAGTTGACATCTTGTCGAAATTACCTGAAATTACTAAAGAAAGTTCAAATGTCTGCTTCAAAAGCTGCGTAATATTTTCAACACTGGCTGTAAGCTGTTCAAGCGAAGATGCCATTTCCTGAGTTGCAGAGGATAGCTGATTGTTGCCGGAGGCTACTTCGCTCGAAGAATTTGAAACCATCTCGACAGAAGATTTGATGCTTTTCACAAGAGTTTCAATTTTTTCGACAAACATGTTGAAATTAGTAGCCATTTCAGCTATTTCATCTTTGCCTGAAATCTCAAGTCTTCTTGTTAAATCACCTTCTCCCATTGCAATGTCGTAAAGTGAATCGGTGACATTTTTGATTGGTCTGCGGATTGAAACAACAAGGATATATACAAGAAAAATGATGATAATAATGCCTGCGACAAGAAATATAACTCCGAGCATGTAGCTGAAAGCCTTAACCTGCTTTATTTCTTCGTTTGTTCGGGCTGTAATTTGTTCAGCACTCTTATTTACTTTCTGAGCAATTTTATATAGCTCAATTTCCTCTGTCGAAGCCTCTTTCCAGAGCAGAACCATTTTTTCAGTTTTATCAATAGATTGTTCTGCAAGAGCAGTTATCGCATCACTCTGGCCGACAAAACCAGTCTCTTTGCATGTGTTTGCAACAGACTTCATGTTGTCTCTTTTCTGAGGAAAATCAACATCTTTGAGCTGCTTAAATGCATTAGAAAATAAAGCTTCATTATTTGTCGCATAAAGATTAATGACTAGAATAATAAGCTCCCGCTCAATATCTGCAAATTCTTTAGCCGAAGAGGCAAGAGCTCCTTCTGCCATATCCTGAGGCAATCCTTCCATCAATGCATTTGCGATATTCTGCTCAACTTGATTGACCATTTCTTTTGTTTTGGCAACAATTTCTCTTACCTCTTTCACTACCTCATCTCTTAGCTTTACAGAGGAGCCAAATGCTTGAGAAGCTTTTTCAAAACCTTTAAAATAAAGGGGAATTTCGGTTTTTAAAGATCCCATTTCTGAAATAGTTTTGCTGTTGGTTTTCATGAAAGATTCAAGTAAGTTTTTTGTTCCATCAAATGCCTCAATCTCTTTGCGGTCAGCATTTTTGAGAAATCGCTCCTGAATAGAAATCAGCTTATTAAGCATTGTTGTAATGTTTAGGACAATCTCATCTTTTTCTACAGTTTTTTCGACTGTGTAGTTGCCATAAAACTGAACCCCAAACATAATGCCGACAATTAAAAAAATAAAGAGCAGCAGAGCAATAATCCTGGTTTTTAATGAAAAAGCTGATGCTAACGCTAGGAATCTGTTAAGATAACTCATCAGTTCTCCTTCGCTGTTTATTTAGATTTTGCTTCAGCATCTTTAGCGGTAATATCATAAACTCCTGCGCCAACCATAACATTTTTGCCTTTTACTTCAACACAGTAACTTGCCTTAATTACAGGATCTTTTCCACCCGGTTTTGGCCAGTAATATTCTGCCCAGGTGTTTTTCTTTGCCGCAGAAATTAAAACTGCGCCAAGAGCTGTTCCTTTTATATCTTTAAATTGAATAAGATTTTTGCCGATTAACGCAGGTTTTTCAGGGTGAGCAAGAGTTACCCCGTCCATCTTTAGCATAAAAATATAGGTGTCTTTCCAGACAAATCCCCCTTTTTTGTCATTGAAGATTTTTGTAGCAGCTTCAACTCCTTTTGTTTCAACTAGCTTTGCAGCCTCATTAACCTTGGCAACAATCTCTTTTGGTGTTGCACCATCTCCGGCAGTTAAAGAAAAAACAACTAAAAATGAGCACAAAAACAGACTAATTTTCCTAAACATGACATCCTCCCTAAAAAATAATTTGGAAATACGGGAAATATAATATATAAACTGTCGCTACAAAGCAAATATAATTTGACAAATATTATACGAGTAATATTATTGTTTGCATAAATTGTTGTTGATTGGTGTTTTTATCTTGTTTTGAAAGGAGTGTACTATGAAAAAATTATTGTTTTTACTTGCGATTATGGTAATCGGCTCAGTCGTATGTGCCCAGGAGCAGAAAGAGAAGGATTTAGAATTTAAGCCTTACGGATTTATTGAAATGCACGGCTGGCACAATGATGCAGGTTTTGTTGCAAATGATCTCGTTCTTTTTGTCAAAGATGATAAACAGAGCGCAACCGGCATGTCTCTCAAAAACACAAGACTTGGAACCGGAATTCTTTTCCCATCACTTAAAGAGGTTAATTTAAGCGGAAAATTTGAGATTGATTTTTATGGTTCATCAAACAATTCCGGTGCAGCAGAGTCTCAGGTTATGCCAAGATTAAGACACGCTTATATGGATATTAATCAGGTTTATGGAGATACAACTGTTGGTTTTCTTGCAGGCCAGACTTGGGCACCTGCAACTCCGACACTTTTTCCTTCACTCATCAATCCTGGTGCAGGTTGGGCAATGGGTAACCCTTGGCAGAGAATGCCACAGATTCAGCTTTATGGAACTCAGAAAATCGGTGATTTTCAGACTGGCATAATTGCTGCAGCAACAAGAGCTATGACAGGCGCATCAACTAATCAGTCGGCTGCACTTGAAAAAAGCATAGATGCAGGCGATGCTTCAAAAATGCCTATGTTCCAGGGACAAGCATTCTTTAAAGGTAAAGCTTCTGATGTTGAAATGTTTCTTGCTGTTGGCGGAGCTTATGGCAAAGAAGACTATGACAAAAAAAGTGGCTTAAAAGGCACATGTAAAGATGCAGCTGGAAAAGATGTTTCCTGTGCTTTATATGGCGAAAAAATTGATGTTCAGATGTTTAATGTTGGTGGAAAAATTTCTCATAAGTATGCAAATCTTCAAGGAAAATTTTACATGGGTAAAAATCTTGATGTTTTTGGTGTTTTTGGTGGCAGCGTTGTTTATGACCAGCAGATTACAGATCACAAGGAAGTTGTCGGTTCTCAACTTGTTAAAGGTTTCTGGGGCGAACTTAATGTAAAACCGCTTGAAGAAATTAATATTGGTATAGGCTATGGCGCAGAAGATCCAGATCAAGATCAGGATAATGCTACTACAACCTATGAAAAAAATAGCGGTCTTTGGGCTACAGCAAATTACACAATGTTCAAGAAATTTACAGTTGGCGTGCAGTATCTTAATGTTAAAACAGTAACTGCTGTAAAAACTCTGGAAGGAAACTCTTTAATGTTCAACACAAAGCTTAATTTCTAATCAACCCAACCATCATTAAAATCGCTTTTTCAGCACTTTTTTCTCTTATTTCATCTCTTGAGCCTGAAAAAAAATTAACCTCTACAATGCTTTTTTCTCCAGCTTTTACACCAATAACAACAGTGCCAAGAGGCTTTTCTTTTGTTCCGCCGTCAGGTCCGGCTATTCCTGAAACCGCTATGCCCGCCGCACTCTTAAGTCCTGAAATCATTTCAGAAACAACCTCTTTACTTACTGCGCCAAAAGTGTCAATTGTCTCTTTTTTTACGCCAAGCCGGAAGATTTTTGATTCATTGCTGTAGCATACAATTCCTTCTGTAAAAACTGCGGAAATGCCTGGAATTGAGGTCAGAATTGACGCAATCATCCCGCCGGTACAGCTTTCTGCTGTTGAAATTTGTAAGTGGTTTTGTTTTAAAAGTTCAAAAAGTTCAAGTGCGTCTCTTAATTGATTCAAGAAAATCCCCCTAAATCAAAAAATTATTATAAGTATTGGAAATAAGAAATATATTCCTGCGATTGCTCCTGCAACAGCGAGCATTGAAACAAAAAGCACTCTGTTGAGTCTGTTTTTCCTCCATCCGGAAAAGCTCATTGCATCGCTGACACAATTTTTCAGATCAATTTTTTCAGGTTTAGCGACGAAAAGTTGAATATATCCGGCAAGTAACGCAGGCATTACAACCGGCGAGAATGCGGTGAATGGAGCGGCAAACGAGCTGATTAAAAGTGTCAAAACATTTGCTTTTCCGAACAAAAGAGCGGTAAAAATTGAAATTGATGTCGAAATGCTCCAGATTATTGCAGCTTCTCGAAGTGAAAAAAGCAGTGAGGCAAAAGTAAAAACAAGAATAGAAAAAATTGTTCCTAAATGCGGCAGGTATTTTTTGATGCGAGATTCCGGCGGCACAAATTCTATGTCATCGAGTTCTTTGTCTGTAATCTCTTTTTCATAAGCCTTGATAATGCCTGATAAGTGTCCCGCACCGACAACAGCAACAGTTTTAACTCCAAGATTTTTATAGATTTTTCCGGCAAGATAGGAGTCCCTCTCTTCAATAATAACCTTTTTCACTGTCGGAAATTTTTTTGCAACCTCTTCAAGAATTTGCTCAATATTGCCCTCTTTTTTTAAATCCTCAATTGCATCGCTGTCAATATCATCAGTTTTTGCAAAGAAAAGTGAGATAAAAAGTGAGCTTTTTTCCTGATAGCTCATCTTCCTCATTGCTCTTTTCAGTGTAATCTGGATATGTCTATCAGCCATAACAAGCTTGGCACTAATTTCATCAGCAATTTCAGCCGCTTTTCTGAATTCTTCTCCAGGCCTGACACCTGTTTTTTCTGCGATTTTTTCCTGAAAACCAGCCATAATAAGCTGCATTGCCATAAGGATTGTTTTTCTTGTTTTAATTATTGAGGCAACATCAATATAGTCAAAATCTCTGCCATATCTGACAACTTCAATCCGAAAATCATCAAGCTCAAGCGCAACAGTATCAGGCACAATTTCTCTTATTATTTTTTCAACAAGCAGTGCGGATTCTTTTGAAACATGAGCAGTCCCAACAAGAAAAAGCTCCCTCTCTCCAAATGTCAGCTGGTAAACGCTATCCTCTTTTTTTAAAACAGACGGTGGTGTGTAGTCGGGTTTGTTATTCATTTAAAAAAAAGCCGTTTAAATCCAGAGTCTTTAAAAGGATTAGCAAATTTTTCCTTTTTTGTGAGTTCAAGCAAGAAAATCACCGTTAATAGATATTTTTGATTTCTTCAATTGAAAGACCTGTCAGCTCCGAAATTGTCTCGGGATCGAGATTCTTTTTAATCATACTTTTCGCAATCTCAATCTTGGCAAGATGTTCACCTTCAACTCTGCCTTTTTTGATTCCTATTCCTTCGCCTTCTGACAAACCTTTTTCTCTGCCTTCTGACAAACCTTTTTCTCTGCCTTCTGACAAACCTTTTTCCCTGCCTTCTGACAAACCTTTTTCCCTGCCTTCTGACAAACCTTTTTCTCTGCCTTCTGACAAACCTTTTCTGAGAGCTGTTTCGATTTGCGCCTCTTTATCCAAAGTCCACTTCATTCTGTCCTCATAAACCTCTCTTTCGTCTTTGGAAAGGTGCATTACGGCGACCTGATCGAGTGCTTTTTCTATTAAATTGTCTCTCATTTTTTCAGGCAGTTTCCGCGCATCAAGCTCGTAGGCATGATTTAAAAAAGAAATCCATCTGTCAAGCTGTGTTTTTATCTCGTTAAAAGGAGTCTGATGCTTGTTCATTTCTATAAAATGGAGCTCCAAATAATCAAGATCCTCGTATTCCTTATTTGTTTCAAGGTCTTTTGGAACAATTACTCTGTGAAATCTTTTGTCTTCCAAAAAATAGCTGAAATCAAGGAGACTTATAACTATTGTTTTATTCAGTTTTGAATACATTTTCCCAACTTCAAGCTGGTTCGAGTAGATTTTCGACCAGTAATAAAGTGCGCGCTGTCCCCAGAAATCCTGCGGTTTTATCTGGATTTCAATGTTGTATAAAATTCCGTTTTCATCCTCGCCTTTGACATCGAGAATGCTAAGCTTGTCTGTCAGATATGACTGAAGATTGTAGGGATTTCGAATAGTTATCTCTCTTAGCTGCCGTGCTTCCGGCATTATTGAGTTAATAAGTGAGAGTAAAAGGTCTTTGTTTTCTTCACTGCCGAATAGTTTTTTGAATATTATGTCAATCTTAGGGTTTACGGTGCACATTTTTTATTCCTCCGGAAAGTTCAGGAAAATATAGTAAAATTGAGGAGTTTTGTCAAGGAATCCAAGGTCATGTCAAGGCAAAATTCCGCACCAATTATATTTTAGCTCAATTTGTTTGTCAAAAAGAAACTAAGAAAGATGTTCCAAATCATTAAGATCTTTTAGACGACCTGCAGCTTTTTTATTAACAAACAAATCTTCTTTTGAGATAAGTGATATTTGAATATTATCAACAGAAATCTCAAGTTTTCTGGAAAAACAAGCTTCAAATTCAACGCCTGATGCCGATGTGATAATCTCTATTCTTATCGGAGGGTTTCCCATGCGAATAACTTGCTCTGGAGTAACAAACAAATCAGGCGTAAGCTCGGGAAAATCAAATCCAAACTCTTTTATTGCTTTTACTATATTTAACTTGGTTTAAGTTGAGCAACTTCAAAAAATCTTTGAAGTCTTGCGGTAGCACTGTCGTAATCATAAATTATCTGCCTATTAATTTCTATTGCCATCAATCGTTTTTCAGGAGTTTGTGATAACCAGTAATTTTTTTCTTCATTTTCATCATTTAGCGAAGTTACGCAAAACGCTGTTCTGTCAACTTTTAAATCTGTCAAAAATTTCTCCCTCAAAAATTCCGCACCAATTATATTTTGGTTTAATTTGGTTGTCAAAAAGAAAATTGGAATTGGGATAATGGAGATATTCCATTTTTAACTGGATTGGGTTAGAGCGGAATTTTTAGCTTATTATTCTCGCTAATGCTGGAATGCATCTTTAAAATCAGAGGGTACGCAGCTTTCTGATTTCTCCGGTTGGAAGTCCTGTTTTCTTTGAAATTGTTTCATCATCAAGAAGATCGAGCAGATTCTTCGCAATCTCGATTTTTGCTAGGTGTTCGCCTTCAGCTCTTCCTTTTTTTATCCCAATTTCCTCGCCTTTTTTTATCCCAATTTCCTCACCTTTTTTTATCCCAATTTCCTCACCTTCAGCTCTGCCAATTTCAATTCCTTCAGCTTTTCCGAGTTCGATGCCTTCATCTTTTGCGGTTTCGATAACGCCTTTCATGTCACGGTAGATTTTTAATGATTCTTCGTAATTGTCAAGCTGTTCTTTTGTGAAATTGGCGATTTCAGCAATTTCAAAAAGCTTTTGAAATACTTTTTCCTGCAATCTTTCGGGACGGCTCATTAAATTTGGAAGATTTTTCAGGACATAGAGCCATTTATCAAAGTTCGTTTCAAGTTCTTCTTCTGTTTTTTTGAATTTCGGCATTTCAAGATAGATATATGTCAGCTTGTCATAAAAAACTTTATTTCTAATAATATCAACAAGTTTTGCTTTGTGCATTATTTGATTTGGGTTTTCATCATTTTCTTTGTCAAACTCAAAATCGAGGATTCCAATTGTGTAAACTGCTTCAAGCTTGTAGTCCCATTCACCTTTTTTCGCCTGCTCAGTTATTGGAAATGTGCTGTAATAAATGCTGCGCTCTTTGAAATAGTTATGTTTCGCTTTTTGCATCTCGACAATGAACTTTTCGCCACGCTCATTTTCGCAGTAAATATCAAATATTGCGCGGCGGTCAACATCAAGTGCGCCGAGTTTTTCGTTCTTTTTGTAGGTCAGTTTTGTAATTCTTCCTTTTTCATCCTCAAGCAGTGAGTTGAGGAAATCGAGGAGAATATCTTTGTTCGGTTCTTCGCCGAAAAGCCGCTTAAATCCAAAGTCTGTGTAGGGATTTATGTATCTGTCGCCTGTTATTTTTGAGACTGTTTTATGTTTTTTCGGCATTTTTGTTTCTCCGCAAAAAAGTTCAGGAAAATATAGTAAAATTGAGGGGTTTTGTCAAGGAATCCGAGGGCGTGTAAAGGCAAAATTCCGCACCAATTATATTTTGGTTTAATTTGGTTGTCAAAAAGAAAATTGGAATTGCCTTGACAGGAATTGGGATATGGGATGGATTCCCGCCTTCGCGGGAATGACACAAAAAAATACGCGGAAATGACATTAAATAAGGATTTTTAGCTTGTCATCCTGAAATCAATCAGAGGGTACGCAGCTTTCTGATTTCTCCGGTTGGAAGTCCTGTTTTC
>CAZISX010000009.1:50707-55770 GCA_964542005.1 uncultured Spirochaetales bacterium
TGAACAGCTCTAAAATATTTTAATGAGACAAAAAAGTTTCAACAGGAACCTCTATCTTCCTTGAGGGCTTTCTCTTTTTTTGCTCTATATCCTGAAAAGATGTTTCAATGATTTTAAGAACTGATGCTTTATAGTATTTTTCTCCACAATAGGTGCAAATCAAACAAGGAACATCCTGAAAAACCATCATTAAATCATCTTTTTTGTAAATATAGTCCGTAACTGCTTCTCTTAAATTTTTATTACCACAAAAACTGCATGTTTTCATACTAACCTCTCTCATAAGGGTTTTTAAATTTTGGCGGCGAAGGAATGTATATAGTTATAATAACAAGACTTTTTTCTCGAACTCCGCAAACCGCATGAACTGGAATTCCTGAATTTGTGAATCCGGCAACAAGACAAGACCCGCCTCTTTTATCCTCAGGATAATTTTCAATAATTTTACCGCTCATAAGAGCCTCTTCAATTTGCAAAATTGTTAAATTATCAGCTTGTCGCTCTGCATCTGCGTGATGTGTTACAAAGTAATCTCCATGCTTCACTGAATTAGAAATCCACTTAATATTCATTTTTCTCCCTCAAAAATTCCGCACCAATTATATTTTAGCTCAATTTGTTTGTCAAAAAGAAAAAGCTAAGACTGCTCAAATAAAGGGGTTTACTATCTTAACTTTCCTCTCGATCTTCTGATTGTTTTGCATATCTTCTGAATAAACAATATGGCACTCTTCAATTAATGCGGATGCGAGGACAAGGCTGTCCCAGTATGAATATCGGTATTTTTGAGAAATTTCAATAGCCGTCAATGTTTTATACACATCTACATCCGATGCAAGAAATGTAGTTAGCAAAACCGTAACAATTTCTTTCGCTTCCTCTATCGATTTGAACTTTTTTTTAACCAGAACATTGAAGATTTCGCCTGCGATTTGTGTTGTGAATACAATCTTTGAAAAATTATTTTCTATAAGTTCCTTTACAACAGCTGATTTATTGCATCTTCCTGAAATTAGGTAAATCCATAGATTCGTATCCAGTAGAATTTTACCGCTCATTCATTTCTTCTCTTGTTATTTTATAATTTTCCGGCAAATCAAATGAATTGCTCTTGATAAATGAAAAAAAAGCCCCTTTTTTTTCTTCTGTAGCAATTTCGTCATTATCCAGTATCAAAACTTTCATCTTTTTGTTTTCATTAGATTTCTTAAGTTTTTTATCCAAAACTAAACTTCCATCTTTATAAGTTGCGTCAATCAGCAAAACCATAACCTCCTCCCTCAAAAATTCCGCACCAATTATATTTCGTTTTAATTGGTTTGTCAAAAAGCTAAAAATCGAGCTTGTAATATTTTCCTTCCACAAGAATATCGTGCTGGTATTTTTCCAAGACAGCGATTGTTTTTTCCAGGAGTTCAGGAACTTGCTGTTTTGACTCGATAATTAGTGATTTTTCGAGCTTGAAATAATTAATAGATTTAATAATGTCTGATTTTATTAAAAGGACTGCGAGTGTGTGATGTGCCTGAATTAATTCATCTTTTGAGAGGTCTCCATTTTTTATAATCTTTTCATATACAGGAATCGCGCCAATTTTAAGTTTTCCAAGATTTTCAAGTATCGCGGCTTTTAGGAAAAGATTTTTACCTTCACCATGCTTTTCGATAGATTTGTTAATAAAAACAAGTGCTTTTAAAAAATTGCCACTTTCTGCATAAACTTTTGAAGAACAGAAATATTTATCTGAAAAATCATCAATACAGTTTTGGGTAATTTCTTTTTCTACATCTATTTCACAGTTTTTCATGAATTTTATGTCTGCGATATCAGAATTATAATAAACTGGAAAATTTTCAACTATTTGCATAACTTTTTTGCAGTTTCCGCTTATAAAATATGCTGAAGCAATATCTAGTTGCATTCTGTTTGTTTTTTCAACTGATTGATTGAGTTTTCCGTATTCTTTTATCGCTTCTTCGATTTTTCCCTGCCGGATTAAGAGCTGGATTTTATTGACATAACTATTCGCATCAAAATAGCCGGTTTCAAAACTTTTTTTGAGATACTCCTCAGCTTTTTCAGGAAAGCCAAGAGCCATATATTCTCCCGCCAAAGTGTAATAGCCGCGGTAGCTTAGCTCGCCCCATTTTTCTTCTGCATGTAAAATAGTAAAAAAATTCTTCATTTCAAGGTTTCTTGTTATTGTTCTCCATACAAAAAAAATAGAAAGCGAAAGGATGATTGTTAGAGTTGTTACCATAATATAATCGGCTTTTGAACGGTAATTTGCATCAGCAATAATTCCTAAAACAGCACAAAATCCAAGGCTTGGCAGATAAAGATAATGTTCTGCAGCTATCTCGTGAAGCGGAATAATCTGAAGCATTGGGATAAGGGTAATCGCAAAAAAAATCATAAAAAAGCCAGTTAATTTAAGGTTTAATGACTTTTTCTTAATAAAAATATAGGATGAAATAGCGTATGAAATAATCGCTATAATTGAAAAAATAACCTTGAAATTTAACCCTGTCATTAATGGATAGTTGATGTTGTCTATCTTCAAAAATAAAGGGAAAATTGTCTGTCTGATGTAATAAACCGGCAAAGTCAGGGCCGTTAGATAGTGGGTAATAATCGAATCTCCATGAAATCTTATGTTACCTCCTTTTATAAAAGAGCTGGCACCCTGCTGGACTGCATAAATTCCAAAGATTGAAAAAATTGTAACAAAAATCATTGTTAAAGCATAAAACCATTGTTTCTTAAAGAGTGTATTTCCTTCCTTATAATAAATGTAAAGAAGCCAGACAAGGGGAATCGTTGCGCCAGTTTCCTTGCTGAAAAAAGAGAGAAACATAAATATAATTGCGAGGGCAAGGTATCTGCTCTCTTTTTTTGGGGATGGATTCCCGCCTTCGCGGGAATGACACAAAGAATCACGGGAATGCGGCAAAGAATCCTGAGAATGACACTGATTTTTGCTGTTTTTGTGGTTGTCATCTCCGCGAAGGCGGAGATCCACGCAGTTTTGTCTTGTTTGGTTTGAAGATGGATTCCCGTCTTCACGGGAATGACACAAAGAATTGCGGGAATGTGGCAAAGAATCCTGCGGATGACACAAAGAATCGTGCGAACGCGGGGAATAGTATTTCACAAAAAAACCAACCGACAAAACATAAAAAAGAGCAGTCAGCAGATCTCTTCTGCCCGATATGTATGCAACTGCATCTGAGTGAATCGGATGAATTGCAAAAAGTAGTGCTCCGATAAATGCACCATTTTTTCTCATGCCTAAAAGAAGAAACAAGCAGTAAACACTAATAGTTGTCAAAGCATGATAAAAAATGTTCATCAACCGAAATCCAAAAGGATCGGCACCAAATAATTTATAGTCAATCCAGTAGCTTATAGTTCTAACCGGGCGGTAAGAAAATATGTTATCCAAAAATGATCCGCTGATAACTGTGAGATTGTTGATTGTCTGGTTGGAATCATCAAATATTAATGAATTATGCACAGATGGAAAAAAAATCAGAAACCCAATCGCAAAAAGGATAAAAACTCTCATTCAATACCTCGATTGATAAAAAAAAAGCTCCCCGAAGGGAGCTTTTTGGAAAAAAATAAAAAAATACACAATGAAATTAGATGCCGGCTGTTGTTACAGATAAACCCGTTGTTGATTTTTTAATATCAAAATTTGTATTCATACCTGCAGCCTGATAATCAGCAGGGACATCTCCAGGAATTACAGGGCCAGCAAAAACAAGGCATGTTGTTTTTCCAACAGCATTAATTGCGCAGGCATTTGTAAACACACCCTGTGTACCAAAATTGTAAAACTTACCAGCACCTGCACCTACACCAGTATTGGATGTATGCCAACCAAGAGCCGCGATTGAATTCGCCATGCCTGCTGATGCAGTACGATTTGGTGATGTCAAGTTAGCAGGATCCTCTTTCCATGCAAGTTGAGCCGTAGCAATTTCTTTTAACATTGTAGGAACTTCAGATGTTCTTGATTTCTTTGTGTAGTCACTATACATAGGAATAGCAACTGCAGCAAGAATTCCGATGATCGCAATAACGATCATAAGTTCGATAAGTGTAAAACCTTTTTTCATGGTAATCTCCATAAATCTAAATTAATAAAACGCCAAAAAAACAAAGTGCGCTAGGCTTAGCAACTTGTGTGCCAGAGTGCGGTAAAAGATGGTGGACAATTTTTGTAATGGCTGGCTTTTCTTATTAATAAACAATATTAAGAGTTGGTGTTTGTATCTTTTTTGTTACAAAAATGCCGAAATGTTGTTTTCAAAAAACAGGAACAATCTTTTTGCTCTCTTTAAATTTAGATAATTTATCTTCCTTAAATATTTCTGAGAATGTTTGCATTGTTGTAAATGAGTTAGCTTCTATTGGTCGGTTTTACGCAAATTGCAGCTCCCATTTTGGGAATTCAACGAATTTTGTGACAAAAATTGTAAATACCCCCACCGCTGCGCGGAGCCCCCTGAAACAAGGGGCTGTTTTTTTCGCAGGACTTGGTGTATGGTTTTTGTTGTCATTGCGTGCCTTTCTTTGTAATTCCCGTGCAGACGGAAATCCATCTTTGTAATTAACCAGTAAAATCAAAGGGATGGTTCCCCACCTTCGCGAGGATGACAATAAAATACCACCACCGCTTTGCGGAGCGTGACTAAACAGCTTGTCAGCCCGATAAACTGCGAGCTTTAAAATTGATTTTATTGCATAAATTTATAAGATGAATTTAGCTATTCCAAAAGAAGAGATTTACGGAACCTAAACAGACACAACTTTGTGAGATAATTTTGATGATAGACATTATCGAATGCATAAAAACATCATATTTTTAGGACTTGGAAGATGCACCGTGAATTAATCAAAAACATCAAAAGTGCTGTCTTAAAAAGTCGATACAAAGCTGCAACCTTAGCAAACAGAGAACTACTTTTACTCTGTTTTTCTATCGGCAAAATGATATCATTAAAATCAGAAACAGAAAAATGGGGTTCCAGAGTACTTGAAACTATTTCGAGAGA
>CAZISX010000009.1:55796-61058 GCA_964542005.1 uncultured Spirochaetales bacterium
TGAAAATCTTTCCAAACGCTACGAAATATTCCACCAGCAAAAGCACGACTCATTCCGCGATTTATTGGCAGATTCATTCAAAAACATATTTAATTTCAACACAACAAACAGCACCAAAGAAGAATTCTGGGCACTTAAAGATATAAATTTTGAGGTTAAGCAGGGTGAAGTCTTGGGCATAATTGGCAAAAACGGTGCAGGCAAATCAACACTACTCAAAATATTAAGCCGCATAACTCAGCCCACAACAGGCTCGGTAAAGATAAAAGGAAGAGTTGCAAGTCTTCTTGAAGTTGGCACAGGGTTCCACCCTGAACTTACAGGAAGGGAAAATATCTATCTCAACGGTGCAATCCTTGGCATGAAAAAAGCCGAAATTGCCAGAAAATTCGATGAAATAGTTGATTTTTCGGGTGTCGAAAAATTCCTTGATACCCCGGTAAAAAGATATTCAAGCGGAATGTATGTTCGCCTCGCATTTGCTGTTGCGGCGCATCTTGAGCCGGAAATCCTGATTATTGATGAAGTCCTTGCTGTCGGTGATGCCGAATTCCAGAAAAAATGCCTCGGAAAAATGGATGATGTGAGCAAAAAAGAGGGTAGGACGGTGCTTTTTGTTAGTCATAATATGGCGGCGGTTAGGCAGTTGTGCGATTCTTGCATAGTAATAAAAAATGGGTTAGCATTACCTGCAGAAGAGACAGAAAAGAGTATTTCTAAATATTTAGAGGAAAATCTTAAAAAAAACGGAATTCCAGATATTAAAGAAAGAAAAGATAGAAAAGGAAGTGGAATAGTTAAAATAACAGGAATAACTATCTTTAACTCTAACAATTCAGCAATAGCTTCAGGCACAGATTTTTTAATAAAAATTAATTACAATCACCATTCTTTTGCTTTTAAAAATATTAGATTAGATATTGGAATGGATAATGAATTAGATATAAGAATTGCTCATTTATCAACCGAAACTATTAAGCAAGACTTCTCTCAGCACATTAAAGACAATGAAGAAGGTTCAATGATTTTCTTAATTAAATCAGCACCTTTAATTCCTGGAATTTACTATGGCACAATTTGTCTTTATGTCGATGGAATTGTATCTGATTGGGTGTCTAAGGCATTTTTTTTTGAGATTGTTTTTGGCGATTTTTACGGCACAAAAATGATGCCGCCAGAAAATCAAGGCAACTTTCTGTTAAAATATAATATAAGCTGGGTAAAATGAAAAAATACAGAGCAAAAATTACAAAATTAATTGCACACATAGTTAAACAACTAAAAATAGAAAATGATTTAATTCCACTGATATCAAATGATTCTCACAAATATATTATTACTCAATTTGAGAGTGGTTTTTTTGATGAAATCGGCTGGAAAAACTCTTTTCTAACAAAAAAACCTGTAGATAAAGCCGGGAATCCATTGCCGATGATGTCCTACTCAATGATAAACTTTTTTAAAGAGCGTCTCTCTAAAGAAATGAGTATTTTTGAGTTTGGTTCTGGGAATTCAACTCTTTTTTTTAGCAAATATGTGAAAAAAATTATTACAGTTGAACATGATAAAAAGTGGTATGACTATATAAAAAATAACATGCCTGAAAATGTTCAAATAATTTACAAAGAACTAGAATATGGTGGCGAATATTCAAAAACAGCACAAAAGCAAAATGAGAAATTTGATGTAATTCTTGTTGATGGTAGAGATAGGGTTAATTGCGCGATTAATTCATTTGAAAAACTAAAGGAAAGCGGCGTTATAATTGTTGATGATATGTTTAGGGAAAAATATGAATTATTGTACTCTTTTTTTAGAGAAAAAGGATTTAAAGATTTAACTCTTTCAGGCATTTCTCCTGGTCAATTGCTGGAACATAAAACAACAGTTTTTTATCGCCAAAACAATGATTTGCGGATTTAAGCCATGCAGTTTTATAAAAAAAAAAATATAATTAAAGATACAAAACATCTTTTTCGTTATTTGAAAAAACTATTAAGCATATTAATAAAACTATTTTTTTTAAAGAAATTAATTGTAGGCTCTGGTGGAACTTATTATTCAGGCTGGGTTCCAACTGACAAAGATTTTCTCGATATTACATCTGAAAAAGACTGGCTCAAAATTCTTTTTGCTGGAAAACTAAAAGCCGTGCTCATGGAGCATGTCTTTGAACATTTTACCGAAGAAGAATCAAAAAAAGTTTTAAAGAATATATTTCAAAATCTTAGAAAAGAAGGCTATTTGAGAATTGCTGTTCCCGATGGATTTCATCCTGATATAAATTATATAAATCATGTAAAACCAGGTGGCGTAGGTTCAGGGGCAGATGATCATAAATTTTTGTACACATATAAAACACTCACTTGCCTTCTAGAGTCTGCTGGATTTAGATGCAATTTATTAGAATATTGGGACGAAAAAAGTGAATTTCATCACAATAATTGGTCTGTAAATAATGGCATGATTACTAGGTCATTTAAATTTGATAATAGAAATAAAAACGGTAAGCCTAATTATACTTCATTGATAATTGATGCATATAAGTAATGAAAAATATTATTTCACCAATAATCCTGTTTGTTTATAACCGTCCAATCCACACAAGAAAAACGCTAGAGGCTCTACAAAAAAATGAACTAGCCTCTGAAAGTGAGCTTTTTATTTTTTCTGATGGACCAAAAATTGAGAATGATGAAAATATAAAAAAAGTCAGAGAATATATTAAAACTATCGATGGGTTTAAATCTGTAACAATTATTGAAAGAGAAAAAAATCTTGGACTTGCAAATTCTGTTATTTCCGGTGTCACTGAAATAATTGACAAATATGGGAAAGTTATTGTTCTAGAAGATGATATTGTTACTTCAAAGTATTTTCTTGGGTTTATGAATGAGGCTTTGGATTTTTTTGAGAACGATAGCAATATCTTTTCTATTAGCGGATTTTCAGATAAAAGAGTAGAAATTCCCTCAAATTATAAAAAAGAAATTTATTTATCTTATCGTTTTGGCTCTTGGGGCTGGGCAACTTGGAGAAATTGTTGGGATAAAGTAGATTGGATTATTAAAGATTATGATGAATTTTTAAGTAATAAAAAAATAAGAAAAGAGTTTAATCGCGGAGGAATGGATATGGCAGACATGTTAATTTCTCAAATGGATGGGAAGATTGACTCATGGGCAATTAGGTTTGATTATGCTCATTTTAAGAACAATTGCTTTAATGTTCGGCCTGTTAAATCACTTGTTTCAAATATTGGGTGTGATGGTAGCGGGGTTCATTGTGGCGTGTCGGAAGAATATAAAAATGATACTTCGGATATTTATTGTCCTAAATTGGGAAAAATAGAATTTAACAAAAAAATTGTTGCTAATTTTAGAATTTTGTACAAAAAAGATAAGCCCTATAAAAAATATTCTATAAAAAGATTTCTATCTAAAATAACGAGGAGAATATTTTCTTGAAAGTTTTACATATTAATACATTGGCTGGTCAAGGTGGCGCAGCTCTTTTAATGCAGCTTCTTGCTGAAAAAACTGAAAAGTTTGGTGTTGAAAATGGTTTTATTGTTTGTTCTTCAAAGAATTTCTCAAACCGAAACATTTTTTTAATTCATAATGAGTCTGATAAAAAAACATTTCCAGGGTATAGAAAAATAACAAGAATTCTAAGTGAAAATGGTTTTTTATATTTTTTCAAGCCTGTTGAAGCCAGGCAGATTGTTGAATTTGTCAATAAATTTAAGCCCGATATTATTCATCTTCACAACACTCATGGCGATTATTTTCAAACAAATCTAATAAAAAAATTAGTAAAAACAGCACCGGTTATATGGACATTTCACGATATGTTTCCAATTACAGGGCATTGTGCTTATTCTTTTGAATGTGAAAAATGGAAAACTGCTTGTGGAAGTTGTCAAAATCTTGAAATATATCCATCAATAAAAAAAGATCTCACAAAGTTTTTATGGAAATACAAAAAGTGGGTTCACAAAGATATTAATTTTACAATAGTTACCCCCTCCAAATGGTTAAAAAAATGTGTTGAACAAAGCTTTTTGAACGAAAAAAGGATAGAGCTTATTTACAATGGGATTGATTTAAAAAAATTTTATAAAAGAGACAAAATTGAATCCAGAGAAAAATGTAATTTGCCTTTAGATAAAAAGATTATTCTTTTTAGTGCAAATGGCGGTGTTAAAAATCCTTTCAAAGGTGGTGAGTTTGTTTTTGATGTCTATGAAAAATTAAAAGACAGGAATGACATTCTTTTTATAAATACAGGTTCTAATAACAATAGAAATTTTTTCCAAAACTGGATTGACTATGGACATGTATATTCAGAAGAAGATATGGCGGATTTGTACTCGGCATCAGATATTTATCTTTTTCCAACCTTAGCAGATAACTGTCCTCTGTCGGTTATAGAATCAATGGCGTGCGGACTTCCAGTTATCACTTTTAATACTGGCGGTGTGCCTGAGATTGTTGAACATATGAAAAATGGCTATGTTGCAGATTATAAAAGTCTTGATGATATTTTTAAGGGGGTTTTGCTTTTGCTTGATAATGATGTTTTAAGAGATGAGTTTTCTCTTTCTGCTATTAGCCGAGTAAAAAATAATTTTGATTCAGCTCTTATGGTTGGCTATTATTTTAAGCTTTATTCAGAAATTCTAAGCCAAGAATACTATCAAACACCCTAACCACCTTCCCCAAAATCCACAAAAACACAACGCAAAAAACCAGACGCAATAAAAATCGTATGAAACAGGATTTCCGCCGAAATACAGGGCAAGGCATGCCTAGCCCCTTTCACCATTCACCATTCACGACTCACCACTCACGATTCACGATTCACCATTCACCATTCACCACAGTTTGACATTCTACCCTCACTCTGATATAATCGGGTGAATTTGAAGGCTCAAAGTATTGACATGGTATATACAAAATGGTGAAATTTGGAGTTTTTATGCAGTTTTTGTGGAATGAAGAAAAAAACGAACTTTTAAACAAAGAGCGGGGAATTAATTTTAGTATGATTGTTGACGCAATAGCATCCGGCAATTTAATTGATATTGTTGAACATCATAATAAAGAAAAATATGGAAACCAAAAGATATATGTTGTTGACATTAATGGATATTGCTATCTTGTCCCTTTTGTTAAAACCTCTGACAACAATGTCTTTCTCAAAACTATTTATCCAAGCAGAAAGGCTGTAAAACAATACAAAAAGGAGAAACTTTTATGA
>CAZISX010000009.1:61068-61545 GCA_964542005.1 uncultured Spirochaetales bacterium
AAAAGTAAAAAAGACAAATGAAGAGCTCGAGCTTGTAAAAGCATTTGAAAATGGAGAGATGCTGTCTGTCCAAAATTTGGAGGAAGAAAAAAACATGGCAAAATCAGCAGCTAAAAATACAATTAGCAATACAAAACCTGTAAACATAAGACTTCCAATGAAAGATTTAATTGCAATTCAAAAAAAAGCTGATGAGATTGGTCTGCCATATCAAACACTTATAAATCTCTTAATACACCAGTATTCTAGCGGAAAAATTCAGATTACAATATAAAAAACCCAGACACGATAAATCCCCCATCTACGATTCACGCCTCACCATTCACGATTCACGATTCACCATTCACCATTCACACCCACCATTCACCATTCACCATTCACGATTCACGACACTTTTGACATTCCCTCTTTCCTCTGATATAATCGGGCGATTTTTTTTATGGAGTTGCCGCGATGAAAAAAATGCTGCCGATTGGA
>CAZISX010000010.1:0-22553 GCA_964542005.1 uncultured Spirochaetales bacterium
GAAACTTTACACTAAATACTTGGATTTTTCTGTCCAGAAAAACTTGACCATTATATTCTTCTGAAATACAGTAAGACTGTCTCTTTAATGGTTCCCTATAATCCATCATTACATTATTATCTGTCAGATCAATAATAACTCTTCTCATTTGATCATTATTTTTTGACAGAGGATTGATCATAATGAGCTTGTTATTATTTACTGTCATTACTAAATGATTCATATTGGTGCGAATGTTTGATGCCAGAGTGTTCCACGTTCCTAAATTCACATCAAGAGAAATAACATCTTTATGGTCTTTTTCGCCACATGCACAATTCTCAAGTGTTTTCAGTCCACCTGCAATAAAAATATTCTGTGCACTTGAGACAATACTGTATCCAAATCTTTTAGGCTGACTATTATCAACAAGTGTAAAATTCCCAGAAGAAAGCTTATAAATTTCAAGATTAGAAGTGCCATTACCAATAAGATACAATTCATTATTGACCATCACTATACTTGTGTTTGTAATTGATGGAAGAGTCGCTATTTCAACGAAAGGAATAACTGGAATTGTGCTGTTAATGGATGAAGATTTCGTTGTCTCCATCCCATAAAAAACCATTTGCTGGTTTTGATTGTAGTGTAAGTCTGCAACGTACAATTTATTTGATTGAGTACCAGCAACATTTTCTCCACCAGCAAAAAAGAACATACTTCCTGAAACTAATGTTGAGCTTGCACCATAACCTGCAAAACCTACTAACTCTGCAAGTTGGTTCCATGAACCTGAATTGTAGGAAAATATTCCGAAAGAACCATCTTGCTTCTGAGCTACAGAATAGGTGTTATCAATAGTATTCATAATCTGATATGTGTGTTTAAGCGTTGATATAGTAGTTGCTGTCATCATATCATCCCAGACTGGTCCACCAACCTTTTGGAACTCTTCTTCTAAAAGATCTTTAAACCCAGTAATCCATGGAGGTATACAGCCAGGATAAGAACATCCGGGAGTCCAGGTATCGATCGCTCCAGGATCAAATGTAGCCTGACTAATACATTTATATTCACCACCCTCACATAATCCACTATACGTTTCAGCAACCATTCCATTTATAAAACACTTCAGTTCATGATCTGCATCATCACATTGGAAGCAATTTTCGCATCTTTCATAGCAGCTTTCTCTTAAGTTGTCAGCAAGACCTGCTACCACACCATTTTCATCACAGATGTTTGTTTTTTCTCCGAGACAAGAATAATCGTTTAAATGGTTGTTTTTATTTAAATCACAGATATGTATGCATCGATCTTCATTAGATGGCCCCCAGAATGCTTCATTTTTTAAGCCATCAGAATCACAGTCCGCATAGTTTCCTGGGGTACAGATAATAGCTAATGTTTCATCTGGAATAATATCACTCTGGGATATTTCTACAGCATACGGTGAAAAATCAACAAGATCACCTCTAATTTTATCCAATACATTTGAGCGTAATGCATTGTCCGCAAGAATTGTTAGTTGTTGTTTTACTCCTTCCAGATCTATCATCCCTGAATTGCTATCATAATATTCTCTAGCAACAGATCTTCCAATAATATTATTGTGAATATCCATTGAAATATCAGTCAATTTAGGCCAGTATTCTCTATCATTATCATCCAATATTTCATCTAAAATTCCATTAATGTCTGATATCGTGGGTATTTCATTAAAAATCATATAACCATTTTCATCATACAGACAGTTTCCAGATCCATCTTTCTGACAATCAAAACCTTCATGTGCAGTAGCCATATTTCGAGCATAAGTAGATGCTTCATTAATGTCAGTTAATCTCCCTGAAGCTAAAATAAGATTTAATGCAAAAATTGAAGTCTCGTTAAATATGTCAGGATATAAGTTCATTAAAGTGGTCTTTAAGCTGCCGTTTATTAGGCGTTTGTCATTATTCATCGGATATGCAGTATATAGAGCATTCCAGTAAGCATGCTGGAATGCATCTGCTCATGTTGCCCATGCCCAACTGCCAGGTTTAGTATTTTGTAGATAATTTCCCTCTTCAATAACGGCATCCTGCACTGCATTCATTGCTGCGAAAATTTGTAATGGATGACTACATAGCACTTTAAACTCTCGTTCATTTATACTTCCCAAGGTTTTCTTAGGGTCTAGAATGTCAAAAAATGTTTTTGCTTTAGAAAAGTCATTGCAAACACTTGAAATGATTGAATTTGATTGTAGCAGATACATGTTTTCAGCAAAAACATTCAATGTGAACGACATTGAAAATAAAAATACAAAAAAACGTTTTTTCAATTTCATAGCAACCTCTCTAATTAACCATTAATAATAAAATTCTATTTCAAACTGGTGCAGTATTGTACTTTCTCCATCAACATCTTTATAGTAATATTTTGTACCTTTTTGCGGTTTGGTGCCGATAAAATCACTATATATTTTTTCTTCGATTAATTGTCCATCCCACATGTACTTTTTTTCTGATGTCAACAGACCATCTTTGTATTCATATGAATAGTTATATCGGCACGATAGTTCTGTTTGTAGTGATCCTTTATTATACCTGAATATACGATAATTATGAATCATGCCATACACAGGACTACTTCTATAATAATTAAGTGTTTTATTAGAAGACACGTTTCCTTCATCATCGTATGTTAATTCTTCTATCAGAGTTATTTTATTCTCTTCTTCATCCTGCCTGATTTTTTTTATGAGCCTGCCTTCGGAATCATATGTATACTCTTCTTTCGTGTAGAATGTCCAATCTTCCTCATCTGTATTCCTCTCATACATTGTAAAGCTGGTCTGCCGATCATGGCTGTCATATATATAGATTGTTTTTAATTCAACATGATTTGTGCATACATTGTCTGCAAATTCAATACACACATTCATATATATACAATCGTTCATATCATTATACTGATATATTTCCTCATAATGCATATCGCCATCCAGATAAGTTTGAAGTGAAGTGTTGTTACCTCTATTATCGTAAGTGTAAAAAGTCTCATAAAAATTATTATCAACATTTAAGGTTGAGTAACTTAAAAGTCCGGCATCATTATACTCATAGGTATATATTTGCCATGTGTTACCCAAGCCAAGAGCAGCGCCTTCTTTTGTAGTGAGAAGATTGTTCTCATTGTATGTCATATTCCATTGATGCAGGTATTCATTTTCATTATTAATACAGGATTCATAGGTTGTATTTCCCTGAGTATCATATTGCCATACGCAAATATTGTATTCAATTCCAATATTAAAATCATCCCATGTTTCAAGTACGAGAGGTCTCCCCTCACTATCATATTGCCATTTTTTTCTCATATGATTTTCCGATTCATGAATTGCTTGACTTGTTTGCTCTTCCTCTAAAATTTGATTATTCTCGTTGTATTTGTATGAAAAACTGTCATATGCTGCAACATTCATTTCAATAGGTTCATAATTTATTTTAAAAACAATATCACTCAACTCATTATATCTACTGGTTATTATTAATTCCTGCTTGCCTGATAATAGACCGTTTTGATTATAAGAATAGTATATTTCAGAATCATCTGGAAAATTATCTGCATACACTGTGGTAATATTACTGTACTGATCAAAAGAATATGTGTATTTTGTATCTGATATAATGATGTCGCCTGCCGTATCACATGTTTCTTTTGTAGGCAGATTATCGCTGTTATAAGTATATATACACCTGCTAAGATAGTTATTGGAAAGTTCTTTTATATACTCTTTTTTCTCATAAAGAAGTCGCGCATCATTGTATGTATAAACCAATATTTTATACTCTTTTCCATCTTTATCATACCAGATTTCTTTTTGCAGTTTTTGAGTCTCCTGGTTAGAATCTGAATCATTCTTTTCAGTATGATCCTCATCTTGATAATCATTTTCGATATTTATATCATCATTCTCGAGATAAAAGTCCTCTGACTCTAATCCTTCTGTATCAATTATTTCATTATCCAAAAAAGAAGAATCTTTATCTTCACATGAACTGATAGATAATATGAATAGGAATACAAAAGAAATTTTAACTATTAATGAAATCATAATATTTGCTCCTGTATTTATTTAATCATCAATAAAAAAACTTAGCAAAGACTTCGGAATGTGAAGTTATCATATTAAGTTTACGGTATATGTCAAGAATCATCTCCTTTTTTTGTCTGTAGATTGTCTATTTCGTAAAGTTTTTTTGGCTGGCTTCTTTTTCATTATTTTATGCCTCAAGTTTTATGTTTTCAATGATTTTAAAAAATCGTTCCAGTCTGTTTCTCTTATCTGTGAATATTTTTCAAAAAATTTTGAGTAGTTAAATTGGGCTCCTGAGAAGGATTTAATAAATCTTTCGGTTTTGCAAATTCCTCCAGAATCGCGATCAAGACACAAAACTATTTTACAATTGGTGTTCTCTCTTTTAATCTGCTCAACAAATCTTTTTCCATTGCTTATAGATACCAATACTGCAATAGTGATTGAATCCGGCTTATTGAAAATCTGGTAAAAAGAAAGAGCATTTATTATTGATTCAAACATGTGAAAGTAATAAAAATCACTTTCATAGATTTTTTTTCAAAAAGTCTGAGATAATTTCTCTGGGCTTGCCAATTTTGATTTCATCTTTTATCGTAGCAGAGAAATGAGTTGATTTGATAATTCTTATATTCCTATTTTTGCCTAAGCAAAATTCCTCAAAAGATTCGCAATCAAATAGCTTTGCAGGTATCTCTATCAGAGATTTTAATTTAAGGTCATTTTTGAGATATTTCAAAGCATCTAAGACTTTTTTAGGAATAAATATTAAAATATTATCAGTCCTGTTCATCAGGCTTGTAAAAAGTTTATCAACATGTTGAATTTCTCCTTTTTCGTTGCTGATAAAAGCCTCTTTTCGTTCTTTGTCAGAAACATTTCCTATTGTTGGGTAAGGAATTATCTCAATAAAAGAAACTAAGTCCGGCAATTTTTCAGTTAATGAGGAATTGTCTGAATATATTTTTCTAAAATTGGAGTGATAAGGCACACCATCTATTCTTTTATCAAAAGGATAATCAGAATGCACAAAAGGGTGATGGGCTCTTTTCGTCTTCCAATAAGAGACACCATCTTTTAAATATGGCTCTATGTGATTTTTCAAAAACTCTTTACCTTCATGTGAAACAAACTTTTCTGAAAAATTTGCATCATTTCCCAAGAAAAATATTTTTGCTAATTCAGGTTTTTGACCTTGATAGCCTTTGTAGATATCAATTAATGCGTTATTTATCATAGTTAACCTCCTTCTCAAACTGTTTTTCAGCCTCTTCAAGCTGTCTTCTAAACTCTTCTTTGCTTGGCAAATAAAGCTGATATTGAGATGCATAAATATTGGCATCCGGTGGTAAAGTCAACTCAACTACTGTATCATTTTTACGGTGACATAAAAGAATTCCAATGGTCGGATTTTCACCTTCAAGTTTCACAAATCTGTCAAAATAATTCACATACATCTGCATCTGCCCTAAATCCTGATGTGTCAGTTTGTCCCGTTTCAAATCAATAAGCACATAAGACCTGAGCAGACGGTTGTAAAAAACAAGATCTACATAAAAGTGATCATTATCAAAAGTAAATCTTTTTTGCCTTGCCTCAAACAAAAATCCTTTGCCAAGTTCAAGAAGAAAGTTCTCAAGTTTATCAATAATTGCTGTTTCAAGTTCATGCTCTGAATAGTGCGGATGTTCAGGCAAATCAAGAAATTCAAGAACATAAGGGTTTTTGATAATATCTTTAGGATGCTCAATAATCTGCCCTTTTTCTGAGAGTTCTCTAATTTTCTCTTTATCTTTTGAAAGCGCCAGTCTTTCAAAAAGAGATGAATTTATCTGCCGCTCCAACTCGCGGACACTCCAAGAATTTTCAACTGATTCAATCTCGTAAAATTTCCTTTCTTCAACAGAACTGATTGTTAGAAGTGCAACATAGTGCGACCAGCCCAATTGAAAATTATCAGCTATTTTATCAATATTTTCTGGGCTTAAGGCAAGCGCCTTTTTAATGTTGAATAATTTGTCCGATAGTGCCGGACTATTGTCATTTGTAATTCCAAATTTGTCCGACAGTGTCGGCCGAATCTAAATAGAAAGAGCGGTAAAGTTTAAGCCTGGTTTCAGAAACGCCTTTAATATTTAGTGTTTTGAGTTTTGAAGACAATTTCTCCAAAAACTTTGCACCATACTTTGCCCTGTCTTCACCATTTTGCTCAAACTCGACAATATACCAGCCAAAAAGCCAGTTACGCACAACCAGTGCAATATCAACAGAGCGGGCAACCCGTGCCTGCAAATTAGAATTAGTCTCATTAAAAAGCAGAACAAGTTTTTTAAAATCCATTACATCTCCTCTCATCCGCTGTTTTCAGCCAAAGTATTTTCATCATCACCATCCCAGTTTACAGTATTATAGATAATATATTCTCTGATTTTATGCAAATCTAATTCGTTTCTAATCACATGTTCATAATAATTTTTCTGCCACCACACTCACCATTTTTTATTGCACCGAACAAATTTTCCCGATTTTGACACACAACAGTCACAAAATACGCCCCTTCCAGCGAATAATCATAATCTTTCAGGTGGATTGAATGGCGATGGTGATTGTCATAAAAGAGTGACAATTTCAATTATTAAAATAATTTTATATTTTTTTCAATTTCTTTCAAATGGGCACTGCTAATAGCATTGGAAAAATGTGTTATTGCATATATTTTTAGATTCTTATTTTTATATAAAAATTGTAAAGGCACCTGATTTTCTTCAGCTTTAACACGATCAAGTTCAGTAAAAACTGTTTTGAATTCACTGATTTTGATTTTATTATAAACACCTGTGGCTATAAAAACTATTTTTTCTTGACTACTATTAAAAATCCAATTTTCAAGTTTTTTCCAGTGTTCTTTGTTGAATAATTTGGATAATTGTAAATCATCTTTTTTTCCATAGGTTGGCTTTTCAAATAATTCAATAAATGAAATTCTGTCAGCATAAGACTTGTCAAGGTTAAAATTTGAGAATTTTTCATGAAATTTTTTCCCATCTCCTTTATATTCTGGAAGCATAAATGGATGATGTATTGAGTATTTTTTCCAAAAAGATACTCCATCTTTTAGATATTCTTCAATCTTGGGAAATATAGGCATTGATTCAATATTTTTATCAAAATTAGCATCACTAGATAAAAATAAAATAGAAGCTTTTTCGGGATTTTGTCCTTGATATGGTTTTTGTTCAAAGAGTTTTTGTAATTTTTCTGATGGGTGTATTCCAAATTCTTTCATAATTTCTCCTTTTTTTTAAATTATTTTTCATCACGCCACCCGATACAACTCTCTCTCCAACTCCTCAACGGCAGCAAGATATTTCTCTCTGCTGCCGAATATGCCGATTATCTCAATTGGTGAGCCAAGTTCATTTAATGGTTTAACTTTCAGCACTTCTAAACTTTCGATATTTTCAACTCCTTCATCTGCATATTTTTCGAGGAGTGCTTCAAGAACTTTTCCAGCTTTTTCAATCGCAGGGGTTATAAACTTAGTGCAAATATCTCTTTCTGAAAGAGTTTTTTTATCCAAAGAGACCTCCCACAAACAGGGAAAACAGAACTATTATCAACTAAAAAACATCAATTGCCAAAACAATAGTATAAAAAACCAACCAACACAAGCTTTCTCAAACCTTTTATCCTAGCTTTTCGTAAGTATATTTTTGCTACAAAATGATTTAATCATCAGTGGCTATACAGATGGCTTATTATTAACCTGCGCAGGAAGTTGTAAATTATAGATTTTACGGTTTAAACAACATCTCCAGCTGGAAAAGAATCAGATTTTCGTATTGATAAGAAATAGAATATTTTAGGGATTACTTATGTGCGTTTATAAAATCAACAATGTTCTCAAGAGCGATATCTCTTACGCTGTCTGATTCCATAAGAATTTCATGGTAAGCACCAGGGAAAGCTACTTTTGTGCAGTTTTGAGCACGAGCACAAACTTCGTCCTGACCTTTAGCTTTAACATAGGTATCTGTGCCTGCCTGACCTGCCTGAAGCATAAGAACAGGAGCTGTTATTTTCTTTGCGTTAAGTCTTGCATAGTATCCAAGATTCATAGATTCTCTAATCCAGCGAGCAGTTGAGCCGCCAAGTCTGATTTCTGGATAATCATTAAGCTGTTCAACTTTCATCGCATGTCTTACTTCGCTGTGAGTTACTGTGTTTGATGCAAATTCAGGGGTAGAGTAGCCTGATTGTCCAGGAGCATAATCTTTGCCTTTTCCAATTGCAATCATTCCATTTAAAATTGCGTAAGCAACTGATTCTGGGTAAGAACCTGTATCAACATGAAGCATTGGTGCAGAAAGGATAACGCCAGCAATATCTGTAGGATATTTTATTGCATAAATTGTTGCGATTCCTCCACCCATTGAGTGGCCAAGAAGGAATATTTTGCCCTGAGACTGAGGATAAATAATTGTGTTGACAAATGTTTTAACATCATCAACATAATCAAAATAACTATTTACCCAACCTTTTTCTGTATCTGGAAGCATTCTTTCTGAAAAACCCTGTCCGCGGTGATCAAGCATAAAAACATTAACATTGAGTGCGGTTGAAAGATCATAAGCAACTTCAGCATACTTAATGAAAGATTCTGTTCTTCCATTTAATATAAGAATGTTTTCTGTAGCACCTGGCTTAATCAATTTTACATATTTGATTTCTGTGCCATCTACAAATGATTCAAATGAGCCATATTCTGCTGTGTTATTCCAGTAAGGAGTAACAAGAGAATCATACTGAAGATCATAATCAGCTTCGCTGATTGCAAACAAAGACAAGGAAAAACAGGCAATAATTGCACTAAGAAGTAACTTTTTCATGGAATCTCCTCCTAAAAAATAAAAAATCACGGTGAGATTTTATGTGTTTTGCCACCATTGTCAACGAAAACTTTAACACGAAACCAACATTTCATATTTGTGCTAAGTTAATGGATTCTCAGAAATTAATATATCGTGAACAATTTGGGAAAGTTCCTGCATTGAATATGGTTTCTGCAAAAAGCCTTTTGCTCCATTTGCCAGCGTTTCCTGAACTCTTGAATCCTGTTTAAAGCCGCTTGACATAATTACTTTCACATCAGCTTTTAATTTTATCAGCTCAAAAAACAAATCTTTACCCGACATCTTGGGCATAACCATATCTGAAATAACCAAATCTATCTCATCTTTTCTTTCTATAAATTTGCGCAAGCCATCTTCGCCGTCAGCTGCCAGCAAAACCGTATAACCGCATTCTTCAAGAATGCTTTTTAGTGTTATTCTGATAATTTCTTCATCATCCACAGCCAGAATCAATCCTGCTCCGTGGATAAGTCCATGATTTTCTATTGTTTTTTTGGGGATTCCATTTTGAGTATCTTTTTCAGCTGCCGGAAGAAAAACATTAAAGACTGAGCCAATGCCTAGCTCGGAATAAACATCAATAAATCCTCGATGCTGCTTTATAATAGAGTAAACCATTGAGAGTCCAAGTCCGCTCCCCTTCCCTTTCTGTTTTGTTGTGAAGAACGGATCAAAAATTTTGGAGAAAACCTCTTTTTCCATGCCAACGCCGCTATCTCTAAATGATATTAGAAAGTAATCAATCTCGCGGGCTGCCGGATGAGCTTTTGTAAAAAGAGCATCAACCATCTTCTTATCTACAGAAATAGCAATTATACCACCTTGTTTTTCATCAGAATTTCTCATTATTGTCATCGCATGGGCAGCATTGACCAAAAGGTTGAGAAAAACCTGCTCTATCTGGGTAGCATCTGCATTAACCAGCGCATCTCCATCATAATATTGAGCTTTTATGTCAACCGACTTGTCAAAAGTGTTGTGACAAAGAGCAACAACATGCATTAAAGAATCGTTGAGGTTGACCGCTGTAAAAGAAAGCTCTTTTTTTCTTGAAAGAGCAAGAAGCTGTGTAACCATGTCCGCGGCTCTTTTTGCGGAGCTTTCAATAAGTTCAATTCTGTTTTGAAGCTCTTCTGTTGTAAACTTTCCGAGCATAAAGCTATATTTTATAAGAGAAACAGTTCCAATGATTCCTCCAAGCATGTTGTTGAAATCATGCGCAATTCCTCCGGCAAGGTTTCCTACGATCTCCATTTTCTGCGCCTGTCTTAGCTGCTCATCTTTCTGAACCATTTCCGTAACATCGTCAATTCGAATAACAGCCCCGCCAATTCCATCATAAGCAAGCGGGTGGATAGCGACAAAAAGATGTTTTTTTGCATAATTTCCAAACTCAGTTTCTCTGTAAAACTGGTTATGCTCCCTTTCTTTTATAGCTTTTACAACAAAAGTTTCCACATCAGTTAAAAACGGAACAACTTCACGAACATGCTTAGAAAAAGCCTCTTTTGAAGGAATCGCAGTCAACAGTTCCGCAGCTCTATTCCACTGAGTTACAATCCCTGAATCATTAACAGAAATGAGTGCTGAGGAGAGAGAGTCGAAAACATTTCTCAGGTAATTTCTTGTCCGACGAAGCTCTGTCTCATCTTTTTCATGGCTTTCAATCTCTTCTTCAAGTATTTGATTTTTATCGTAAAGTTCCTGTAGAAGCTGCTTTTTATTCAAGATATTTTCATTAAGTTGTGACATAAGGCTGTTAAAAGCTTCGCCCAAAAGTCCAATTTCATCCCTGGAGCTGATTTCTATTTTATTTTCAAAATTCCCGTTTTTTATAAAAAGAACACCTGATTTAAGCATCTGAACTCTTCTGACAACAAAAAATTTCAAAGCAGCAATAAGCGTAATAAGAATAAAAAGCGAAACCATGCTGACCTGCATAAAAATAAAGCGTTTTTGCTGAGAAAGCTCTTTCTTCAAGACTAAATCGGTCATGTGAATTTCAATCTTTCCGATAGAAATTCCCTGACTTTCTATTGGTAGTGTTTTGACTATAAAGGAATTTTTAAGATTGTCATGCTGATTTATTTTCATTGTCTCAATGCTGCTGGCTGTTCTGATTTTTCCTGTAAAAAACTGGCCGAAATTGCCATAAACCAAAATTGCTCCAACCGACTTTTCTCTCATTTCATCATCAATTGTGCGGGATGCTGCTTCAAAAGATGCTTTGCCAAGTATGGAGGAATTATAAATATAATCCCAGACAGGTAATGCCAGATTGTGTGAAATTCTAAGCCCGATCCTCTCTGTGGTTTCATACAGATTTTTTTCTCTCGATTCCTTTTCTATATAATAGGAAAACAAGCCGAAAGAAAGCAGAGATGGTACTGTAGCCAACAAAATAATCAGTACAATTTTGGCTGCAATAGAGCTTTTTATCATCAATTTATCTCTTTTTCATAAGGGCCGTGGGTTTTCATATATTTTTGATATTTCTCTTTAAAATGCATCTTGCTATCATAGACTTTTTTAAAAGAGGAGCTTGCATCAATGTGTTTTTTATATATTTTTTCCGCTGCTTTTTTCCATCTTAAAATGTCTGAATCAGACCATTTTACAAGAGTAATTCCTGCTTCTCTATATTTTTTCAGAGCTTCCATATCAAGCTCTTTACCTCTGATTGTAGCTTCAAGAGCAAACTCTTTCATTGCAGATTCAAGAATTGCTCTGAATTTTAAAGGAAGCTCATTGTAGGCTTTTTCATTTATCAGAAAATCGCCCAGAACTGCTGGCTGCCATACGGCTGGAACCAGAACATAAGAGCAGACTTCATGGAATTTCATCGGCCATGTTGCACTAGGAACTGTCCACTCAACACCGTCAATTACCTCAGTTTTCAGCGCATTGTAGATTTCTTCAGGAACTGTAGGAATCGCAAAACTTCCAGCCGCCTCGGTAAGAACCTCCTGCGGAAGACCAGGCCCCATTCTTATTTTTTTACCCTTCAAATCATCAAGCCCTTTTGCCGGAAACCGGGTAAGAATTCCAAACTCCATCCCTGACCACCATGCAGGCCGCCACAAAATCCCATGCGGATTGGATAACTCGTTTGCAAGCGTCATCCCTTCATCTTCATAAAAATAGATCATCGAAGACTCGATTGTCATAAACTCAAAAGGGCCTGACTGAATCATATTCCATGCCGGATCTTTTGAGAGCCACCAGTTTGGCCAACCTTGAGCCATCTCTGTCTTTCTCTCTTTAACTCCGTCAAACATTTCAGAGCCTTTCGTTATTGCTCCTGCCGGATAAACGCTGATAATAAACTTGTTATCAGACATATTCTTAACTTTTTCGGCAAAAAGCTTTAGCGATACGAAATCAGGATTCTGCGCAGGAGCCTGAGACTGAAGTTTCCATAAGAACTGCGGCTCTTTAACCTCTTGTTTTTTCACAGATTCTTCAAGAGAGCCACACGATATAAATAGAAAAAAGGATGAAAAAACAAAACACAACAACCAGTCAAAACTTTGTCGCATATCTAAATCCCCCCTAAAGAATTTGCAACAATTTTATTACGAAGTGTTCTTAAAATCAACTTATCATTTCTACTTATTTGATTTAGTTCTCATATTTTGTTATAAACTTCCGTTTTATTAATTTTGGGAGAATAAGACCCATGCTGAAAAAAGGAACAATATTTATCGCACTTGATGTTGACACAAAATCTGAAGCTCTTTCTATTGTCAACAATCTCAAAGGATTAGGGGCAGGATTCAAAATAGGTAAACAGCTCTTTACAATGGAAGGGCCATCACTTGTCAAAGAGATTGTTCAAATGGGCGAGCTTGTTTTTCTTGATCTGAAATACCACGATATTCCAAATACTACAGCAAAAGCTGGGCTTGCTGCCGCAAATCTTGGAGTTTCAATGTTCAATGTTCACGCTTCCGGCGGCAGAGCAATGATGGAGGCGGTAAGAGAGGAAATGGATAAAATCAAAAACCCTCCGATTGTTCTTGCTGTAACAGTTCTCACAAGCCTTGGTGCTGCCGATTTACACGAAATAGGAATAAATTCAACACCTGCGGAACATGTTGCAAGACTTGCAAAACTTGCAAAAGATTCCGGAATGGACGGCGTTGTTGCCTCTGCGCTTGAAACAACAATTATAAGAGAAGCGGCAGGAAACGATTTCAAGATTTTGACCCCTGGAATAAGACCGGCATCAAGCTCAAAAGACGATCAGAAACGAATTGCAACACCAGCCGATGCACTCAGGAATGGCAGCGATTACCTTGTAATTGGCCGACCAGTGACAGAAGCAAAAGATCAAAGAGGCGCATTTTTAAGCATACTTGAAGAGATCAAAGGAATCTGATATTTGCAGCCTGATTTTTTCAACATATTCAAATCACTTCAAAACTGGGTTGAAACACTTCCTGAAATTCCGATTGTTGACTTGATGGCTTCTGCTGGCGATTCGCCGTGGAAAATCCTTGTAGCAACCATGTTAAGCTCGCGAACAAAAGATGCAGTTACAGCAAAAGCTTCGGCAAGACTTTTTGAAAAAGCAGACACACCTGAAAAAACCCGTTTTCTTTCTGAAGGTGAGATAGAAAAGCTGATTTATCCTGTCGGATTTTATGCAACAAAATCGGCAAATCTTTTAAAACTTGCCGAAATAATTATTGAGAAGCATCAAAGTCAAGTGCCTGAAACAATTGACGAACTTTGCGCGCTACCCGGAGTTGGAATAAAAACTGCCTCATTGGTGCTTATCAAAGCTTTTGACAAAGATGATATCTGCGTTGACACCCATGTTCACAGAATTTCCAATCTGCTGGGATGGGTTTCATCAAAAAATGCCGAAGAAACACGGGAACTACTGAAAAAACTGATTCCTCTAAATTACTGGAAATTCATCAACTTTTATCTGGTTTCGCTTGGACAGACAACATGCAGACCAGCAAAAAGGGAGTGCGATAAATGCCCTATTTCAGAATTTTGCTGTGTTGGGAAAAAATTATAATTTTTTAGAATTCGAGAGTTCTTTTCTGTGAAATTTTTGGGAGCAGAATTGTATTAATTCCATTTGTTCCCTTCTCTTCTTCTGAGTAGATAAATCTTAAATCTTCAACAATTCCGCGATTGTTTTTGTCTGAACAATCCTCAAAAACTATTGCAAGCATATTGCTGGAGCCATCTGTTTTAAGAGCAGCCAGAGAGATTGGAAACTGATCCGGTGAAAGATTTGACCACATATCTCTCATTGGCCTGATCCATGTTCCGCGTGAAAGCCATTCTGTGTCAGAGAGCCAGCGGGCAATAACTTTACCATTGAGATAGATTGTCGCTTTTGTGTTTTTGCCTTTAATCTGGAGAGAAACAGGCGCATGGAATTTCTGATTGTAGAGTGCTTCTGTTTTGAATGTTGTTCGGTACCACACAATATTTCCAGCCAAAAGATTCAGCGGAATTCTTGATGCGGTTTCGCCTCTTACTGATGAAGATGTTGCGTAATTTTTCTTTTCTCCGCCAAGCATTGCTCCAACTTTCCAGTTTTTAAGCTCTACACCAGCGATTTCTGCTCTTCCGAAAAGTCCTTTTACTGAGTCATATCCAATAGATGGGAGCTGTGCTTTTGAAACAGCAAGTCGTCCTCTTGGCCACATGAATGAGCCGTGTGCCCAGATTTCTGTTCTGAAAACAATCACATTTTTCCCTTTTTTGAGGTACGGCTTTAAATCTTCAAAAGAATAGCTGCTGTTTAAGCTTTTACTGTCAATCTCTGTTCCCATCGGCGAAACAGTTGTTATGTAGCGATCATTAAGATAAATACCAATAATATCAGAGCCATGTTCAATATATAATCCAGCAGAAAACTTAGGGATTGAAGCAAGATTGAATTCCGCTCTGTACCATGCGTGACCATCATAAATAGCTGATTTTTCAAGATTTTTAGGAAAGCCGGTGTAGCTTTTCCAGCTTGAGGCGTTGAACCCTCTCTTTGTTTCATCAATATCACTGATAACTTTGCCTGAAGTAATTGCCGGCAGGGTTGGAGCTATATCATTTTGTGGAGTTGTATAAAAAGTCGCACCAGTAACCGGGTTGTATGATCCTTTTATCTGAAGCTCCTCAAAAACGGTGTTGCTGCCTGAAATTGTCATAAATTCTTCTATTAACTGGTCAAATTCTGCAGTTATTCCTAAGTTGTCCTCTTTTTCATCTGCATACAGAAGAGAGGTTACAAGATAATCACTGCCATTGTTGAAGAACCAGATTCTGCCGGATTCCTTTAATGTTGTGATTAAAATCGTAATTTTTTCACCTCTTGCGGTTTTTATTACTGCAATTTTGTTTGGTTCGTGGGTGTAGGAAATTGTAAGTTCCGAGCTGTTTGATTCTTCAATTTTGATTGATTGATCAAGCCAGAGAATCTCAGCATTTCCATCAAAAACAAGGTTTGTCTCGCCTTCACTTCCCTCTGCGCCGTATAAAACAACAATTTTGCCATTATTAAAACTTCTATTCGTCAGGATTTCACTTGTTGAATAGTGGATTGTTGCACTTTCAGAAACTTCAAGGTTTGTAGCCAGAATCATGTCATAATAAAGTTCTGTTTCAGAGCTGATTCCGGTGCCGGTTCCCTCTTCGTAAAAGCCGGGATAAATCTCAACTGGAACTGTAATATTTGTATATTTCGGAATTTTTTCCCCGTCAAATATTATTGATTCAGGCGTCAGAATCTGCGGAGTTCCTGTCTCATTAAGAAGTGAGATAAAATATCTGCCGAAACCAGCGTCAAACCAGTAATGAACCTGTTTGTTGCCCTCTTTTGAACCGATAATGTTTGAAATAATTGCAACTTTATTGCTGTCAATTCCGCTTCTCATCGGCTTTTCAAGAGGCGCGATAAGGTGCTCAACACTGTCAAGAAACATGTTTGTTCTGCGGAACTGGTAGAATTTTTCACGAAGCAGGCCGCTTGGACTGATTGCGCCGTAATAATCAACAACTCCGCCAAAATAACCAACCATCGGGCTAAGAAAAAGATTCTGCAGAGAATCTAAATCAAAATCAAAAACAGCTTTTGGCCCTGCATTATTCATAACTATTGCATTATTGTAGCCTTCCTGGTGCATTCCAACAATATTAAACGCAAAAAAACTATCCATTCCGCCCATAAAAGTCCGCTTCATTCTGCTTGCAAGTCTGTCAGATTCTGTTAGACCACTTGGAAAATCAGCATAACTTCCGCCATGATTTGCCGGATTGTGCATATCTGTGATTGTATCATAAACCAGTTTTTCTGTTCCGTTTTGGATGTAGAGATTCGGCATAGGAATAATATCTTCGACTCCGCCCATCCCGCTAACTTTTGCAGCTCCCGGGCAGGTTGTAATTGGAACATCAATCTCATCATTTTGAACAATATCACGAAGCGATGACATGTATGTGTAGGTATCAAGCTCCATAAAAGGATCTCTTTCAAAACCGCCGTCATACCAGAAAACCTTATCAACCTCGTGAAAAATCTCAAACCAGTTGTACTCATTTTCTACAGAATAGAGAATAATCGGGCCGCCGTTTGAAATAAGATACGGTTTTATCACAAGATTAAGCTCGTGAAGGTATCTTTCAACATAGAAAAGATAATCAGGATCTTCAGTTCTCATATTTACAAGACCATCCAACTCCTTAGATTTTTTAGTTGATTTATCAAGAAGCCAGGAAGGAACACCGCCGCCATTATATTCATTTGTAAAATATGGGCCGGGACGGAAGTAGACAAATAATCCGTGTTTTTTCGCAAGATCAAGGAAACCGCGAATATCCGGCTCTGCAAAAGTGAAAACACCATCTTCCTTTTCGTGATTATTCCATGCAACATACATATCAATTGTATTGAAACCTGCTGCCTTGAACTTTTTGATTTTATCTTCCCATTCGCCGGACGGCATTCTAAACCACTGAATAGTTCCGCCACGCAAAAGTTTGTACTCGCCATTAACGATGTACCCGTTTTTATTGACTGAAATTGACTGATAAACATTTCCGCCCAAAAGAAGTGCCGAAAAAGAAACAACAAAAACTAAAAAAACGATTTTTGAAACAAGTCTTTCCACAATTAACCTCCAAGTTAATGAACTGGGGTTAATATATGATTTTTTGGTGTTATGTCAATAGAAAAAATAGTTTTTGTTCAGACTGTATCTATAAGAATGCTGGTAATAGCTTGTGGTTAGATAATAAAAGCCATTAATTTTCAAGACAAGTTTTTTATTATTCTCATTCCCAACTCTCTTAAATTCAACAATCCGTACTGCTTTCAATTTTTTTTTTACATTAAATCTTTTTATTGCTAATATGCGTACATGGTTTTTAAAAATTTGGGAGGGATATTATGTCAATGTTTAAATGGACACCTGATCTTAGCGTTAAAGTCAAAACTCTGGATGAACAGCATCAGAAGCTTATAGCTATTATAAACAATCTTTTTGATGCAATGAAGCAGGGAAAGGCAAACAGCATTGTTGCCGATATTGTTAAAGAAATCGGGGATTACACAATCTACCACTTCAAAGAAGAAGAAAAGCTGCTCGAGAGTGCTGGCTACCCTGCGCTTGCTGCTCACAAGGCTGAACATGCTAAATTTATTGAAAAAGTTATCCAGTACAACAAAAAACTGGTAGAAGGGAAAACTGTTATGATGGGAATGGAAATTGCCAACTTTTTAAAAGAGTGGCTTGTTTCTCACATTTCTGGAACTGACAAGAAATATTCTGATTTGATGAACGAAAAAGGAATCAAATAACTACTTAATTTCTGTAACTTTATTCATCACAATAGGCGTAACTGGCACATCTTTGAAAATTCCATTTTTTCTGCTTTCTGTGGGAACAAGTGAAATAGCATCGGCAACACTTTGACCTTCAAGAACTATTCCAAACGCTGCATACTCACCATCAAGCTCAGGTTTGTCGCCAACCATTATAAAAAACTGTGAAGTTGCGCTGTTTTTGTCATTCGTTCTGGCCATCGAAATTATATATTTTACATGTTTGATTTTAGGATTTGTTTCAAGAGCTATAGGAGCGTCTGTTTGTCTGGATATAAGACTTTTTTCCTTATCCTCGAATCCGCCGCCTTGAATAACAGCATCTTTGATTACTCTGTGAAAAACAAGACCGTCATAAAAACTTTTTCCGACATAACTCATGAAGTTTGCTGTTGTTTTAGGCATTTCTTTGCCATAAAGACCGATTACAAGATCGCCCATTGTTGTCTCAATTTTGACTTTATTGGTAATTGCAAGCTCGCCAACAATTATTTCTTCATCAGGCGTTGGTACTCCATCAATATCTGGGGCTGAATCAATATCTGTAGCTAAGTCATCCACTTCATTTTCTGGAATACTATCCGGCGGATTAAGATCAGGCTGATTATTTTCTTCTGCCGGAGTATTGTCAATATCTCCACTATTTTCAACATCTTCCGCAGGAATATAGCTATCGCCTCCTAAAGTATCGGAATCTGTTAGATTGCTGCCAGTCTGACTGCCGGAATCAGATGTTGCACAGGAAATAAAAAGAAAAGACAATGCCAAAAGCACTAAAACAAGAAAAAATTTCATAATTTGCCTCCAAATTAAAATAACGCGGAATTTTATCAAAATGATTTAGAATGTCAATGTAGATGTGCTTTTTCTTGTAATAATAACGCAGTGTGTTATACATACATTAATGACTCTGTTATTTAAAGGGGAATGAACTGCTTTGATTTTTCAGATAGGACTTTATGAAGTTTTTTAGTTTTCTAATTTTCACGGTTTTGTTGTTTGTCGGATGCAAAGAAAAAATCTCAGGCGATTTTTTATGCGATGAACATTTTATTCATATTGAAGGTTCTCAAAAAGAAGTTACGGCCGATATTTACAGCTATAATGAAAGTGCTCTGTTTGAAAAGCCTGAAATGAGTTTTCTCCTTCAAAAAAGCGGTAAAAGCTATGAAAAAGAGACAGAGTCCGGCAAAAAGATAATAATTACAATAAATAAAGATACTGCTGAATTTACGAAATGGTCAAAAAGCTATTCCTGCAAACCACTCAACAGGCAGAAAGGGAAATCTTCTTTTGATGAAAATTCTGTAATTCAATTCTCCAAAGCACATATTCTCGACTCTTTTCAGCAGGTTTTAAAATCAAAAAATCAAACATGCGGAATTACTCAGAACAAAAAGGAACACCTCCTGCGAGTAATCAATAAAAGCAGTTTTTCAATCATGGAAAATCCTAAAAAGGAGGAACTTTTTCTTTTTGACCGATACACAATTGAGGGCAACATACAAATTCCATCAGAAGAAGTTTCAGGCCCGGAACTCTTTACCTGCGCTCTGAAAAAAAAATATCTTTTCAACACGAAATGCTTGAAATTTGTAAAAAGAAAAACATCAACATCAAATTCAAGCATGTCAATACCATTCACGGCATCGCTTTCAACCAGCAAGTTCAGCAACTTAGTTAAGACAGAATCATATTTTTATATCTCTTCGCTAAACGGGAAAGAGATTGAATCAAACATAGGAAAGCTTTTCTGTGATTCAATTATTCCTGAAATTAAGGTTGCAGAAAAAGTATCAGAATCAACTGTTTTAAAGTAGGCTTCTACAAAAAATCCTGACTGCACGACTCAAAAGAAATAATTGATTCAAGTTTTTTGCTCATATAATTACATGCTTTTTCTGTCGCACCTTGAAGCGTTTCGCCACAAGCAAGATGTGCGCTGAGTGATGAGGCAAACCTGCATCCAGTTCCATGAACCGGCTTCAAAAGATTTTTCCGCTCAAAAGAGATTTCTAAGAGAGCCCCTTTTTCGGCAAGAAGCACTTTGCCAAATTCGCCTTCATATTTGAGGACAACAGCACGGCAAAAGTTGGATGATAAAATCCCGGCACACTCTTCATCGGATAACTCTTCAATTTCTTTGAAGAATGTAGAGATAATTACTCTAAGCTCTTTTTTGTTGGGTGTAATTATTACATTTTTACCACTTAAAAATTCTTTGAAATATGGAGAAATTGAACCATATTTATCAGATGAGGTTGCTTTTAAAACAGGATCAATGACAACTATTTTGCCGTCAAACAATTTTTTCAGTGTTTTAAGGTAGTTCTCATCATTTATCGGCAGCAGGCCAAGCTTTATGACAGATGGCAAAAACTCCATAGAGAGCAGATTATAGGCTGACTGTAGATAGTTTGCAGAAACCAAATCTGAACCATAAAAAGAGCTTGTATTCTGAAGTGTTAGAAGCGATGGTATTGCCAGCGGAAATGCTCCGGATTCTTTTACGGCCTCAATATCAGCCGTTATTCCTGCGCCTGTTGTTGGATCAAATCCACCAATAACAAGAACCTGAGACTTACAATTATTTAAAGAGAGCATCTAAATCTTCCTGAGAAAGGTCTCCTTTAGGCGGTTCTTTTGGGAGAGGAGCTTCTGCAGGTTTTGAATTTAAACCTGCCATAAGAATGTCTAAATCACTTTGAGAAAGTCCACTTTCTAAAGAAATTGGCTCTTCTTTTTTGACTGGTGCCTCTTTTACAACGCCGCTAATTAGAGCATCTAAATCTTCCTGAGAAATTACGCTTCCACCAGAAACGCCACCCGATTTGCCACTCATTACCTCTTCAAGCATTGCCTCAGAAGCATAATCTCTTTCTGGCCGCTCCTGCTTTGGGGGAGCAACATATCCTGATGTCGAAATCAAATCATCGAGAGCATTTTGAGAAAGTGTGTTTTCCCGAAAAGACTCAGCCTCCTTATTTTGAACAATTTGTTTCTGAAGATTTTCTATCATCTCCAGAAACTCAAGTTTTTCTTTCGAAATAAGCTCAATCTCTTTTCTCTGGTTTTCAATTATCTCTGTTGAGGCAGTATCAACCGAAGACTGTATAGATTTGGGATTATCGCTTAAAATAGATATTTGCGTGGTAAGCTGGTTTATTATTTTGTTTTTTTCATCAATTGTTTTCGAGAGGCTCTTAACTTCTTCGAGAAGAGAATCGGCATCTCCTTTTGCGGACAATTCTGATCTAAGTATAGCAATTTCCTGATTTTTCTGAGCAACGCTCTCTTTTAATGGCGCGACCAGTTTGCCAAATTTTTTCACAAGCACAGCTTCATTGAGCATAAGCTTGGCTTTGATTACAAGAAGAATAAACAGGAGCAAAACTCCAACAGAAACAACCAGTGTTCCGCTCCAGAAAAAAGCAATTGGCGAGTATTTATCGGTTTCTTCACATTTTTTAATTTCTTCCGGAGAAACACCCAAAACAGTTTCTTCATTTGGTATAGTTTTCTGCATTGTAATTGTTTTTGATTTTGCGGGAATATTGACAACTTTTTCTTCCAAAGCAAAAAGAAAAAAGAAAAAGAAAAATAAGCCGCCAATAATTAATTTCATAAGAATCCTTTAATCACGGAATAGACCGCTCTTTTATAACTTGTTCAACAAACTTGTTTTCTTTAACAATTTCAAACATTTTGTCAGCAATAACACGGTGTCCTTTTGGATTTATATGAAGTGCATCCCAAAAAATTTCACCATCTACATTGTCAAAAACATTGTAGGTCGGATGAATAATTTGCGACTCCTTCTGATTAAAAAGAGATTTGAGACAAAGCTCTGTGTAGTACTCAAAATTTGGCAGAACCTGTTCAAACTGAACCATAAATGTTTTTTCAAGCGCTGTCTTGTTTTTCTTTGTGGAAAGCATATTGTCAAAGAAGAAAACTGTTTTTACCCCTCTTTCGTCATAGTGATTTTTCGCAATTTTTATATCAGCAAGAAGGCCATCAGCAAAAGAATCTGAATTAACAATAAATGCATGCATCTGGGCATCGCTCATTTTAATGAGGCCTTCACTCTCCTTTTTACCAAAAATTTTAGCTGACTCAAGCTCTTTATAAAAAATATTTCCGAGCCTGGTTTTGCGAACAATTTTATCAATTTCGCGATCGTACTTTCGTTCTTTATCAAAAAAAGGATTTATATGCGGGTTATTGTCCTGGAAAGGCTCAAGTTTGATATAGCCTGGCCCGTAGCTGTACCAGATATCACTTATCCCTGTGTAAAAAACAATTATGTCTGGCTGAATTTTATAACCAATTATTTTTGCTAAAGAAAATGAGCGTTGAAAGTTGTATCCCTCGATTCCAAGATTGTAAACCGTAATCTTTTTTTTGTAGTGGGCTTTTAGTTTTGATTCAAGCATCGCTGGAATTGTCTCATTATCAGGAACATACATTCCCCAGATAACAGAGGCGCCAAGAACCATTATTCTAATTTCATCAGGTGCTTTTGGCGTAATTTCCGCACCGCGGAATCCCTCTGAATTAACATTGTAATACTTGCCTTTATAAGGCTTCAGGAAATAATTCATTGTCCCTTTTTTGTGGAAAGCCCTCTGTCCGACATCATCAATTTCTGCAACAAATTTGGTTGCAACATCCCACTCTTCCTCGGTAAAAGATTGCGAAATGTAGTATTCAAAATCATTTTTTGTCTTTT
>CAZISX010000010.1:22563-24966 GCA_964542005.1 uncultured Spirochaetales bacterium
AAGAGCCAGGGTTGTTATAATTAATTTTTTCATGACTAAAACCTGAAATAAACAAAGGGGTTATATTCTTCCTTTGAAAGCATAACGCAGGAAGCAACAAAAACAGCAACTAAAGCAACCGCATAAAAAGCTTTTAACATCTTGTAATGTTTGCCACTTTCGCCATTTTTTATTATTGTATTCTTAAAATTATGAAAAAGCGGCTGACATGCAAAAATACCGATAAAAGCAGTTGCAAGAACTTTCCACTCAGTAAAAGAAGAAAGTTTGTATTTAGAAATTTCAGCACCGAAACCGTACATTGATTTAAGCATTGCACCTGCATAACTCATGTCGTCAGAGCGAAAAATAGCGTATGTGCTTAAAATCATTGCTGTAAAATAGAGATGTCCGACTGGCCTCCACAGCTTCATTATAAATTTTTCAAATCCAAGCCGCTCAAAAGTCATAATAAGACCCTGAAGCATCCCAAAAATGACAAAATTCCATGCAGCCCCGTGCCACAAACCGCAGACAACAAAAACAATAATAAGATTTATGTATGTCCTAAACTCACCTTTTCTGCTGCCGCCAAGTGGAATGTAGAGATAATCTTTCAGCCAGGTTGAAAGAGAAATATGCCATCTTGTCCAATACTCTCTGATTGAACGGGCAATGTATGGATAGTTAAAATTCTCAAGAAATTCAAACCCAAACATTTTGCCAAGGCCAATTGCCATGTCTGAATATCCGCTGAAATCAAAATAAATATGAAGTCCCCAGCAAAAAATTCCAAACCATGCAATTGGGGTTGTAAGCTGATCTGCCGGAATTGCATAAACCTTATCCCCAACCTCGGCAAGCGGATTGCCTAAAAGAACTTTTTTACCAAGACCAACGGTAAATCGTTCAACTCCCGATAAAAACTTAGCTTTTGTTACAGTTCTTTCATTAATTTGATCCGCAACATCAACATATCGGACAATAGGGCCAGCAATAAGCTGAGGGAAAAGTGTTATATAAAGAGCACTGCTAAAAAGATTTTTCTGGGCTGCGTGCTCTTTTCTGTAGACATCAATAACATAGGAAAGTGCCTGAAATGTGAAAAAAGAGATACCGATGGGAAGATGAACCCGATTTATCTCAAGCAATGGCATTGAAAACATTTGCAAAATTGGATTAACTGTGTCAACAAAGAAATTTGCGTACTTGTAAAAACCTAGAAGTCCAAGATTGGAGATAACTGCAATTGCCAGGAAAGTCTTGTCTTTACTTCGGAATTTCTCTATAGCAAGACCAAAAAGATAGTTCATTGTTATCGAAAAAAGCATAACAAGAACAAAAAGCCCCTCGCCCCACGCGTAAAAAATAAGGCTTGCAATAAGAAGAAAAAAATTCCGGCCAAATTTTGGAATATTGTAATAAAGATACAAAACCAGCGGAAGAAACAAAAACAAAAAAACAGAAGAACTGAAAACCATATCTCATTCCTGCAAAAAAGTTAACTAAAACACCGCTTAAATAGTATCAATTTTTTATAAAAGGTGAAGTAAATTTGGCGAAATAACTTTATTGGCCTAAATTTAGGGTCAAATAATTTTCATTGCCTCGTTTTTAGCTCTTTGATAAATTGCAAATCCGGAAAAATATGCTACTATTTTGCGCCAAAACATTAACAGCGGAGGAAAAAATGGCAGTAAAAAAAATCAATCATATCGGCATCGCGGTAGAAAACATTGCAGAGTACATGAAGTTTTATCAGGATGTGCTGGGCATTGAATATGAAGGCGATGAAATTGTTGAGGAACAAAAGGTTAAGGTTGCTTTTTTCAAAATTGGCGAGAGCAGAATTGAACTTCTTGAACCAACAAGTGAAGAGAGTCCTGTTGCAAAATTTATTGCATCAAAAGGAACCGGCATCCATCATCTTGCTTTTGATGTTGAAAATATTGAAACAGAGCTTGAAAGATTAAAGGCGCAAGGTGCCAGACTTATTGATGAAAAACCTAGAATGGGAGCGCACGGCACAAAAATAGCATTTATCCATCCAAAAGAATCAAAAGGCGTTCTTGTTGAGTTGACTGAGCAAAAATCTCACTAATTACCTTGTTTTATTAAAGAATAAAGCAAACACCATTTCTCTTTGCGTCGATTCCAAAACGCTACATCAACCAAAAAGAAACTGTTTTAAGACTGATTTCAAACATATCGCCCAATCCCAATTATTGCGACACAAACTCGCATAATCATTAACAATTAAATTCATAAAACAACTCTCTTGAAATTTTTATCTAACTTTTTTCTTGACTTTTAACTCTTATTATATAATTTTTTAATGAATTTTTAAAAATAAGAGAAAAATGAACTCAGAACTCAGAACTCAGAACTCAGAACTCAGAACTCAGAACTCAGAACTCAGAACTC
>CAZISX010000010.1:25066-38637 GCA_964542005.1 uncultured Spirochaetales bacterium
AGAGCCGTTCTCCGCCAAATCTTTTTCACAAAATAATTTTTCAGGTTTTAAATTGAATTTATTTAATTTTTTAATTTTAGGAGTTTTTTAATGAAAAAGATATTAGTTACATTGACAATGATTTTAATAGCGACCTCACTTTTTGCAGCAAAAAAAGAAAAAATGACAGAGAAACACTTAATAGACGCTCTTGAAAAAGCAGGTGTTGAGTATGAAATTTTTTATGAAAATGAAATGGCGGAAATGGCCGAAATGAAAGGAATTGAAGAAAATGAAAAAGCTGTTTCAGATGCAAAAACAATGAGCGTTGAAGAATTTGTTTCTGAAATTCCAATGATGGCAAATGGTTATAATGGGCCAGACTACTTGAACTGTCAGTCAGGAACATATTCAGGGCAGACCTTTTATTGTGTTTGGAGTAAATATGGAAGTTATGATGGAATAGAAGCAAGAGTTTATTACCACTCAGATACAACAACAACAGATTATTATTATTACACGACACAAAACTATATATATCTTCCTGCAGGTGCTCCAAATTATGATACCGTCTATCAGGTTCATATAAGAGCATATAATTGGTTTAGAATGCCACTTTTTATATTCCCTAACCCTAACCCGGTTAATTATATCTGGGTTAGAGCATTTTTAACCAATCATTATCCTGAATACGATTTTGTTGGAAACTGCCAAGATCCAGCACAAACATATCTGTGTGAGGATTAATTATTTCGGGCGGCTTTGGCCGCCCTTTTTTAGGAGGTTATTTAATGGTAAACCGTAAGTTTTTGCTTTTATTTTTTGTTATGTTTTTTATTATTTCATGCAGCAATGACAAGAAAACATCAAATGAGGATGAATCCGCAACTGTTGATAATGATATTAGCTCAACAGATTTGGAGTCTGATTTATTAATTAATGACTTCGACAATGATTTAGGCTCTGACTTTGATAACGATAATATTGACACAGATTCTGCTGATTCTGAAATTATTTCAGACAGTGATAATTGTCTGCCACCAGAAGAACACAAACTTTACGAAAATGCTGAAAAAAACTATGGCCTTAAGCTTATTCGAGAAGAGAGCGAATATAGCTGGGATGAATATGAAAACTATGCTTCTTTATATATAAAAAGTGATGAAAAAAATGGAAGTGTCTTTGATTTTTTTGTATCTGAAAATGAAGACCTTTATCTGGTCGGATTTTTTCAGACAATTAAGACAGACTACAAAGAGTTTCTCTATCACTACAAAAAAGACGGCAAACTGGTGAAATATCATTTTGAAGGAGAGTTAGTTCAAGCAACAAGTATTATAAAAGATCCTGAAAATCAGGATATTCATATCACGATTACAATTACAGATTCAGGCGACATTGATGAAACATCTTCTCAGCAAAACAAAGGTAAGGCTAAGACTGTTATAGCAACCCTTCACCCAGACGATACCTGGTCTTTTATAGGTTGGGAGGATCGCGGATGGAGCATTTGCTACAGTTTAAAGAAAATTAAGGATAAATTCTACACTGCATGCGCTTATGGTGATGTCTATGAAAATCTTGGAAAATCCATATCGTTCAATGAAATCAGCAAAGATATTGTTAAAACAAGAAAAATTTATTTTAATGAAGAACTAATAAAAATACCCATGTCTCTTAATAAAATAGAGGATAATTGGTCAATTCTTGTGTCACACCCGCAAATTATTATAGCGGATCCAAATCAAGAGCTTCCTGATCCTATTATAAATCTCAGAGAAAATGATTTTTGTGAGGAAAAACACAGCATTACCTTTGGATTGAAAAATTCAGATTTTTTGTTTTATGATGAAAAGAGCAAAACCTCTATTTACTCAGGAATCATATTAAAAGAGTTTGTTTATGAAGATCATTCTTCAATAATAGGTTATGGTACACTCTCAATAAACAAGAGTAGCGAAATTTTATCAATGGAGGTTGGAATAGAAAAACAAAGGGTTGATAATAATTATTCAGAATCAACCCGAATCTACAAAGGGATTGAAAGCGGTGGTGTCTTTTATTTTGTTGGAGTCTCTTCTGGAGATATTGATGACGATGGAACGCCCGAAGAAACAATTATTGAAGATGAAGAAGATGGATATTGGGACTTAAGCCCAGCAAACGAGTCATTTATTATTGCGGTTGATGCATCTGACAATGTATACCTGAAACAAATTCACACAGAACTTGTCGGTGACTCTGCCCCTGTTTTATGGATAGAAAAAGAATTTATCTATATTGCCGGAATAAATTTTCTTGAACCATCAATTCTGACCGACAAAGATGTTTTTATTCACAGAATTCCTTTAAATGAAATAATATCAGAAAAAACAAAAGCAAAAGCTTCCAGAGTTACTATTAAAAAAAGTCAGCCTTAAAAGCCAAAAATCTCACTAATTGCCTTGTTTAAAATTTGTAAATTGATTTCTTATATGATAATGTAGCAGAACGCTTGGATTTTATTCATTTTTAAGGAGGTTTTCGATGAAAAGGTTGGTTGTTTTCTTGTGTGCTTTATCTATTCTTGGTGCCTGGGCTTGCGATAGCGGAAAAAACAGAATGGAAGAAGAGATGAAAAAAACTGCTGAGATTAAAAAAGCTCAGGATCTGGCTGTTGCTGAAAAGAAAAAACTTGAAGGCAAAGAAGATACTCTTGCTGAGGAAAAGAAAAGCGTTCCGCCAGTTATTGATGCTGCTTGCGGCGCAAATCCTGAAAAAGTAAAGGAACTTGTAAATTCCGGAACTGCGGTTGACACAAAAGATGATAAAGGCAAAACACCTCTTTTCTGTGCCACAATGAAAGGGAACAAAGAGCTTGCAGAGTTCCTGATTTCAAAAGGAGCAGATGCTGGTGCGAAAAAAGCTGATGGTGAATCTATTCTTTTTGCAGCTCTTAAAAGCGGAAACAGTGATATTGTAAATATGGTTTCTGAGAAAAATGACTGGAAAGCTCTTGATAATTTTAACAGAAATGCACTTATGGCTGCCTCTTTTTCTGGCAATGTTGAGCTTATGAAAAGCGCGATTGAAAAAGGCTCAGACATTAATCAGCTTGACAAATACAACAAGAACGCACTTACTTTTGCTCTTCAGGAGAAAAAAGTTGATGCAGCAAAATTCCTTCTTGAAAAAGGAATCCTGGTTGACAATATTGACAACATGAAAAGAACACCTCTTTTCTACGCAATAGAAACTGGCGATGTAAAGCTTGTTGAAACACTTATATCAAAGAAAGTCCCTGTTATTGTTGAAGATATCATCAAATACAAAGAGATGGTGGCAGACAGAAAAACAGGTCAGGAAAATGAAGTTGAAAAAGAGAGAAAAGAGAAAAAAACTGCTTATGATATTGACAAAAAAAATCTTCTTATGTATGCGGCAGAGGGCGGATACACCGAGATTTTAAAGCTTCTTGTTAAAAAAGGGGCCAAACTTGAAGAAACAGAAGCAAAAATACTCAGGAATCCCCTCTTCTTTGTTGTTGCTCTGCCAAAAGGTGATGTTGAAAAAGAAAAAAGGCTTGCTGAAGCAGCAGCTTATTTGATAGAGGAAGGGAAAAAAGAGATTACAGTTGAAAGACCAAGCCCTTTCAAAAAAGATAAAGAAAACAAGCCACTTGTAGAAAAATTCAAAATCAAGAAGATTGACTTGGAAGGCTACGATTATGAAGGTTGGACTCCGCTTACACTTGCAGCAATGAATGGACACAGCGAAGTTGTTAAAGTGATGCTGGAAAAAGGGGCGATGGTTAATAGAAAAGAGAAAAAAATGGGAAATACTGCTCTTATCTACTCAAGAACAGGAAAATTCTCTGAAATCGAACAAATGCTTAAAGATGCAGGCGCAAAAGAAGGTGTAAAATTCGATGCTGATGAAGACAAAATAAAAGAAGAAGCAGCAAAAGCCGCAGAACCTAAAAAATAATCACTAATCCAAAAGCTTGTTAAGAGACTCATAATAATTTTCAAAAGCAGCCGCAAGCTCTGAATCAAGTGTAATTACAGTTAGTTCTCTGTTTTTGTAACACCCGGATTTTGTCCAGTTCATAGAGCCGAAAACAAGTTTTTTACCATCAATCACACTGAATTTATGGTGCAGCATCAACTTTTTTGCAGAGACTGTTTCCATATTGTCAAAATCTATATCTGCGCCAAGCGAGGAAAAAAACTTTTGAGCTTTAAGGTTTGTTTCATCATCACCATTCATATTCCAGTCATCAACAAGTGCATCAAGCCTTATTCCGTTATTTACAACTTTGGTGAGACCTGTAACCATCGGAGTGCCAAGAGTGAAAGTGTACATTGCCATATTTATATGATTTTTTGCGCTAAGAATTTCTTTTTTGACATTACTGCAAACACGCCCGGGAGAAAAGAAAACTCGACCATATTCAAAATTACACCCGTCAGTACACTCTTTGCCGTACTCACGGTTCTTTAAGTAGTCAAATTCTTTTGAAAGTATAGAGAGAAGTTTGGGGACATTGTAAAAAACAACAGCATTATTTTTCTGATTGTTATCTGTAAGGTTAGAGCTTGTAATTACTACTTTTTTCCCACTATCAGCAATAATAAACTTCTCATGCATAATTGCATTTCTAGGCTCAAAAAGGACAAATTTATAAGGAGGATTCTGGTTATTATTCATTTTCCCGCACACAAGCTCAACACTCACACCTCTTTTGTGAGCCCGCTCCAACGCATCAGCCAACGGGCCGTTGCCAAAAGTGTAACTAACTGCTTTTACTGAAGAACTTGCCTCATCTATTACACTAACAAGAGCAGATTCAATATCTTCATCAAAATAAATCTCACCACCTTTAAAAGCATAAAACCGTTTATCAATTTTATATTTTTCGGGCGTTGTAAATTTTTTCCAATCTTTTTCCTTATTCTGCGGAACTCTCTCTTTTTTCAGACTTTTTTTTTGAGTCTCTTCCGGCCAGAATTTGTTTGTTTTATCAGTGTTATAAAGATAGAAAATCACAAGAGCAGCCGCAAAAATAATGAGTGTTTCAACTATTTTGAAAAACCCGAATTTGCCTGACTTGCCTTTTTTACCGGCAGATTTTTTCACAGCCGGCTTTGATGGCTTCTCTTTTTTCACACTTTTCCCGTTTTTACCCATTTAAAAATCCTCTCATAAATATCACCCACTATTGTCCTGTATTTTCCGGCTTTTGCCAAAAGCCGCTCGAGTATCAGCGATTCTCTTGATTTGTCTTCATTACTAAAGCCACTTGCTTTTTTTGCTTCAATTACAGATGCGGCAACATCAAGTCTTTGGATTAAAAGCTCAACAATTTTGCCATCAAGCTCATCTATTTTTGCTCTAAGTTCTTTGATTTTTTCTTCTGATGAATTCATAAATACCTTGAAAAACTGGGAAATAAATAGAATTAATAATTACTCTTCTTCTGATTTTTTGGAAAATTCATGTCTGGTTATCGAAGCGTTTTTCTCAAGATTTTTTAAGTAAGCACTGAAAACGCCCTGAACTTTAGCCATTTTAAGCTTGTCTCTAAGTCCTGAGTTTTCTTCTTCAAACTTTTTAATATCAGCAGGAAGGTGTTCTTTAATTTTTACAACAAATGCTTTTCCATCAACTTTGATAACTTCACCAATAAATGCAGGAATATTTTTCTCTGCAAACAACTTGGTCATAAAACTGTCGCTCATTCCAAGGCCAGGAACAAATCTTGCTGATTTTTTAACATCTTTTGCCTCTTTCATCTCAACATTCCAGTCAGCCATATCTTTTGAAAGATCCTCTGACTTGTATGCTGTATTTTTGAGAAGAGAAAGTGCTTTATTTGCCTCTGCCTCATACATTGTTTTCATTTTTTCTTCAAGCATAAGTGTTTTTGCGATGTCTGCTTTAGCCTGCTCAAAAGCTATCTCCGATTTTTCGGTTTTGTCTGTAACTTTGATTATGTGGTAACCGAACTGGGTTTTAACAAGCTCGGAAACTTCATCTTTTTTAAGTGTAAATGCTACTTTTTCAAATTCAGGAACCATCTGGCCTTTTCCAAAAAAGCCAAGGTCGCCGCCCTGAGCTGCGCTGCCGTCATCAGAAAAACTCTTTGCAAGTTCAGCAAAATCTTTGCCCTCTTTAACCTGCTTTAAAACATCTTCTGCCTTTTTCTTTGCATCTTCATCTTTCATTTTTTCGTCTACTTTCACAAGAATATGGCTTGCTTTAACTTTCTCATCAGCAACAAATTTATCTTTGTGATCTTCGTAGTAAGCTTTAACTCTGGCTTCATTTTTAGCTGCAAAATCTTTTGCCGCATTTTCATCAATCGTGGTTTTCATTTTGGTTTTTGCGTCTTCTTTCAATGTTTCTGATGAAAACTCAACATACTCAAGCGATACTTTCTCGTTTTCCTTGATATATTCTTCTTCAAGCTCTTTGTTTGAAATATCAACTGAAGCATCAAAATAGCTTTTCAATTTATTAGCAAGAAGCTCTCTTTTCACTTTGGTTTCGTACTGTTTAATTGTTGAATTCATCTGGTAAAGAACAATTTTTGTGTAAAGCTCTTTGTCAAATTTGCCATTTGTATGAAAATAAGGAGTCTCAACTATTGACTCTGCAACCTCTTTTTCTGAGACAAAAAAGCCGAGTCTCTCTGCTTCCTGAGAAAGAAGCATTGTCGCAATCAGCTGTTCCAGTGCTTTTTTTGCAGGATCCTGTCCTAATTTTTTCATCATTTCATCATTAAGCCCCATTCTCTGAAAATAATCGAGCATATTGTTGTATGCAGAACGGTACTCAGACATAGGAATACTCTCTCCATTTACAACAGCAATGTCTTTTGATTCAGAAGCGCAGCCCTGCGGATCCACACCAAACCCAAGAACAAAAGTAAGGATAATCATAAAGAACATACCGGAAATAATCCAAGAACCGCTTTTTTTTCTCATTTCCTGAAACATAATAAACCCCTTAGCTGTTGACAATTCATAAAAAATTTACCGAACCGATTTTATTGATTAAAGTATAAAAATCAATTTTTTACACCTTTTGACCAATATAAAATTTGACTTTGCTTCTTAGCTTATTAAAATAAGGCCGTTCCATAGTGCCGGAGTGGTGAAACTGGTAGACGCACTGGACTCAAAATCCAGCGAGCGCAAGCTCATGTCGGTTCGATTCCGACCTCCGGCACCATCTTTTTAAATCATGTTAATTTTTATACCGACTTAAATTTGTAAATTTTTTTTACATGTTTCAGAATTTGTTAAACCTATTTTATATAATTACTTGCGTAAAAGACCGAAAATACTATAGTTGTTTCCGGCACAAAATTTGCTTAGTGCCGCCGCGTTTTTTTTAGTAACTTTTTCAGGAGACTTAATTATGAAAAGAGAAATAAAGTCAGCAGACGGCAAACTGCTTATTCTCTTCGCTGGTATGGGAGCTATCACTTCAACTGTATTAACCGGTATCCTCAATATCAGAAAAGGACTTGCTAATCCCATTGGTTCTTTAACGCAGATGGGACACATCCGCCTGGGCAAAAGAACAGATCACAAAGCACCCCTTATCAAAGATTTTGCGCCACTTGCTGATTTCAACACAATCGAGTTTGCTGGCTGGGATATTTTTGAAGATAATATGTACGAAGTTGCTGTAAAAGCAGGCGTTGTTCGTCGCGAACACTATGAGCCTGTTAAAGAAGAGCTTTCAGCAATAAAGCCGATGAAAGCTGTTTTCTACAATCAGTTTGTTAAGCTGATAGACGGGCCAAACAAAAAAACAGGCAAAAACCACATGGATATGGCTAATCAGCTCATGGAAGATATCAAAAACACCATGAAAGAAAAAGGGTGTAACAGAGCGGTAATGGTTTGGAACGGCTCAACCGAAGCTTACAGAAAGCCATCAGAAGCTCATGAAACACTTGCTAATTTTGAAAAAGCATTAGTTGAAAACCATCCAGATATTGCTCCTAGCCAGATTTATGCTTATGCAGCAATTTCAATGGGAATTCCTTATATTAATGGAGCACCTAATTTCTCTGTTGATATTAAAGCAATCCAGGAACTTGCTGAAAAAATGAAAACTCCTATTGCTGGAAAAGACTGGAAAACAGGACAGACTCTTATGAAAACAATTTTGGCACCAGGCTTTAAGGCAAGACTTCTTGGACTTAATGGCTGGTTCTCAACAAATATTCTCGGAAATAGAGATGGCGAAGTTCTTGATGATCCAGATTCATTCAAATCAAAGGAAGTATCAAAACTCAGCGTTCTTGACACAGTTTTAGAACCGGATAAATATCCTGATCTTTACTCAAACTACTACCACAAAGTTCGTATTAACTACTATCCGCCTCGCGGCGATGACAAAGAAGCTTGGGATAATATTGATATTTTTGGCTGGCTTAATATGCCTATGCAGATAAAAATAAACTTCCTTTGCAAAGATTCAATTCTTGCAGCTCCGATTGTTCTTGATACTGCACTTTTTATGGATTTAGCAAAAAGAGCTGGTTACTGGGGAACTCAGGAATGGCTAAGCTTTTATTTTAAATCTCCAATGGTTGCTGAAGGTCTTTACCCTGAACATGACCTTTTTATTCAGCAGACAAAACTCAAAAACACACTCCGCTATATGATGGGCGAAGAACTTATAACACACCTTGGAAGTGAATACTACGATTATATGAAAGAGTAGTTTTTTCTGTGCCAGAATTTCACATAAATCTATTTTTCTTCCAAATCTTCCCTGAACCAAAACCGCTTTACTCATTACATAACTTTTTTGAATAAATTATGGAAAAAAAGATGCTCCAACAGCAGAGACAAAAGCTGAAACAAGCCAGATAACTATCCGTTACTTTAAAAAGAAAAGTGTTTTAATATTATATTTAGCACTATTTTGTTTGAGTTTTTGAAGAGCTCTCATTTCAACCTGTCGAATTCTTTCTCTTGTAAGATTCATGATTGCGCCAACCTCTTCAAGCGTTACGCCACCTTTGTCTGCAACATCAAGAGCACAGGTTTCTTTAAGTTCCCAGACTTCCTTTCCTGGAAAATTGAATTTAATTGATTTTGTTTCAGGATTTATATCAAGATAGAGGTGATATTTGCAAGAAACAAAAAGACAGGGTCTTTTCATTTTGAGACATTCAGATCTGGACTTAGGCTTTTGATAGGTTGTAATATCAATTAAATCTCTAAATATCGGATCTCTCTCTAATTCTCCTTTTTGCTCATTCACAACTTCGGTGTAAGGCTTGAATTTTTTCTTCGTTTTTTTCGGTTTGGTGAGCATCCGGTCTCCTCCAGTCAAGCGTCATTATCAAAACACAGGCAAAATTACATGTGGCTATCTTATTCCCGAGTCCCGACATGTCAACATCTTTTTTGCAATCCGCCGTTATTATTGAAGATATTTTTAAACCAAAAATTAATATTTGATTATTTTTTATAAACAAACATCTTTTTTTTGGATTTTAAGCCAAACTTTTTCATGAATTCTTGACTTTAAGCTCAATGAAAGATATATTTTTTTCGCTGCGGGCGTAACTCAGTTGGTAGAGTGCAAGCTTCCCAAGCTTGATGCCGCGGGTTCGAGCCCCGTCGCCCGCTCCATTCATTTTAAATAAGAAAAGTGGGTTGTGCAAAAAATAAGTTTTTTTCTTATCATTTTTCTTTTTTTTATATTTATTTTTTTAACCATTAAATTTAGTTTCCCTTTTATATTTAACAAAATAAAAGAAGAGTTCGGGGTTAAAATTGAATATGAGCTCATTGAATTCCCATCGCACACTTCAATAAAAATCAAAGGCATCTCAATTTCAATGGATAATGCTTTAAAAATTAAAGCAGGAGAATTGACTATTGCCCTTAATATTTACAACATAAATACCCGGTTTGACAAAAAATTCGTAAAACTTATTGAGCTTAAAAATGTTGATGCAGAGATTACAGAAGAGCTTTTCAAGAAGTTTGCTTCAGAAGAAAAATCAAAAACCTTGTTTGAGCTCCCTTTTTTTCCGGTTGAAACAATAAATATTCAAAATATTTCCGCAAAGCTTTCCATCTCCGACAGAAATATTTCCGTAAAGAATCTTTCCATCAAAGGCAATAAAGACTATTTTCTCGAGATTCCTTCGATTAATTATCAGGACAATGATTTTTTCAAAACACCGGTAAAAACTTCGATTTCACTCCGGGCGTTTGTTGATGGATACAAATATGAACTCAGAAACTTATCAGTTGATTCTCCTTTTATTTCAATTAATGGGAATACTGCTGATTCCAGCAACTTTTTTAATGCTGACTTTACTATTTCAGGAGATAATGTTTTCAAGCTTTTAAAAGAAAAAGGAACTGGTGATATATCGGGTTCGCTAAAGCTTTTTGTTGAAGAACGCAACCCTGTGATTAAAGGAGTTATAAATGCTTCAAAACTTAACTGGAAATTTCTCCATTTCTGGGATGTTCATGCTGCTCTTGCCGCAGACAAAAGAGGATTTACTATAGACAATCTTGTTCTTTACAACAAAAACAACGCAATTGCTGCATTAAAAGGAAGCGGTAAATTCTCTGAAATGGCAATTTCGGGCTCTGTCTATGTTTATGATGCTGAACTGAAAGATATTTTAACTCGAGTTGAGGTTACAGCTCCGGTAAATCTGAAAGTGACTGGCGTTGTTGACTATCGGTTTTCTTTTGAGAAACTTTCTATGGAATATAATTTAAGAGCCATGGTTGACAACTTTATTATCAAGCTTAATCGAGACAACAACCCAATTCTGAAGATGGAGGAGCCTCACCTGGTAACAGGAAAAGGCAATCTTTTAATTAAAGATGGAAAAGTTACTCTCGAAAAAGGTGTTATTCAGACAAAAGATGAACGAACAAAATTATTGGTTGGCGATGCTTTTTTCGGATTTGGAGACAAGTTTTCGCTTAAATTATTGGATGGCTCTTTTGTCGATCCTTCAAAATTTGGAAGTGTTGTCGCAGGGATTCCAATGAAAGCAGGCCTGGCCGCTGTAAAAGGTGCTATTTTGCCCTCAGCTTATCCAAATCCGCACATAACCGCAGAGCTGAAATGCACGAATTGTGAGGTTTTGGGGATGAGTGCTGATCAAGCTGATGGAAGCTATGAAATGAAAAACTTTAAAATTGATGTTGTTGGCAAAAAACTGAAAAAGAATTCCATTACAACAATTGGCTCAAAAGTATTTGTTGATATTGCTGAAAAATTCCTCACATTCGAGATGAACAATGCAAGCGGAGATGTTGCTGATATTCCTAAAATTTTTGGCAAATCAATCCCTCTTTCGGGCGATTTTGCAGCCTATGCAAAAGGAAAAATTAGGTTTGACGCAACTCTTGAATCACTTGACGGAACCGTGAAAACTGAAAAAATTGTTTCAGGCAAAGAAAAAATTGCCGACTCAATTACTTTGAATCTGATTGATAAAGATGATTCTGTTTTGGTTGAGCGAACTTTTCTCAAATATGGAGACAGCTCTCTTGCCCTAAAGGGTTTTATAAAAAAAGATTTTTCCGACAGCAACATCAATCTTTCCTTGGATTCTTTTTTTATAAAGGACTTTCCTTTCCCCGAAAAGCTCAGTTTTATCTCGCCCAAAATTTCAGCGACTATCTCCGGGCCTGTTAAAACACCAAATGCAAAGCTAAATCTCTTTGCCGGCAAAGTTAGTTTTGACGACATGCAATTTGGCAATTTATCTGTCGCCGGCGAGCTCAATTCTGAAAAAAAAGAGGCTCGGGCAACTGGAAATCTTGGAGATAACATTACGCTAAAAGCGAATATAGCTGACTTTGATCTGGAGAAGTCTGCTCTAACCTTGAAAATCAATGATTTCATCAATAATATCGGAGACTTTAAAATCAAGGTTTCCGCAGATGCAGAAATTAAACAAGGCAATATTGATGCAGTAATTCATAAACTATATCTTTCCCGCAAGGAATTTTTTCTAAAGAGCAATTCTCCTCTTATTGTTTCCGGGAATGAGAAAAAAATAACAATTAATGAAACTACTTTTGATGGAGAAGCTCTTAACTTTACACTTAAAGGAACTATTGATGAAGGAATTCCGCACATCTTTGCAAGAGGAACTCTTTTCCCCAGAAGCTTAAGCCAGTTTTATGAAAAACATCTTGAAAACATGAGCGGAAATGCATCTTTTGACATTGCACTTAATGACAAATTTGTGAGCGGCATTGTTATGCTTTCCGATATTTCCTTTTTAGTGAAAGCAATATCGACTCCGGCAAGCAATATTTCAGGTCAGATAGTCCTGCAAAACAACAAGTTTAAAACGAAAAACATTTCCGGCATGTTTGGCGGAGGGAAGCTTGGTATTTATGGCAGCGGAGAGATCATGCCTGACTTTAAAGCCTCGATTTCATCTGAAATAAACAATGCGCAATCTTCTTATAAAGATATTGGAAGCTTTGCTTTTTCAAGCAATCTAGCGTTAAACATTGCTCCAGACGAACCGATGGAAATTGTTGGAGATATTGACCTTAAAAACGCTACCTACAGAAAAAACATAAACATAGAAAGTGATATTCTGAAAAAACTTGTAAAACGGCGAAGTTATGACTCTTCAAACACTGTGAAAAAAGGGGAAAAGGAACAATTTCTAAGATTAAATCTTAATGTTACAGGCAAAAACAACATAAGGATTCAAAACAACCTTGCCCAGACAAATATAAATTTTGCAACAAATATAAGTGGTTATCCCGACTCAATTAATCTTTCCGGACAGGCGACTCTCAAAGATGGTGTTATTATTTTCAAACAAAACAACTTTGATATCCAGCGAGGAATTGTAACATTTGAGGCAGATTCAGGAATACGGCCATATATTGATATTGCAGCAGGCTCAACAGTTAAGGTTAAAGCAAAAAACACAAGTGAAGAAGAAGATGAATACAAGCTTAATCTCGCCATATTTGGTTATCCCGAAGATATTCAGGTTCAGCTTTCATCTGCCCCTTACCGGGAGCAGACGGATCTTTTTTCTCTTCTTCTTTTCGGCTCGTTTCCTGATGCCGGAAATATGAATGCGGAAGGTCTTGCTGTATCGGCCGTAACTGACATGATGGGAATCTCGTCAGAAATTAAGAAAAATTTTAATCTCTACCAGTTTGAATTGTCACCAAAATACAATGAAACAAACAACAGAACAGATCTTAAAATAATTGCGGTAAAAGAGCTTTATCCCTTTCTTTTTATAGAAATTGAGTCAAACACAACAGACTCAACAGATCAAAAAGCAGCACTGCGCTATAAAGGGAAAAAACTCGATTTCATCCTTGACTGGAAAAATAATGACAAACTCGAAAATGATTTTGGCGGAATAGGATTTAATTTGAAGTTAAGCCATGTATTTGAATAATTATATAAAAGCACTATTCATCTTGTTTTTATTATCTTTTTTCTTTATATATCCCGCAGAATCTGAAAAAAAATTATACTGGAACGAGGTTGTAAATGCAGTTTTGTGGGACAGTCCTCTTGATTATTCAGATTTCAGCCGATACATAAAAATT
>CAZISX010000010.1:38660-42598 GCA_964542005.1 uncultured Spirochaetales bacterium
ACAGGTATTCACCAAAAAAAATCCGTCGCTCCATCAAACTTCTCTATGCGACTGGCAGAATACACACAATCTCTGTTTTGAAAGGAAAGAATTACGATGGAACTGTTGACATAACATTTAAGGCTGAACCTCTCTATTTTATTGACGATATTACTATCATCGGGAACAGCTCGATTGGTGATGTTGACATAAAAGCTGCCGCAAACATTCGAAGATTTTCCCCTTTTTACGAAGATTTACTTATAAAAATAAAAGAAGAAATTATATCGCTCTACAGAAATGAAGGCTTTTTGCATGCAGAAGTAGATATTGAGTCTGACAAAAAAATCAGCTCCGAGATTTCTATTAAAATAAAAATAAATGAAGGCAAGCAGGAAATTATCAAAAAAATCACGGTGGAAGGTGAAGTTTCGCCCGAAAACAAAAGGACACTTGAAAAAACATTTCTTCTGAAATATCTTTTCGCGCCATACACAGAAACAAACTTTCAGGCAGTTTCCGATGAGATTGAAACATACTTTCATTCTCGCGGTTATTTTGATGTCAGAGTAAGAAAAACACAAGGTACAAATCAGACTCTTGCCTTTTTTATAAATCAGGGAAGTCGCTATCTTTTAAATGTTTCAGGGAACAAAAGACTCTCAAGACTGACTATTGAAAAAGTTGTATATTCTCTTGAGGCTTGGCATCAGAGTCTCGAGGATATTTCTCAAAAACTGCTCCTTTTTTATCAATCAGCCGGATTTCCTGAAGCTACCATTAAAGCAGAAAAAAAAGGGGGAAAAGAGAGCAAGAGCAGCGAAGATTATCAGAAAATTTTGATTTCAATAAATGAAGGCCCAAGAAAATTCCTAAGAAATCTTCAGCTAAAAGGTGTTCTTAACGACAATGAAAACGAACTGAAAAAAGAAATATTTGAGATAGTTGCAGACAAACTTGAAGAGGAAAAATTTCCGCCGCTTATGCTGAACAGGACAATTATTGGAGGCGGGTACACAGACACTGATGGGAATAGATTTAAAACCGACACTAAAATGAAAAAAGACCGCATAGAATTTCCTGCGGCAAACATGGCTCTGCCTGTCAGTTATTTTGATTACATTTCAACATACATCTCAAACAAATATATTCAAAGAGGTTTCAAAGATGTAAAGGTCTTAAAATATGAGCAGAAAATTGGAGAACATGATTATGATGTTGTTTTTGACATACAAGAGGGAGAAAATTTCAAAGTTGCATTTGTTGATATTGTTGCATCAAATCAGGAGATTAGGAAAAAAATCTACGACGAACTTACACTCAACAAAAATGTTGCATACAATGATAACATTGTAAATCTATACAAAGACAGGATAAAAGAGTTTCTCCAAAACAACGGCTATTTATTCAGCAGAATCCATGAATCAACAGATTTTGAAGGAACCAAAGTGAGATTAACCTACACAATTGATGAGGTTTTCGCTGTAAATGCTGCAGAAATCGTTATAAATGGAAACTATATTACAGAAGAAGCTGTTGTGAGAAGAATGCTCCGATTTAACTCAGGCGAAACTCTTTCAAAAGAAAAACTTACAGAAAGCCGCCAATACCTTCTTCAGACCGGTGTTTTTGAAACTGCCAGAATCACATTTATTGATGCAGACACCCCTTCTCCGCAAAAAGACATGGTTGTGATGATTCAGGAGGCAAAAAGAGGAACTCTAAGTTATGGCTTTGGAGCAAGCACCGATGAAGGTGGAAGGCTTACTGGCGGTTTTGAATATAAAAATCTATTCGGCAAAGCATACACATTCAGACTCAGCACAAAGGTGAACCGGAAAATTGAGCTTTTTATGAACACCCAATTTAAAGAGCGATTCAACAATCAGCTTACAACAGAAGAACAGTTTGACAGGCAAATTTCTACAGCTTTTATAATTCCAGATTTATTTTTTCTTCCAGTTCCCATATCAGGACAAATTGAATATTTCCATATTTATGACACCAAAAGCTGGTTGAAAGACCTTAAAGCATACAATAAAAACTCACTTTACACCTCTTTATACAAAAGAATAGGCGACCACTATTTTCTGGCAGGCGGTGCCGAATTTTCAAAAGAGTTTACCGAAACATACGCACCTGACAAGGAAAATCCAGAACCAAAAAATCCCGCGACAACAGATACTTACAACATTGAGCCGGACATAAACGGGTATATTGATTTTAGGAACGATCCTTTTTTCCCAATTCAAGGGTGGAAGTCAACATTTAAAATAAAAGAGCGATTCACTGTCCGGGGTAGAGTTCAGGAATTATCTGGAGAACAGAAAGACTACAATATCAGATACACCTTTCTTGAGCAAAGCTTTTCCTTTTATGTTCCCCTACTTTACAAAACCAATTTTTCAGGCGAATATGTCGCAAGAGACAACCTTGTTTTCCACACATTTCTTAAATACGGGCTGCTCTCGCATGTAGCCGGAATTGATAAAGAAACCAAAATCCAACCCGTTGATGTTCTTAAACTTGGCGGCGCGACAACGCTTCGCGGATTTTCTCAGGATTCACTAATGCCGCAAGACGATTCAGACAGCGAAAGCCAGGCAAAATACTCTTTTTTAATAAGAAATGAACTAAGAATTAAAGTCATGTCCAACCTTTATTTTGTTGGTTTTTTTGATTCAGGGAACTTGTGGGAAAAAAGCTCGAATATTGGCAAAAATGGAGCTCTTCGCTATTCTTCCGGCGGCGGAATTATGATTGTATCGCCAATTGGAAGCGTCAATATTGAATCAGGATTTAATCTTGTACCAAAAAAAGATGAAGACTTGTGGGCATTCCACTTTTTCATTTCTTCCTTCTAGCACCTCTTAACTTTATTATTTCAGGAAGATATAAAACAAATATCTTGTCTTTTCAGATTTTTATGTTATTATCTACCGGTTTTTTTGAACACTGGAGCGTTCTCCTTGTTCAATACAAAGTTATTGGACTTAATAGCCAAGAGGAGGAATTATGAGACAAAGACATTACGAAACAACCGTAATTCTTAAGCCGGAAGGCGGTGCGGAAGCTATCAAGCAGTTCGCAGAAAAAGTGAATTCTATCGTTGAAAACATGAATGGCAAAATCATTGGTCTCCATTCATGGGGTGAGAAAAGACTTGCTTATGAAATCAAGAAAAATCTCAAAGGTCATTATGTGTATTTTAATCATGTATCAAATGGTCCTCTTTTGAAGGAACTTGAAAGAAATTTCAACATTTGGGAACATGTTTTAAAATTTATGACTGTTATCTCCAATGACACTTCTAAATCTGTTGAAACACTTCTTTCCGAAGCAAAAGGAATTTCAGCAATTTTTGAAAGAGCAGAAGAAAGAAGAAGACCTGAGCCAAGAAATGATGAATCTCCTGTAGAAGAGAAGAAGATTGACAACAAAGAGTACAACGAAAAACTTCAGCGTACTTTGTCAAAGTCAGCAGATGAAGATGATGAGAATGTAGAATTATAATTTAGGAGGAAGTCATGGTTTTATATAAAAAAAGAAAAGTATGCCGTTTCTGCGGAGCAGACGAGAAGCTCCTTGACTATAAAAATCACGAATTGCTTTCCAACTACATCACTGAAAGAGGAAAAATAATTCCGAGAAGAATTAGCGGCGTGTGCGCAAAACACCAGAGATTGCTCTCTGCTGAAATCAAGAAGGCAAGAACTGTGGCGTTCCTTCCCTTCACAGTGACAGGAAAATAAGGAGGAAACAATGAGAGTGATACTGAAAAATGATGTTCCGAAACTCGGAAAAGCCGGCGAAATCATTAAAGTAAAAGACGGCTATGCAAGAAACTACCTTGTTCCTAAAGGTTTTGCGACCCTTGCAAATGAAAAAAATGCACAGGAAATAGCTTTCAAAAAAAGAATGATAGACAAGCAGATTAATATCGAATACACAGCAGCTCA
>CAZISX010000010.1:42608-58472 GCA_964542005.1 uncultured Spirochaetales bacterium
ATAAACTTGTTAAAGACCTTTCTGCAATTGATATCGCTATCTCCAAAAAAGTTGGCGAAGAAGGCAAACTTTTTGGTTCTGTAACAAATAGAGAAATAGCTGATGCTATTATCGCTAAAGGAATCACTGTTGATCCAAGAAATATTATTATTGACAACATGATCAAAAAAAGCGGTGTTTATGAAGTTGAAGTTAAAATTTTCAGAGAAGTAAAAGGTACAATTAAGCTTTGGGTTGTTGCCGAGGGCGAAAATCTTGAATCTCTCAAAAAATCAGTTGAGGCAAATGCAGAATAAGCGATGAGTCTAATACTCCCGCCTAAAAATCTTGAAGCTGAGGCATCCCTTTTGGGATGCCTTTTGCTTAAAGGAAGCCTTTTTGATATAACGGAAGACGCAGGTCTTCTCGCAGATGATTTCTACGAAATAAAACATCAACTTATTTTCAAGGCTATTACAGATCTTTTTACTGCAGGTGCAACACCAGACATAGTCACTGTTTCAGATAAGCTTTCTTCTGGAAATCTTATGGATAGAACAGGTGGAATTCAGTATCTTGCTGATCTTGCAGAAAAAACTCCTGTCTCCTCAGAAAGCGCATTGCGCGATTATGCCAATATTATTAAAGAAAAATCGCTTCACAGACAGTTTATAACAATCTGCGGCGATGGCGAAGATAAGGCATACAAACAGGAAGAGAGCTTTGACGAGGTTATAGACAAAACAACCTCGCAGCTTATCGAACTTATGAATTCAAGACAGGTCAGCTCGATTAAACACATTAGAGAACTTGTTGATGCAGAGCTTGCCGAGCTTAAAAAAAGAATTGAGAGCAACAAGACAATTATTGGAATTTCCTCAGGGTTTCCGATGCTTGACTCTCTTGTTGGCGGGTTTAAACCAGGTGATATGATTGTTCTTGCCGGCCGTCCCGGCATGGGAAAAACCTCACTCGCACTCAACATGGCGATTGAAATGGCTAAGCTTGACAATGTTGTTGCATTCTTTTCCCTTGAAATGCCTGGAAGTCAGCTTATTAACCGTATTATAGCGACAGAATGCGGCATAAACTCCAAAAATTTTATGACAGGAAGGCTTGAAAAAGATGAATTCACAAGACTTTGGCATAACATTGATTCTATCTCAAAACTTCCTATTTATATTGATGATACCTCAACTATGACAATGTCTGATGTCCGCTCAAAAGCTAAAAAAATCAGAAAAGAAGCGGGCAGACTTGATGTAATTTTTATTGATTACCTTCAGCTTGTCGGGTCAAATGTTCACAAAGACGACAGGGTTAGGCAGGTTGAACATATATCGAGAACTATTAAGCTTTTTGCGAAAGATATGCGGATGCCGATTATTGCGCTGGCTCAGCTCAGCCGAAAAGTTGAGGACAGAACCACAAAAATTCCGATGCTCTCCGATCTTCGTGACTCTGGTGCAATTGAACAGGATGCAGATCTTGTAATGTTTATCCACAGAGAAGATGTCTACAACAAAGAGACCGAGAAAAAAGGGACAGCAGAAATTTATATCCAGAAAAACCGTCACGGCTCAACAGGCTCTGTACCGCTCTCTTTTATTGCAAAATACACAAAATTTGCAAGTCTTGACACGAACGCTGGCGAAGACTACAACATTTAATTTTAAAACTCACTAAATAAGATTTACAAATTCTTCCTATTTTTTATAATTATCCGGCTTTATTGACTTTTTTTGGGAAAACAAATGGCATATCAGGTAGTTGCAAGAAAATGGCGTCCACAGCGGTTTGACCAGGTTGTTGGTCAGGATCACATAACAGAAACACTCAGATTCGCGATATTGAACAACAGAGTTGCTCCTGTTTATCTCTTTACAGGCATCCGCGGAACAGGCAAGACAACACTTGCGAGAATTATGGTAAAAAGTGTCAACTGCCAGAATCCTGGTGAAACAGGCGAGCCATGCAACAAATGTGAAAACTGCGTTGAAATAATGGAAGGCCGCAGCCCAGACTTTGTTGAAATTGATGGTGCATCCAACAATTCTGTCAATGATGTCAGAGACATAAAAGAAAATGTTTCATACAGGCCAGTTAAATCAAAGTACAAAGTTTATATTATTGATGAAGTCCACATGCTCTCAACCTCCGCGTTTAACGCACTCCTGAAGACACTCGAAGAGCCACCTTCACATGCAATTTTTATTCTGGCAACAACAGATCCCCAGAAAATTCCACCTACAGTTTTATCCCGCTGCCAACGCTATGATTTGAAAAGGCTCAGTCTTGAAAATGTTGTAAAACAACTTGAAAAGATTCTGGAATCTGAACAGATTGACTACGAAAAAGAAGCAATTTACATGATTGCCAGAGAAGGCGAAGGAAGTATGAGGGATTCTCAGACAATTCTGGAACAGCTCATAACTTTTGGCGGAGGCAAAATTTCAGAAGAGGTTGTCTCCTCAATTCTTGGAGCAAGCGACAAAAAAAGCTTAAGAGATATTCTTGAATCAGTTGCAAAAAAAGATACTGCAAGCGCAGTTTCAATTGGCAGAAACATCTATTATAGCGGGAAATCTGTCGAGAAAGCAGCAAAAGATATTTTGACACTTCTTCATCATATTGTTCTCTATTCAAACCTTAAAAACCTCTCTTTTCTTGAAGTCTCGGACGAAGAAAAGTTATGGATAACAAATGCGTCAGCTCTTCAATCTCCGTCTGACTGGCTCCGTTTTTTTAGATTCTGGAGCGATGAATATGAACAGATAAAAACAAGTGACTTTTCACTAATGCTTTTTGAGGTTGCACTTATAACAGCAGGAACTTTCCCGCTGACAGCTGATTTTAAGTCGCTGGTTGATTCATTAAAATCAGGCGTCAACACGATAACTGTCGAAAATGTCCAAAGAATTGAGCATGTTAATGTAGAGACAACCAGAATAACCACAGAAGAAAAGCCTATTGTGCAAAAAGAGGTTAAAGCTGAAACTTCAAAAGAAGAGAAGATTGAAAAACCAAAAATAATTGAACTCTCTGAGCCTTCCATTAAAGAAGAAGAACCTCCTTTAATGGAAGAATTTCCACTTATTGAGCCTGAAATCATTGAAGAAACAGCGATAAAAGAGTCGTCTTTACCTCTCCAGGAACCGGAAACAGAATCACATGTTGAGATAAGTGATGCTGGCAGCATCTTTTCTCTTCCGCAAGAGCAGTCAACATTGCTGTTTGAGCCTGTTTTGCCACCTCCTATTGCGGAAAAGCCGGCTATCAAAATACCAAAAGGAGATTCATGGGAATCTTTTCTTCCGGTTATTGAACAAAAAAGCGGATTTATGCACGGCGCACTTTACAGCGCAAAGTTTGAAGAAAAAGAGAATCTTATAACGCTTTTTTTCAGCTCATCACTTAGAAAAATGGTTGAAGAATTTCAGGAAACATTACACTCTGAATTTACAGCGTTTTTTGGTGATTCAAAAAAACTTTCTGTCGAGTGGTATTCTGAAACTACAGAAAACAAGTCTCTTTTAGACAAGGACGAAATTGCAAATGCAGAGGCTGCCAGAAAAACAGATGAAGAGATAAGAGGCAGCATTGTTGTCAAAAAACTGGAACAGCTTGGTTTTGATCTGAAAAAAATCTCTGTTTAGCCAAACACACCGACACATTCAATTAGTTTTGAAAACAGCAAAAACTTTAGCATTATTTTACTAACTGCTGCCTTGCATTATCTAATCGAAAACATAAAGTTTGTTATTACACCAATGTCAAAAGATTTTGTGAAAAAAATAACAAAAAAATATTTACATTTACAAAAAATAAAATAGGATAAAACTGGCAAGTGAATTAAATCACAGCTTGCTGAAAAAAATTCTGCATTCAGGTAATATGTTGATTATGCTATGTTTATTTCATTAAAGTTATTTTAACAGGCGATATAATGTTTGATAGGATTTTTATTCGGAGGTAGTCAAATGGAAATGGTAAAACTTATCATAGACGGTAGAGATGTCGAAATTGAAAAGGGAAAAACTGTTCTTGAAGCTGCAAAAAAAATAGGAATTGATATTCCAACGCTGTGCCACATGGATCTTGGAGATCTTAAATTCGTAAACAAAACAGCTTCTTGCAGAGTTTGTGTTGTTGAGATTGAAGGAAAAAAAGATCTTGAACCATCATGCGCGACAAAAGCACTTGAGGGAATGGTTGTAAAAACCAACACTATGAAGGTTTTGAATGCTAGAAAAACTATTGTTGAACTTATAATTTCTGACCACCCTAAAGAGTGTCTTACCTGTGTAAAATCAGGCAGTTGCGAGCTTCAGGACTTGGCTGACAAGTTCGGAATCAGAGAGCTTCATTACAATCTTGAAAAAATGAGTACCTACCGCAAAGATTCAAGTCAATCTTTGATTAGAGATATGGACAAATGTGTTATGTGCAGAAGATGTGAAACTATGTGCAACGAAAGACAGACTGTCGGCACACTTTCAGCAATAAACAGAGGTTTTGAGGCTGTTGTTTCGCCAGCGTTTGAGATGGATATTGCTGATTCAAGCTGCACTTTCTGCGGGCAGTGCGTTATGGTTTGCCCTGTTGGCGCACTTACAGAAAAAGATAATACTTGGAAAGTTGTTCAGGCTCTTGCTGATCCGAAAAAGACAGTTGTTGTTCAGACTGCTCCTGCTGTTAGAGCTGCGCTGGGAGAGGATTTCGGAATGGCTCCAGGCTCGCTTGTAACCGGAAAAATGGCTGCTGCACTCAGAAGACTTGGATTTAACTATGTTTTTGACACAGATTTTGCGGCAGATCTTACAATTATGGAAGAGGGAACAGAGCTTCTTGACAGACTTTCAAGACACTTGAAAGGAGACAAATCTGTTAAACTTCCAATGCTTACCTCATGCTGCCCGGCGTGGGTAAAATTCTTTGAACACAATTTTCCTTGCATGCTTGATATTCCATCTTCAGCAAAATCTCCTCAGCAAATGTTTGGCGCTATTGCCAAAACCTACTTTGCAGATAAGATAAAAGTTGATAGAAAAGATATGGTTGTTGTTTCTGTTATGCCTTGTCTTGCTAAAAAATATGAGGTAACAAGACCGGAATTTATGGTTGACGGCGATCCTGATGTCAATATTTCAATCTCAACAAGAGAACTTGCAAGATTAATCAAACATGCAAATATTGATTTCAACTCTCTGCCTGATGAAGATTTTGATGCTCCGCTTGGCGAATCAACCGGCGCAAGTGTAATTTTTGGAGCAACTGGCGGCGTTATTGAGGCAGCTGTAAGAACTGCTTATGAAGTTTTCACAGGAAAACCTCTTCCAAAAGTTGATTTTGAAGAGCTTCGCGGTTTTGAAGGAATCAGAAAAGCAACTATTATGTTCAACGATCTTCCTATAAATATAGGGATTGCTCACGGACTCGGCAATGCAAGAAAACTCCTTGAATCTATTGAGAAAGGGGAGTGCGACCTTCATGCAATTGAAATTATGGCATGTCCTGGCGGCTGCATCGGCGGAGCTGGTCAGCCTTTCCATCATGGTCACGAGGAAATTCTTAAAGCAAGAACTGCTGCTCTTTATGCTGAAGATGCTGGAAAACCTTTAAGAAAATCACACGAAAATCCTTTTATTACAGAGCTTTATGAAAAATTCCTCGGCAAACCAAACAGCCACAAGGCACATGAGCTTCTTCACACCCACTATTTTGATAGAAGCAAAAAAGCTGAAGCTGAAAAAAAATGTTGCTGCAATAAGGAAAAACACTAATATATTCAAATGAAAACACAGCGCGGCGACTCTCTCCACATCGGCATTTTCGGAAGAAGAAACTCGGGGAAGTCGTCGCTTATCAACGCTCTAACCAACCAGACCGTCTCAATTGTTTCAGACATTCCAGGAACAACGACAGATCCGGTTTACAAATCCATGGAACTTCTGCCTGTCGGCCCTGTTGTTTTTATTGATACAGCTGGAATTGATGATGTTTTTGATTCACTTGGCACAGAACGGGTTAAGAGAACTGAGAAGATTCTAGCCAAAACAGAGCTTGCAATTCTTGTTGTTCCATCTGATATTACTGAGTTTTTTTACGAGGAAGAGCTTTTAAAAGAGTTCAAAAACAGGAATATCCCATTTATAATCACAGTCAATAAATCCGACATTCCAAGAACTGGAGAGCTTACTAAATGGATTAGTTCACAAACCAGCTTTGTTGAGGTAAGTGCCAGGAATAATTCAGGAATTGAAAGCCTCAAAAATCTTATAAAAGAGAAGGCTCCTGCTCTCTTTGAGCCTCCTTTTATGAGAGATCTCTTTAATTCCGGCGACACTGTTTTACTTATTACCCCGATTGATCGCGGTGCGCCAAAAGGAAGGATGATTATGCCACAGGTCAAGGCGATTCGCGATGTTCTTGATGGTCACGGCATACTTGTTGTGACAACCGAATTCGAGGTTAAAGAGGCACTTAACAACCTGAAATCAATGCCGATTTTGGCTATTACCGATTCTCAGGTTTTTGAAAAAGTTTCAAAAGAGGTTCCTGAAGAGATTCCCCTAACCTCTTTTTCAATTCTTTCAATCAGACAAAAAGGGAATCTCGAATCAATGGTTGAGGGAGTTCTGGCTGTAAAATCACTAAAACCCGGAGACAAGATTTTGATTGCTGAAAGCTGTACCCATCACCCGATGGAAGATGATATCGGCAGACTTAAGATACCGAAATGGTTGAACGAATTTGTCGGAGGAGAACTTGATATCCGTGTTGTTCCAGGCTATGATTTTCCTGATGATTTATCTTCGTACAAGCTTGTTGTTCACTGCGGCGGCTGCACTTTAAATAGAGCCGAGGTTTTGCGCCGTCAGTCTATTCCTGCAAAAATTGGCGTTCCGATGACTAATTATGGTGTTTTAATCGCTTATTTAAAGGGAGCTTTCCCGAGAGCTTTGAAACCTTTTCCAGAGATTTACAACAGGCTGACAAATGATTGAATTTGGCGGAAAAACTATTAATATCGAGAACTTATCAAAGCATGATGTGATTCATCTTCTTTCTCTTTCAGAAAAAAGTGAGATAGAAAAGCTCTACAATCTTGCTTACAACATCAAGGTTGAAAATGTTGGAAAAGTGGTATATTTCAGAGGAATTATAGAGCTTTCCAACATCTGCGAAAAAAACTGCTATTACTGCGGAATCAGAAAAGAGAACAAACTTGTTGACCGCTATTTTATGGAAATGGACGAACTTCTTGAGGCTGCACGCTTTATTCTTGATGCAGGTTATGGCTCGCTGGTTATTCAGTCAGGCGAACGGACAGACAACTATTTTATTGATTTTATTGAGGAATCAGTGAAAAAAATAAAGGAGCTTTCTTCCGGCAAGCTTGGAATCACACTTTCCTGCGGTGAGCAAACAGAAGAAACCTACAAAAAATGGTTTGATGCCGGAGCACACAGATATCTTCTAAGAATTGAAACAACAGATCCATTTCTCTATTCCGCAATCCACCCGGAAGATCACTCTCACGCAAACAGGCTTACCTCTCTTGATTTACTAAAAAATATTGGTTATCAGGTTGGAACAGGTGTTATGATCGGGCTTCCGGGGCAAACAGTTGAAAATCTTGCTGATGATATAATTTTCTTTAAAAATCAGGAAGTTGACATGATTGGAATGGGGCCTTACATTCCGCACAAAGAGACTCCGATGGGGAAAAATTTTTCGGGAGAAGAGTCTGAAAAGCTGCTTGAACTATCGCTAAAAATGATTGCTGTGACAAGGATTTTTCTGAAAGAGGTCAATATTGCCTCAACAACCGCGCTGCAGGCTATAAACCATTTTGGCAGAGAAATGGGGCTCAAAGCTGGTGCAAATATTATAATGCCAATTGCAACTGAAACAAAATACAGTAGTGCCTATTCACTTTACGATAACAAGCCGTGCACTGACGAAAATATGGCAATGTGCCGCGGATGTCTTGAAAAAAGAATAGCTTCAATCGGCGAAACTATCGGCTACAATGAGTGGGGCGATTCGCGCCGTTTCACAAAGAGAACAACAATAATTAGTGAGTAAAAACAAATGGATAGATTGTTTATCAATCACAGCAAAATAATCGAGCAGCTGGCAAACAAAAGAGAACCTGAGAGAAAAGAGGTTCTGGATATTCTTGCAAAAGCAAGAGAGCTTAAAGGAATTTCGCCCGAGGAAGCAGGCAAGCTCCTTTTTGTTGAAAATGATGAAACAATAGATTTGATATCTGCAACTGCCGAATTTGTAAAAAATGAAATCTACGGCAAAAGAGTTGTTCTTTTTGCACCGCTTTACATCTCAAATATGTGCTCAAACGAGTGCGAATACTGCGCTTTTAAAAAGAGTAATACAACAATTACAAGAAGAACTTTAACAATTGACGAAATCCGCACTGAGGTTGAATCTTTAGTAAAAACAGGACATAAGCGGGTTTTACTTGTTTCTGGCGAAGGTCTTGGATTAAACGCACTTGACTACACAATCAAGGCAATTGAAACAATTTACAGCGTCAAAGATGAAAAAAACAACAGCATCAGGCGGATAAATGTTAATATCGCGGCTCTGCCTGTTGAAGCATACCGCAAGTTAAAAGAAGCAAAAATAGGGACTTACCAGCTTTTTCAGGAAACATATCACTACGAAACCTACAAAGCTATGCACAAAAGCGGACCAAAAAGCAATTATGAATATCACCTGACAGCAATGGATAGAGCAATGGATGGGGGAATTGATGATGTCGGTGTCGGAATTTTATTCGGACTTGCTGACTATCGCTTTGAAATCATGGCACTTTTGCAGCACATCAAACATCTGGAAGAGAAATTTGGCGTTGGCCCCCACACAATTTCTGTGCCGCGGATTGAGCCTGCGGAAGGCTCTAAAATATCTGAAAATCCGCCTAATGCAGTTAGCGACAGAGATTTCAGAAAGATTATCTCGATTCTCCGATTAACTGTTCCATACACAGGAATAATTTTAAGTACCAGAGAAAATTCTATGATGAGAAAAGAGGCTCTTTCGCTTGGAGTTTCACAGCTTAGCGCAGGCTCAAGAACAAATCCAGGCGGATATTCTGACTCGAACAGTGCCGAACAGTTTTCACTCGGAGACCACAGATCTCTTGAAGAAGTTATTGAAAACATTGTAGATTTAGGATACATTCCAAGTTTTTGCACAGGCTGCTACCGGATGGGAAGAACTGGCGCAGACTTCATGGATCTTGCAAAACCTGGACTTATAAAACACTACTGCCTTCCAAACGCTATAACCTCTTTTAAAGAGTATCTTACAGGCTTCGGCTCGCCGGAAATTAGGCTAAAAGGGCTTGGACTTATTGAGAAAATGATTAAAGATATACCCTCAGAAAGTGTTCAGGAAAAAACAAAGGAAAATTTATCAAAAATTGACGAGGGCGAGAAAGATTTGTATTTATGAAACATAACTGACAAAAGGCTGTCAAGGCAGCCGGCAGCCGCAAGTTGCTGAATTTATTGGCAAAAAAAATATCTAAAAAATTGTTTACATTTCTATAAAAGCTAGTAAGATACAACCGCAAAGTGAAACGATTCACAGCTTGCTTTTTGATAGTTCAATAGAATTTGTCGAAACTTGTATAGTAATTTGTAATTTTATGGAGTTTTTTATGTCAGAACAGAAAAACAACAGATGGTTAATTGCCATTATGGGAACAGTTTTACAGCTTGTTCTCGGAACAGTTTATGCGTGGAGTTTTTTCCAGAAACCTATTATGGCTACTTATGGCTGGACTAATGTTCAGGTTATGTGGATTTTCAGTCTTGCAATCTGTTTTCTTGGTATCGGAGCTGCAATCGGCGGCATGAAACTGGCTAAAACAGGGCCGAAAAAGCTTGCGTTGGCAGGCGCAATTATGTGGGGCAGCGGCTGGCTTATTGGAGCTTTTGCAATGTCAATCCAGAGCCTTGTTCTTCTTTATGTTGGATATGGCGTTATTGGCGGTTTAGGTCTTGGTTTAGGCTATGTTACACCTGTTGCAACTGCTGCAAAATGGTTTCCTGACAAAAAAGGATTCATTACGGGAATGGTTGTTATGGGATTTGGTCTTGGCGCACTCCTTATGTCAAAAGTTATTGCTCCTATGATGATGTCTATGACTGGCGGAAATCTGATTATGGTGTTTACATATACAGGTATTGTTCTTCTCGCAATCGGTATTCCGGCAGCTTCAATTATGAAAAACCCTCCAGCTGGTTTTGTTCCTGCAGGATACAATCCTCCGGCAAAAGCTGGTGCAGCTCAGGGACATGAAGATAGTCTTACCGTTAAAGACTGTATTACTTCCAGCAAATTCATAAGAATGTGGCTTATTTTCTTCCTTAATATCAGCGCAGGCATCATGTTTATCGGACTTCAGTCACCAATGCTTCAGGATATTTTAAAAACTGGCGATTCAACCATGGATGCTGTTGCCCTTGCTGCTGCAGGTGCGACACTTATTGGTGTAAGCTCTCTTTTTAATGGCATCGGCCGTTTCTTCTGGGGCGGACTTTCTGATAAAATCGGCAGAGTTCAGGCGTTCAGACTTATTCTTGGATCACAGGTTATTGTTTTCCTGTCATTAACAGTTGTTGGAAATGCCTGGATTTTCGGAGCACTTGTTTGCTATGTTCTTCTTTGCTACGGCGGCGGATTCGGTACAATGCCATCATTTGTTCTTGATGTTTTCCATGCTAAATTAATGCCTATTGTTTACGGAATTATTCTTACCGCATGGTCAATGGGCGGTATTGTTGGCCCGCAGATTGCTGCGTACCTCAAAGACAACTTTGGTGCACAGGCAGGAACCTACACCTTCATAACTGGCGCAATTATGCTTGGTATTGGTCTTCTTGTAGCGTTTACTCTCAACAACAAATCAATCACAGACAAACACTAATTTTTCTTATAAAAACTTATAAAATCAACTATTTAAAAGATTAAAATCATTGCATAATTTCTGGAGTGTTTCGATGAAACAATTTAAGAGTGCCGCAATTCTGGCTGGCGGCAAAAGCACACGAATGGGATTTGACAAACAACTCCTTGAAATAAATGGCAGACGAATAATAGAAACTATGATTGAAACGCTGAAAAAAGAGTTTGAAGACATAATTGTGGTTTCATACAAACCGGAATTATACGAAAACCTCAAGGTGCGGGTTGTCTCTGATATTATTAAAGATAACGGGCTGTTAGGCGGAATCCACACCGCAATATCATATTCAGAAAGCAGTTTTGTTTATGTTGTTGCCTGTGATATGCCTCATCTCAATTTATCTTATATTGATTTTATGAAAGAGAAGTTAATCGGAACAGAGAACTCTTCCTGCATCACCAGAAACGGCGAATGGATTGAGCCGCTGAACGCTTTTTATTCCAGAGAACTTACTGAAGATATTGAGCTTTTCCTTTCAACAGGCAAACGCTCGGTTTATCCTTTTCTTAAAAATCACAAAACTCTTTACATTGAAGAATCTGATGCACGGAAATTTTCTCCAGAGTTCAAAATGTTTTTAAATCTAAACACAGAAGAGGAACTCAGCCAATATAATCTTTCCAAAAGCAAAGATTAACCAAAAGACTTAACAACACAATTCTTTTATTTTGACAAAATCTCTTTCTTCATATATTTTCTTAGAAAAGAATGTTTGGAATCAACTTAAAGGGATAACACTAAATGCTAAACAGTTTCAATATATTATGTGTTGATGACTCAGCAATGAGTCTAACCCATCTGAAGCATATTCTATCAAAAGAAGGATATAATGTTACAACAGCTGATGGCGGGAAAGCTGCTCTTTCTGAGGTTGAAAAATCGCTGCCTGACCTTATCCTTCTTGACATTGAAATGCCTGACATGAATGGTTTTCTTGTTATTGAAGAACTTAAAAAAAACATGCAAACCCATAATATTCCTGTGATTTTTCTTACCGGCAATGATGACCACGAATCAAAACAAAAAGCATTCAGCCTTGGAGCTGTCGATTATATTGTCAAGCCTTTTCAGCCTTATGAAGTTAAAGCCAGAGCTAAAGTCCATCTAAAATTAAGTGTTGCAACAAAATCAATCATCGAATCACAGGCTGCCAAACTTAAGCAGATAAAAGATGCTCAGGAATCAATTCTTATAAAACCGGAAGATTTACCAGAAGCTAAGTTCAGTGTCTATTTTAATTCGCTTTCTGAAGCTGGCGGCGATTTTTATGATGTTTTGAAAATTTCAGACGATCTTTTTACCTATTTTGTGGCAGATGTCAGCGGTCATGATATTGCAACAAGTTATATCAGCCCGGCGGTAAAAGCACTGCTTAAACAAAACAGCTCTCCAATTTATACATCTGAGGAAACTGTAGGAATGATGAATCAGGTTTTGTCAAAAACATTGCCAGGCGACAAATACTTAACAGCATTTTATCTCCGGCTAAACCGCAAAACCGGCAAAATCTCTTTTATAAATGCAGGACATCCTCCAGCAATTTATATTCCTGCCGATGGTTCAAAACCACAGGTTCTTTCAACAGAAGGAGATTTAATCGGCATGTTTGAAAACGCTTTTTATGAATCAAAAGAGCTTGATGTCAAAAAAGGAGATAAAATAGTCCTTTACACCGATGGTCTTGTCGAAATCGCGGACTCAACAAGTGTCTGGTCAAATGAATATGAAAAAATCATTCCTGTCGTTGAAAAATTCAGGCATTCAAGCTATCAGGAGCTTCCGCAGATTCTTGTTGATGAGCTTATCGGCGGAAAAGTTACAGATGACGATGTTATTGTTTTTGTTCTTGAGGTATAGTCTCTTTTCCAGCCAAAAAAATCTCTGGAACTTTAATATTTGAATTATTCATTTTCTCAAGTTTCTTTTTTCCTTTTTCTGACAAAGTAAAAACCATTTTCCTCTTATCATCTTTTCCAATTTTGCGAACTATCAGCGATTTATCTTCCAGCGAACTAAAAACTCTTGACATTCTTGAAACTGAAATTCCAATTTCATCCGCCATAACTCCCGAACATTTCACCTCTTTATTCTCACCCGAAAGCGCGCAAAGAGTCAGTGTCTCATTGATTGAAAGATCAAACTCGTTTTTAAGCTGTTCTTCAAAAACATAAATCAATTTAAATACTTCCTTAAGTGTGCAAAGACCGCGCATAAAACCCTCCCAAAAATAAAAAAGAACGCAATGTTAATTTTGCGAAAATGATATTATGCTTAAATACTCATTTGTCAAGCACTATTTTTTTAATATTTTTTCGATGAGTGCTGAGTATCATTTCTATAAATCTTTGATTTGATTAGTTTATATGATAAAATCAGGTTAATTTCAGAGACACTGGAGGTGTTGCGTGAGAATTTACATAGTAATTTCAATGACTTTGTTTTGTTTTGGGCTGCAGGCATTAGATTTGTTTATTAGTGCATCCTCCAAATCTGCGCCCTCTTGGAAATCTTCAACCCAGTCTCATTATGGATGTAGTGGCGGACACTGTTTTTCAGGCACTTCAAAAGGTGCGGCAACCGAAGCTGAGGCAAAAGAAAAAGCAACCGCAGATGCTTTTACCAAAATAAGCCGCTTTTTAAATGTTGAGGTTAAGTCTGTTGATAAAATTCATGAAGAGGTTGCAAATGGTGTAACAACCCAATACATTTCATCAACCGCCGAACTTATTGGCGCAACAGTTGCGATTGACAGCTTTGATGAAGATGTTTATACCGAAAAATGGGAACGAAACGGAAATATTGAATTTGACGGATTTGTGAAAATTAAAGTTCCCGAGAAAGAGATGAATAAACTTACAGTAAAAAGAGATGCGCTGACTGCCTGGGGCGTGGAAAAAGAGAATTCCTGTAGAATTACAAATGAATTAGAGACTTTTATAACAGAAACAGGCTCAAAAAAAGGATGGAAAATGACTCCTCGGCCGATCCATGCAAAACTTGAGGATTTATTTGAAAAGCCAACCTACGCCTACTATTTTTTATTAAAACCATCGTGCAACTCAAAAAACATTAATGGCAAGTTTCAGATAAAAGCTGAAATTGTTTTCAACCACTTTATTTTAACAGGGAACAGTGTTGCAAATACTTTTTCTGCAACAGGAATTGGTGAAAATGAGATTGAAGATGAGGCAATAAGAGAGGCACTCACAAATGCAAAAAATTCAATGTCAAGCCAACTTTTTGGTTACAGCGGAAAAATGTTTTCTCCTCAAATGCCTGATATTCCTCTTTATAATGGAATAAGCAATACAGATACATCTGTTTTGAAGGCTTATGACAAAGCTATACGATATGATAAAGATGGGTGGCTTTTTACCGGAAAAACAATTGCTGCATGGGAAGAACTTGCCAATTTTATTGAGAATAATCCATACATTGAAACTGCTCGCAAAAGAATTGAGCTTTGGGAAAAGTATGGAGAAAAGAAAAAATTAATGGATCAAAAAATTACTGAAGACAGAAAAAAACTTATTGAAATCATGCCATTAGCCGCGGTTGGTCTAAAAGAAAAAACAAACCTGTTAAAACAGTATCTTTACAACTACCTCGCAGTTTACGGCGTGGAACAACTCTTTGATATTATTAATCAAATCGAAAACAAAAACGACAGAATTGCTATCTACAGCGAGCTTTTTTCAAAAGGAATTCAGGCTGAATGGGAAGCAAATTGTGAGCGCAACAGCGGTGCTGCATGTTATTTTCTGGGTTCATTTATCAACCGGAAAATTGTAGCGCAGAATGAACTTGAAAAAGAAAAATCAAAGAAGCTTTTAAAAGGATATCTTTCAAGAGCGTGCAACGCAGATATTAGGGATTGCCTGCAATGAGCTGGGAAATATCTACATGGCGGAAAAAAACGGTGTTGCCAGCGTTGAATTACAGAAAAAAGCGTGCAGTTTTGGGATAAAAAATGACTGTTTCAGAGCCGGGCATATCTATTATTCGGGGAAATACAATCTTAAAAAAGAGATGAAAAGTGCTGTCGAATTTTTAGAGAAAGCTTGTGAGGCAGAGCATAAAGGCGGCTGCTACTACATGGGCTGGATTTATGAATATGGGGAATTCGGGAAAAAAGATAAGAGCAAAGCTTCGGAATATTATCAGAAATCATGCAACTTAGGATTCAAGGATGCTTGTAAAAAAGCTCTCGAATAGAGATAAGAACCTGTTTTTACTCAGCCTTCAACACCATAATAAAAGCATCTTCTTTTGCCAGCTTTGTTTTTCCATCTCCAGCGAGGTTGCCATTTGTAGTTCCTGAAACAAAAAGATATTCTTCACTTGAGGTTATGCTTGAGCCAAAATCATCAAATCCAGTCCCTTTTACTATTGTTTTTTCAAGCTTGCCATCAAATGAAACTTTTGAGACAAAAACATCAGCAAGACCTGAATTCTGGAAAATACTTCCACCAGTCCAGCCTGTGACATAGATTCCTTTTTTATTTATTGTCATTCCTCGAAGCTCCGAACGGCCTGTGTCATCGTGGGTTGACTCTGTTTCCCACTGCGCTTTCCAGATTTCAGCACCGGTTTCTGTGTTGATTTTTCTTACACAGTTAGACCATTCCGCACATTTGCCTGCAACATATAGCTCTCCATTATAAAAAGCAGCAACAAAACCAATGTCATCGAGATCTTCTGAGCCATAGTGCTTCACCCATAAAGGATTGCCTGTCTTTGCATCTAATTTTATTAAAAACATTCTGACCGAACCACCAAAAACTTCGCCATTATTTAAATCAATAAAGGTGTATCCTGTCACAAAAACTTCATCATTATAAACTGCGGCAGAATAAGTTACCTCAACATCTTCAGTTAGATAT
>CAZISX010000010.1:58482-60994 GCA_964542005.1 uncultured Spirochaetales bacterium
TAGATATTCTGTATCCCAAGCAGGATCGTGTGAACCGTCATCCCCGATTTTTGAGATAAAAATATCATTAACCTTTCCAAGAGCATCGTTGATTCTGCCCGGAACATAAATATTGTCGGCAGAATCAACCGCTATTCCGTATCCTATATAATCAAGCATAATCGGGTCTGTCTCGCTGTCCCACTGCTTTATCCACAATCTGTTGCCTTCCGGCGAGAATTTGCCTGCATAAGCACCGCTTTTTATATCTGTACCAAAAGTATCCAATGTTCCAAAAGTTGTTCCCGAAATTACAAGATTCCCTTTTGAATCAATAGCAGCACCAGCAACTAAATCACCTGAAAATCCGCCGCCGCCAAATTCTTTTATCCATTTTGACTTAAGCTCTGTCCCATCAAAGGAAAACGCTGAAATAAAAATGTCAGAACCTGAGCCGTCTGAGCCGTTCGGATCAATCTGCCCCAGAGTTTCGCCAGCTAAAAATATTGTTTCGCCATTATACGCAATTCTTTGACCATAATCTGCTTTTTCTGTTCCTAAAGTTACGATAAGAGGCTCGCCTGTAAAAGTGCCACCGAAATCGGTATCTGTTGGAGGCGTATCGTCAGGAACCTGAACATCTGCGTCAGGCTCTGAGTCGCTTAAAGGAGAATCCGTATCAGGCTCAATTTTTTTGCAGTCAGTTATTATATAATCTGAGCAATCTTTTTTGCATGTAGCGTTGCCCTCGTTATAATCGCCAAGCGTTGAGCAGGCAACAGCTGTTCCATCACACTTTTCTGTGCCATCAACCTTTCCATTACCACAATTTTCAGGAACAACAATATCTTTATCGTCTTCGGGGGAAGTGCAGGTTACTATTGAAAAGCTTCTGCAATCAGCAGCACACAACGCATCTCCGCCGGTATAAACAGAGCTAACCTCACTGCAAGGAATTTTGCCGCCATCACAGATTTCGCCACTCTCAACACTGCCATTGCCGCAAACAGCACTTGCTGAATTATCCCCGTCCGGCAACAGCGGATTGTCACTGTCTGGCAAAACAGAATTATCTAAATCAGGATTTGTCGCAGAAAAATCGCTATCTCCCGACTTATCATTGGTGCCGGAATTTCCTCCACAAGCAACAAAAATAAAAGATAGAATCGCTGCAGTTATTAAAAAACTTTTCTTCATCACTAGCCTCCTAAAAAAAGTTAAAATCGACTCAAGTATATTTTTATTTTTGAATCTTTCAATAGTTGTTTCAAATACTACTAAATATGCCCATTTAATCCAGCAAATTTGTTTTGATTTTCAGTAAAAAACAACATTTCTAAAGAAGCCTGAACCTATGGTCTTTAAAAAAATTGGTGAAACTTTGCCAAGTTTTTTTGACTATATAAAAATTATGGTGAATAATAGCTTACCATAACTAATTGAAGGAGTCTGACATGAGAGATATGAAAGAAAAAATCAACAGCGAAATTCTGAAAAAAGGCTGGGCTCAATTTACAGAAATCACAGCACTGTTTCCTGAGCACTCGATGGTATATGTTGCTGAAATGCTTCATGAAATGGCAGGCGCAGGCGAACTTTCCAAAAAAACCGACATTGAAACAGGAGCTTCCTGCTATTTCAAGCGGTTTTATACCCGCTCAGGCAGCCATATAGTTTTTCATTACAAAGACCATGCTCATCCTGAAAAATTTGTTACAGAATTTTTAATCGAAGATATGCCGTGGTTTTTTGAACCAATTGAACTCAATAGCGACATGGTTTTTTCCATAAATTTTGCAGACTATAATCGCGCTATTGAAGCTGCTGAGCGCGAGGAAATCTCAAAGGTTTAGCATGAGTGAACTTATTGCTGTTATTTCTCTTCTGGAAGGTGCTCTTTATCAGGAAGCCAAAAATTTCTGGGATATTTTTGATGAATATTATGATGCCCGCGCAGTAAAAATATTTGAACATCCTGAAATAACTTTTCAGGGAGGCTATATTTCAGACGACAAGCTGACTCTTTTACGGCAGAACTTTCATCGTTTTGCCGAAAAGCTAAAACCTTTTTCAATTCAGGTAAATGAGCTTGGCAGCTCCGGCAAAACCATGATTTATTTTAAGGTTGAAAAAGATTCTGAGCTTGAGGCTGTAAATATTATTGTAAATGCTTTTCTTAATATTTTCTGCGATGAACTGATTGATGAATATCTTCCTGAAAATTGGCAACCCCACATATCGCTTGCTATGAATGATATAACTGAACTTAATTTTGACAGAGCATGGTCTGAATACAGCTCAATTAAATACAACTATCTTCAGCCTGTTTACAATCTTTATCTTGTAAGATTTGAAGCAGATGGGAAAATTACTGTTCTTGAAAAATCTAAGCTATGTTCTTAACTATCTTTTTTTGAACGAGGCGAAATAGCTGTCTATCCATTTTCTGCATTCATCAAACTCCTGACATTCAAGTTTGTTTTCCTGACTTCGTCACCCTTATCTCCTAAGTGCCTGAAAACTTTAGACATGT
>CAZISX010000011.1:0-380 GCA_964542005.1 uncultured Spirochaetales bacterium
ACCGTTTTTGTCAAACCATCCCTCGTTGCAGCTGCCAATTTTGCAATTGCCATCTACGCAAGCCGGTTGTGCATGTTTTGTTTCATCATAAGCGCAAACTTTGCCGCAAGTGCCGCAATTGTTGGGATCTGTTTTCAAATTTACCGGATCGCCGGCCTCATTTTTACAGATATCATCATCTGAAATTTTATCAAAATCAGCAGCTGCATCAATATCAATATCCTCAATATCATTATTATCTTCAATATCATTACTATCAGTCACATCATCACTATCCGGCAAAAGATTATCTTTATCGTTTTCGCCGATATAATTGTTTTCCGGTTTTTCAGCTCTTGAAGCACATCCGGCAATAGCAAAAATCAGCAGCAAGAAAACTG
>CAZISX010000011.1:390-7853 GCA_964542005.1 uncultured Spirochaetales bacterium
TTATATTAGTTGCTCAATTTATTAAATGGGTTGTTTTTAAGGAGATATTGTAGATGTACATTAAATATTAGAAATTTGAATATGATATGAAATCTTTACCTTGTTGTCAAAACATCGCAAGAATAAATTTTGTCTTAAGTTGATTTTTCAACTCTTTTGGCAATAATGTCTCTTGATTTTTAATCTTTTTGAGGAGAGACAAATGCTTTTAAACACACTTCGCAAAGATATGATGACAGCAAAAAAAGAGAGAGATTCTGTCAAAGGTAATCTGCCTTCAACACTTGTTGCAGAAGCTGTTATGGTTGGTAAAAACGATGGAAACAGAGAAACAACAGAGTCAGAAGTTATTGCAATGATTAAGAAATTTCTTAAAAACGCAGAAGAGACAATAACTATCGCAAGAAGCATGGAAAAAGAGCCCGAAAAGGAACTTCTGGAAAAAGCGATTCTTGAAAGTTATCTTCCAAAGCAGATGTCAGAATCTGAAATAGAAGCTGCTGTTGTGGCAATTATTGCAGCACTTCCGGAAAAAAATGTCAAAATGATGGGCAAGGTTATGGCTGCTTTCAAAGAAAAATTTGAAGGAGCTTACGACGGCAAGCTTGCAAGCGAAATTATTAAGAAAAATCTTTCATAACAACCAAATCTTTATGACTGAAATTCTGAAATCTAAAATTAAGAAGATAGCTCTCTGGTTCGGTATAATTTTTGTTGTTTCCCATATTTTTATAGTTGTTTTTTATGGTCTTGTCATACTTTCCTACAACTACTTTAACCCGCCATTTGCAACAATCCAGATTTACAGATGGGTTTTAAACGGTTATGAACCTCAGGATAAAATATACATGCCGCTAAAGCAAATCCCTAAAAAAATCAGGAAGTTTGTTGTTGCAGCAGAGGATTACCGTTTTTACGAGCACGAAGGAATTGATGTTGAGGCAATGTATGATGCGTGGGAAAAAAACCAGAAAGCGGGTTACCATAAATATGGAGCAAGCACTCTAACCCAGCAGCTTACAAGAACGCTCTTTTTATTCCCGAACAAGCTGCTTTTGCGGAAGTATGTCGAGATAATTATCTCACTTGAAATGGATCTTATCCTTTCAAAAGAGAGAATTTTAGAGCTCTATCTCAACAATGCCGAGTGGGGACAAGGTGTTTATGGTGTTCCGGCCGCAGCGCAATATTATTTCAAGAAGGATATCAGAAAACTTTCTGGCGAAGAGATGGTGAAACTTGTTGTAATTCTTCCGAATCCTGTCAAATATGATATGACAAATTTCTATAAAAATAAGATATTAAATCACAGATACCGCGTTTTAAGGAAGCTTGCGAACTGATGGGTTTTAAAGAAATTGAACTAAAGCTTAAACCCGACTATATAGCTGAAGATATTGATGAATCTGTCAAAGAACTCCTTGGAATCCGCGAATTTTCATGGACAATTGAGCGGAAAAGTCTTGATGCAAGAAACAACCGGAATATCCACTGGCTTATTAAACTCGGCGTTTCATCCCAAGAGCTTGCAGAAATGCCTGAAAAAATTGATGAAAATCTTCATATACCAAAAAATTTAACCGGCAGAAAAGTTGTTGTAACAGGCTGCGGGCCGGCGGGATTTTTTGCCGCATACATTTTACAGATTGCAGGTGCTGAAGTTACACTTCTTGAGCAGGGCAGTAATGTTGAAAAAAGAGCGGAAGATATTGATTTATTTGAAAAAACAGGAGTTCTTAACGAAAAATCAAACTATGCTTTCGGCGAGGGTGGGGCAGGTACATTTTCAGATGGAAAACTTACTTCGAGAACAAAAACAATCTCAAGGGAGAGAGCTTTTGTTTTTGACACATTTATAAAAGCTGGCGCACCTCTGGAAATAAGATACCTGACAAGTCCGCATCTTGGCAGTGACAACCTTAAAAAAATTGTCAGAAATCTTAGAGTTGAGTTTGAAAAAATTGGCGGAAAAATCCTCTTTTCCACAACACTTACCGATTTGAAAATCATCGGGAAACGGGTGACCAAAATAGATACAAATATTGGAGAAATTGAAGCCGATTTTTTTATAATCGCTCCTGGGCACAGCTCATTTAATACCTACAAGATGCTGATTTCAAAAGGAGTTTTGTTCAGAAACAAGCCTTTTGCAATTGGAATGCGGGCTGAACATCCGCAGGAAATTATAAACAAATCCCAGTGGAACTCAAAATCTCTTCCAGGCGTTAAAGCGGCTGAATATAAGCTCACAAATTGCGAGGAAAATCTCCTTCCTGTTTATTCATTTTGCATGTGCCCCGGCGGAAAAGTTGTTCCTGCAACTGCTCAAACCGGCAGCTCTGTTGTGAATGGAATGTCCTTATACCAGCGCGATGGCAAATTCGCGAACGCAGCAATTGTTGCCGGAATCGAACTCGAAAAACTGCTTAAAAAAAAGATGAGTCCGCTTGAATCGTTGGAATGGCTCGAAAATCTTGAGCAATCTTTCTACAATATCAAAAAAAGCTATGAAATTCCGGCAGTTAGAATAAGCGATTTTCTAAAAGACAGGGTTTCCTCAACAATGCCGGAATCATCATTTCCATTTCCGATATTTTCACACAATTTTAAAGAACTTTTTCATCCTGAAATAATTACTTCGCTGAAGGCTGGCATTAAAAATTTCTCAAATAAAATCAAAGGCTTTGAAGAAGGTTTGTTGCTGGGGCTTGAAAGTAAAACATCTTCTCCAATTCAGGGAATCCGCAAAGAAAACGGACTTGCTGAAGGTTTTGACAATCTTTATCTCTGCGGTGAAGGAAGCGGCTACGCTGGCGGGATTGTTTCAAGTGCGGCTGACGGAATAAAGGCAGCTTTTTCTATAATTTCTGATTTATAACTCTTTCTTGCTTTTTGCCTCACTTTTTGCGATACTTTCGCAACTTTTGAACAATGTCGGAGGAATAAATGCTTTACGAAAAAGTTATAGATCAGCCTGAATTTTATAATTTTATGATAGATCAACTCGGAGGTTCAACAATTCCGTCACCGGTAAAAGGGCGGAAGTTTGTTTCCAATGCAGAACGGATCGCTTTCTCAAGCCAGATGCTGAACATTCAAAAACTTATTGAAGCTGGTTCAACTTTTCCGTCATTTGAAAAAGCCGGCCCGAGAGAAAAAATATTTCACGATCCATCATGGTCAAGAGCTGCTATTGTTACCTGCGGCGGTCTTTGTCCTGGATTAAATAATGTTATTAAGGGCTTAGTTAATGTTTTATATTATGATTACGGTGTTAAAAATATATTTGGAATACGATACGGTTATCAGGGTTTAAATCCTGAGCACCACTTTTCTCCAATAATTTTAGACCCGAAAGTTGTTGATAATATTCACGAAAGAGGCGGTACTATTCTTGGTTCTTCACGGGGAGATCAGGATATAGGCGTAATGCTTGACACACTTATGCGGATGAATATTAACATGCTTTTCTGTATTGGCGGTGATGGAACTCTAAAAGGTGCCAAAGCAATTGCAGAGGAGGCGGGGCGACGCCATCTTGCAATAAGTGTTATCGGAATTCCAAAAACAATTGACAACGATCTTAGTTTTATAGAGAAAACTTTCGGATTTGAGACTGCGGTTTTTGCTGCATTCGATATTATTACAACAGCACATAATGAGGCTGAAGGAGCAAATAACGGAATAGGTCTTGTCAAACTTATGGGAAGAGATTCCGGCTTTATTGCTGGTGCAGCTTCGCTTGCCAATAGTGTCGTAGATTTCTGTCTTATTCCTGAGTCTCAATTTGAACTTGGGGGAGAGCATGGACTTTTAGCCGCACTTGAGCGGAAATTAAATGAGTCAAATCATGCAGTTATAGTTGTGGCTGAAGGTGCTGGACAAAATCTTTTTAAAGATAATGAGCTTAAACACGATGCCTCGGGCAACACGCTTCATAAAGATATTGGAATTTTCCTTAAAGATAAGATTCGCGAGTATTTTTCGGAGAAAAAACGGGATTTTACGGTAAAATATTTTGATCCGAGCTACTACATAAGAAGCACTTCTGCTCAGGCAAATGATGCGATTTTCTGCTATCTTCTTGCTGAGCACGCGGTTCATGCTGCAATGGCTGGAAAAACAAACACAGTTATTGGCCACTGGAACAATTTTTTCACCCATGTTCCAATCCAGCTTGCAACTATGGAAAGGAGAAAAATGGATTTGGAAGGTGCGCTTTGGAAAGGAGTTTTAAGTTCAACAAGACAGAATGATTATTTTTAGTTGATTGAAAACATACAGGAAAATTTTCTGCGGCATTCGCTGTTTTCTGAAAAATATTGAAGAGAAATCTTCTGGAAAGAGGTGTGGTTGTGAATAAGTTAAACAGGTCTCAGTTCAGGACGCAAATGGTTAAAATTAGAAGGATAATTTATATAATTCTTCATCATCATTCAACACCGCACGATATTGCAATTGGATTTGCTTCAGGAATTTTTGCTGCTTTTATTCCGGCTTTCGGGCTTCAGATGGTGCTGGCAATACTTATTTCTATGCTTTTTAAAGATTCCAACAAGCTTGCAGCAGCACTTGCAACATGGATTACAAACCCTTTAACCGGCATTCCTTTTATGCTTTTGCAGTTCTGGCTTGGTTCTTTATTTTACCAAGACAAAGCAACTATTGATGATTTCAGTCAGATTATAAATTCATTTTCTGAGAGTTTTTCTTTTACTAAACTTTTAGATCTTGGTGCAGATGTGATTATTCCATTTGCTATCGGCACAATGATTTTGTCATCTTTTGGATCAATTTTTTCCTATTTTCTTGCAAAAAAAGGGATTGAAAAGTGGCGGTTACGAAAAGGGATTACTCAAGATAAATAAAAACCTTATCTGAGAAGAGCTTTTTAGATTTCCTTTTCTTGACTCATATAGTATTTAATGTTATTCTGCTTTGAAAAAATATCTTTCAGGGGTTACATGAACAACAGACAGCTTACGGGAATGCTGATTAAGCGCGGATTAATCTCGCTGCCGGAACTTAAAACTCTCGAAGAAAAAGCGGCAGAAACAGGCGAAAGTCTCAAACAGATACTTTTTAAAGAAAATAAAATAAATGAGAACCAGCTTGTTGATTTGCTTGCGGAACAATATAATGTCCCCAAGGTTAATTTACTTGAGCTTGATGTTGAAGATGATGTAATTTCAATACTTTCAAAGCAAATAGCTGTTCGATATAATGTAATTCCAATCTCTCGTATCGGGAACATTCTGACTGTGGCTATGAGCGATCCATCCAATATGAATGCTCAGGATGATATTAAATTCCTGACAGACTACAAAATTGAGGTTGTTGTTGCTGCTGAAAAAGATATTCAGGATGCAATCATAAGATTTTATGGCGAAAGTTCTGGTTTAGGCGGATACAAAGACACCGAAATTGGTGATATTGATATCAATATGGAAGAGCTTTTAAACGGTGTCGAGGATGTTGAGCTGGCTTCTCTTGAAGATGACTTGACAATGGAAGATTCTCTCCGCGATGCTGGCGATGCACCTGTTATTAAAATTGTAAACATGGTTCTTCTTGATGCAATTAAGCGAAAAGCTTCCGATATTCACATCGAACCTTACGAAAAAAGCTTTCGAGTAAGATTCAGAATTGATGGTATTCTTTACGATATAATCAAGCCTCCGCGCAAGATGAAAGACGCGATTGTCGCAAGGCTCAAGGTTATGGCAAATCTTGATATCGCAGAAAAAAGAGTTCCACAGGATGGCCGAATCAAGATTAAAATGGGAAGAGGCCGCGAGATGGATTTTCGTGTTTCAGTTCTCCCCTGTATTTTCGGCGAAAAAGTTGTTCTCCGTCTTCTCGACAAAAGCAATCTTCAGCTTGATATGACAAAACTTGGTTTTTTTCAGGATCAGCTTGACATATTTAAGGATGCAATTCACAAACCTTACGGCATGGTTCTTGTTACCGGGCCAACTGGTTCCGGTAAGACAACCTCTCTTTATTCCGCCCTTTCCGAGCTTAACGGAATTGATGTAAATATCTCTACAGCAGAAGACCCTGTCGAATTTAATCTTGAAGGTATAAATCAGGTTCCAATCCGCGATCAGGTTGGATTAAATTTTGCCGCAGCTCTCCGGTCATTCCTTCGACAGGATCCTGATATAATCATGGTCGGTGAAATCAGAGACTTTGAAACAGCTGAAATCGCAGTAAAAGCAGCACTTACCGGTCACATGGTTCTCTCAACGCTCCACACAAATGATGCGCCTGCAACCGTAACAAGGCTCTTAAATATGGGTATTGAAAGTTTTCTTGTTACAGCTTCTCTAAATTGCGTTGTTGCCCAAAGACTTGGCAGAAAGGTTTGTCAGGAGTGCAAAGAAGAGGTTCATGTTGAAAAATCAAGACTTCTTCAGCTTGGTGCAACCGAAAAAATGCTTGCGGACGGCTACCATATTTTCAAAGGAAGAGGCTGTTCTATCTGCAACAATACCGGCTACAAAGGCCGAGTTGCGTTTTACGAAGTCCTCAGAATGACTGATCCGATTAAAGAAGCAGTTTTAAATGGCGCCAGCTCAATGGAACTTAAGCAGGTAGCGATTCAAGACGGAATGATGACTATGAGAATGAGTGCAACCAAGCATCTTTTAAGTGGAATGACTTCCATTGATGAAGTGCTTAGAAATACAGCTCCAGACAATTAATAATTATAAGAGGGGTAGAGATTATGGTTGAAACAAACACAATAACGCTTCAGGATCTTTTGACCCTGATGATTGAACAGAATGCCTCGGATCTTCATTTGACCAGCGGTTCACCTCCAATGCTTAGAATTGATGGTTCGCTTAGGCCTGTAAATGTTCCTGCTTTTAATCCAGTTGAAACAAAAAGACTTGCATATTCAATACTTACAGAAAAACAGAAAAAAGATTTTGAAGAAAGAAACGAGCTTGATTTGAGTTTCGGTGTAAAAAATCTCAGCCGTTTCAGAGCAAATGTTTTTATGCAGCGAGGCGCAGTTGCCCTTGCAATAAGAACAATTCCTTATAAAATTCTTGATTTTGCGACACTTGGACTTCCCGATGTTGTTGAGGAGCTTGCAAAAAAACCAAAAGGTCTGATTCTTGTAACAGGCCCGACAGGAAGCGGTAAATCAACAACTCTTGCATCTATTGTTGACTATATAAATAGAAACAGAAAAAGTCACATTGTAACAATCGAAGATCCAATCGAGTACATTCATACCCACAAAAGCTGCATTGTTAATCAGAGAGAGGTCGGCGCAGATACTGCAAGTTTTGCAAAAGCTCTCCGCGTTGTTCTCCGTCAGGATCCTGATGTTGTTCTTATCGGTGAAATCAGAGATCTTGAAACAATTGAAACCGCACTTGCAGTCTCTGAAACTGGCCACCTTTGCCTTGCAACACTTCACACCAACAACACAATTGAAACAATAAACC
>CAZISX010000011.1:7863-9702 GCA_964542005.1 uncultured Spirochaetales bacterium
GTTATTGATATGTTTCCCTACAATCAGCAGGATCAGGTCAGGGCGCAGTTAAGCTTTGTTATTCAGGGTATTGTGAGTCAGCAGTTAATTCCTAAAAAATACGGCGGTCGTGTTGTTGCCTCTGAAATCATGGTTCCTAATGCTGCTATTAGAAATCTGATAAGAGAAAACAAACTTCAACAGATTTATTCAACAATGCAATCAGGACAGAAAGAGCACAAAATGCAGACTATGACTCAGGATCTTGTGCGACTTGTTACAAACGATATTATTTCCATGGATGAAGCTCTTATGCTTTGCACAAACCATGAGGAATTTCAAATGCTGCTCGCTAAAGGCGAAAGAACGCCTAAAAAATAGGAGGATTGCTGATGACTGTATACAAATATTCCGGTATTAACAAAAAAGGCGAACAAGTTAAAGGGCGAGTTGAGGCTGATGATGAAAGAGGCGCACGCAACTCACTGCTTTCACAGGGAATTCGATCTGATAAAATAAAAAAAGACTGGACGCAGCTTGATTTATCTACAGGCGGAGTCAGCGGCAGAGAAATTGTTATTTTTACAAGACAGTTCGCAACAATGATTAACGCCGGATTATCAATTATTCAGGGGCTTGACATACTTGCAAATCAGGCTGAATCACCAGCGTTCCGAAAAGTTCTCCGAAAAGTCAAAAACTCGGTTGAAGAGGGAAAATCCCTTTCTGATTCACTTGGAGAACATCCGGCACAGTTTGACGAACTTTATGTCAACCTTGTTGCTGCCGGCGAGGTCGGTGGTATTTTGGATACAATTCTTGACAGACTTGCAATTTATCTTGAAAAAAATATGAAACTCAAGAAAAGAGTAAAGGGTGCAATGGCTTATCCTTCAGTTATTCTTGTTGTTACCATTGCTGTTATTGCGCTGCTTCTTATCAAGGTTGTTCCTACATTTGCAGGAATGTTTGCGGCAAGCGGCCAGAAACTTCCTGGACTTACACAGATGATTGTTGATATGTCTGATTTTGCAAGAGCTTACTGGTTTCCAATACTTGGAATTATTGTGGGTATTGGTATCGGAATAAAGTTTGCTATCAAAAATGAAAAAGTGAGATATTTTATCCATAAAGCTGCAATCAGTGCTCCAATTTTCGGGCCTGTTATCAAAAAAGTTGCAGTTGCAAGGTTCACAAGAACACTTGGAACACTTGTCAGTTCCGGCGTTCCGCTGGTTGAAGGACTCAATGTTGTTGCAAAAACAGCGGGAAACAAAATTGTTGAAAACGGAATTCTATATGTTCGAGAAAAAGTTATGGAAGGTTCGGATATGACAACTCCACTGACAGAAGCAGGAATTTTCCCTCCAATGGTTGTTCAGATGATAGGTGTTGGTGAAGCAACCGGTGCGATGGACACAATGCTCAATAAAATCGCAGACTTCTACGAGGAAGAAGTTGATGTTGCTGTTGCAGCATTAACCTCGATGCTTGAACCTGTTATGATGGTTGTTATTGGTGGTGTTGTTGGTACGACACTTGTTGCGATGTATCTTCCAATCTTCAGCATGGCAAATGCTATCGGTTAATGAACTTTATTTCTGAAGAATTACGGAAACAGATATACTCTTTTTTCATCATAAGATTTTTCTTTATTGCCGCAGTTTTTTTTACCTCATTTATATTTCCGTTTCTCACAGAAAGAATGGATCCATACTCTTTTAGAAATAAATTTTTTCTGATTGCATCATTTATTTTTATTCTATTCAATATCTGGTCTGTGATTTATAACAAAATGATTTCAGACAGAAATCTCTCGCTTTTTACATTTTTCCAATTTGCAGTAGAGATAATTTTTTG
>CAZISX010000011.1:9712-11982 GCA_964542005.1 uncultured Spirochaetales bacterium
ACACACACACACACATTTATATGTACACAAACACAAAGGAATGATTGAAATCAAAGATTTATATCCTTTAGCTATCTGAACATATTGATTGTGAGCAAATAGATATGAATCTCAATCACAGGGATGAGATAATTTTTTGGATAATTATATCTTATGTTTCTGGCGGAATTAACTCGCCGTATCTCTATATTATTGTAATTACTATTATTTATTCAGGTTTTATCCTTCAGAAAAAAGGTGCGCTTTTTACAGCATTCTTTGCAATTATTATTCTTTTTTTAGAAGCTCTGCTCCTTAAACTTTCTTATCTTCCTCTAATCAGCCAGGATCTTGTTGAGTTTTATCTTTCCTCCTGGAAGTCTGTTTTTATGACTCTTTCTTCCTATTTATTTTTTTTCATGCTGACAGGTTTTGCATCAAGCAGAATTGCAAAAAGCTTTCATCGGGTAAACAAAGATCTTGAGGAGTCAGAGCGGGCGAGTAAGGAGATGAGAAAACATTTCCTTAATATTTTTGCCAATATACCAATAGGAATCCTTGCGGTTAAAGATGATAAAATCCTTTATACCAACAACTATTGTGAGCAGTTTCAAGATAGTATCCAGAAAATAACAAGAGTTTTTCTAAATGAAATTCAAATCTACAAAAAATGGCAGGAGAAACGACTTGATGGCAAGATTTTTAACTTTACAATCATGCCTTATATTGAAAATCAGAAAGTAATTCTTTTTTCAGATATTACAGAGATTAAACAGCGGGAAGAAGATATTTTAAAAAAAGATAAAATGGCTGCTATAGGTAATCTTACAGCCTCAATTGCTCATGAAATAAAAAATCCTCTAACCTCGCTGATTGGTGCAACAGAAATAATGTTTTCATCATTTCAATCAGTAGACGAAGACAGCCAGAAGCTGATGGAAATAATTTCACGGGAAGGGAATCGTGTTAAAAGACTTCTGGACAATCTTTTTAATTACACCGAGCAAAAAAATCTAAACATTTCAAAGATTAAGCTTAAAGAGCTCATCTTAGAAATTATTAAAATTTTTGAGACCAACTATCCTGAAGTCTCTTTTCATATTAATATTGACGCACCTCTTTTTGATGGAGATTCTGACAGACTTCGTGAAATTTTCTGGAATCTTTTTATAAACAGTGTTGAAGCAATGAAAAGTAAAGGAAGAATAGATGTTTCGACAAGATTCGATAACAAAAACATCTATATTTTTATTCAGGATGAAGGCGGCGGAATACCGGAAGAGCTAATCGAAAAAGTTTTCAACCCGTTTTTTTCCACCAAAAAAAGGGGGACAGGACTTGGACTTGCTGTTGTTTACAAGGTCATTAAAGCACATCGCGGGACAATTGCTGTTTCAAATACAATATCTGGAGCAGAATTCAGAATATCTTTGCCTCAGAGACATTATCCGCAGCCTTGATTTTTGTTACATCAGGCTGTATAGTAAGGAGAAAAAAATTCCGGAGACAACAATTGAGATTTTTTATAGTACTTACATTTTTTCTTGTCATTATTTCGTGCGGAGAAAGAAAAACCAGACTTGACTTTGAGTGCTCAACCTCTAAAGATTGCAGAGTCGCTGAAATCTGCGAAAAAGAACAATGCCTTGATAAATTAGCTGAGCCAGCTTTTCTGGAAGAGAAATCTTATGACTTCTTTTCTGAAAAATACAGTGAAAAAAAATACTTGTTCAGCGGAAGAATAATTATTCCTGAAAACTCAAATCTGAGGCTTGAAAACATTCAGTTGAAAAAAGGTGGCTCTGAGATAACTGTTTGTAATGACATGACTTTTACAATGTCAGCTCCTGATAAAGGTGTTTCTCTTTTAACCGTTTTCTCAAAAGAAACTGCTGAACTTTTAATGATTTCGATTTTTCCGCACGACACCTCTATTATTGCAAAAAACAAGATAGATTTAAGCTCAAGAGAAACTGCGGTTGCTCTTGTGTTTTTACAGCCTGGAATTGCAATTTCAAACAACCCGGTAGTTGTCAAATCAATTCTCGACAAAATAAGAGCCTCAACTGAGGTGTTGGAACTTGCTCAGCTTATTGAAAAAAAAATGTCTCAGAAAATTAATATTTTTAAAGATTTCCAGGTAAAAGAGCTGGTTGGAAAATCATTAACAGGGCTGTTTTTTCAAAAAGGAGAAAAATCTTACTCGCTAGAATCCTCTTCATCAAAAGATAGTGAATCAGAAAATTTCATCCATATAAAAGACAAAAGCAGCCTTGCTCAAAATCCAGAGG
>CAZISX010000011.1:12025-13867 GCA_964542005.1 uncultured Spirochaetales bacterium
ACAGCATTACCTGCAAACTATTTGCCTGGAGTAATCTTTTCACTACTTTCAACGCTTGAAAATGATGAGTATCTTCAATATAACTACCACGAAGAATTTTCACTCTACAATTATCTTAAAAACTACAAATCGCTTTTCAGAGAATCGGGGCCAGCAAAAGCTGTTTCGGGGCAAACCGTTATTGAATCAGGTTTTATCTCTGGATTTTTTCCAGGCTTTTCAACACCTGAATATGATCTGGCAAGAAGCACAATTGTTGCCACTTTTATGACATGGTGTTTTATGCCAATATTATTAATGAATTACGATTTTGATAGTGAGGTCAGTGACTCATTTTATAAAAACCGGAAATTTCTCTCGTTTATTTTCTTTGTTTCCGATTTTATAGTTTCCGAAAACCCGACATTATTAAAAAATCTTAGTAAATATAAAGAAAACCCGGAATTTGGTCGTGATATTTATGGAGAAATAGCTCCATATTTTAAGGAGTTTTTAGGCATGGAAAGCAAAAGATCTGTCTTTTTTATGAGAGAAATGGAAAAAAAGTTTGGCAAAGAGTTTGCCGAAAACATCAAAAAAACTGCTTACTTTTATTTTGATATAACAAATCCGATGGATGTCAGAACAAATAATGGACTCGGACTTGGCACGGTTTATCTGGCAAATGAAGTATTTACAGATTATTCGCAGGATGTTTATTATGTTTCAGCGATGGAGTCAAAATGAAAAAATCAATTCTTTTGCTTTTTCTGTTCACCACTCTGTATGCCCAGAATACTCCCTACACAGCCTCTTTTCTCGTATCTCCTCTTTATAATTCAGGAAAACCTGAGCCTCTAAAGTTTTCTCTTCAAAACAGTTATGGCCGAGATTTGGTTTTGCAGGGAGATAAAAAAGTTGTTGACAGATATTTAAAACACGATTTAATGATAGATTCCTCATTTAAATCCATCAGATTTGGGGCAGATATTTCCTGCTTAAGCTATGTGAAAAGCGATAAATTTATTGAAGAAAAACCGGAAAAAGGTATTGCGGATTCTCTTCTTTTTTTATCTTTTATGCCAATTGTGAAAAATGATTTAGCGATAGAACTTGGAACAATTGGTTCATTGCCGTCAGGAAAGCCGGAAAATTTTAGTGGCGAGGGAACGAGCCGCCTGGGTTTTTTTGGAAGAAGCTATATCAATTGGATTGTAAATTTTGATTTTATGGCCGGATTTCTTGGAAGAAAATCATTCTCGAAAAATGATGAAAATTACTCTCATGAAATAGTCTCATTTCTGAAAATATCTAAAGAAATTAATTCAATAGCAGATATTTCCGCCGGATATGTTCTAAGCACCGAGGCAAAAAATCTCTTCACAAAAAATCATACTTCTCTAAAAATTATTCCAGCAACTTCTATTAAAATAAGAGAAGAGCTTTCGGCCGGAATTCAAGGAGGCTTTGGTATTGGAAAAGCACCTTTTACTCCAGCCTGGGAAACAACCCTTTATTTTTCTCTAAAACTCAAATAGCAAAAAAAAACCCCTCCGAAGAGGGGTTGAAAATAATTGAATTAATTCAGATTATTCTTTTGGGCAAACAGTACCAAGCTGTTTAGAAATATCGCCTGCAGGAGTTTCGGTTGGATAGTAAACATTAATGTCTTTTGCATCAAAAGCTAATTTGCCGCCTTCTGCCGCAGTTGTATTTTCTGCTGTAATAACTGTAAAATTTCCGTCAAAAGCCATCGCAAGAAGACACTGGGAAGGTGTAACATTTAATAATGCTATCTGAACGCCGCCTTCTACCCTTGGATCAACACTCATAGCTCCAGCAGAAATAACATCTGTCGGGAAC
>CAZISX010000011.1:13877-23489 GCA_964542005.1 uncultured Spirochaetales bacterium
TACGAGCGCACTTGTTGTCTGAGTCATCTGCTGAACAGCAATATATTTTGTGCCATTACTGTCGCCATGAACAGCCAATGTCATTGTCATCTGTCCACCTGTAGGCGGAACTGGTTTGTTTGCGCCATAGGAACCACTAAGTGCAGCAGACTGCATAAGGCCAGCCGCATTATCTTGGATATATTTATTAGCGGTTGCTTGATCTGCAAGTTTAGCATCATCAAATATAAAATTAAAAGTACCTGCTCCTGCAAGTGTTCCATAAGCTACTGCGTCTGCGATAAGACCGCAAGTTTTTGATTCGTTAGCACATTTCTCAGAGTAGCATGTAAAGTCAGTGCAATTATTGGTTTCTGCACAAGTTGCAAGTTTGTCATAATCAGCTTTTCCCTGTGTTGATCCTGCATCATAGCAAGCCTGGAGACAAGCATTATCGCCTTTAGCGCAAGCATTCATGCAGTCCATCATAGATTTGCAGTCGCCAGTTCCAGGATTGGTTTCGTCAGGAGTTGTTGTTTCGTCAGGAGTTGTTGTTTCGTCAGGAGTTGTTGTGCCATCAGGAGTTGTTGTGCCATCAGAAGTTGTTGTGCCGTCAGGAGTTTCTGTTACACACTGAGCACCAGCTTCTGTGTCCTTGCAAACCTTATTTTGAGGTCCACAGTCATCCATCTGCATCCATTCTTTTTGGAAACAAACAAAACGAGCAGTGCCACTACATTTAGTTTCTTCTTCTGTTGTGCATGCAGCACCATCTACCGGTTTGTCAGAAGGAGTTGGAGTAGTTGAATCATCACTGCTGCTTGTGCAAGCAACAAACATAAACGCCATTGCAGCAACAACCATTGCTGTTAAAATACTTCTTTTCATGGAAACCTCCAAAAAAGTGTTTAAATTTTAATTAAATTTTTAATTTTCCTAGTATCACCGAGAATTTTACAGGCAGATTTTAGTCTTATAAAAAATCGTGTCAAGAAAAATTCTCATTAATAGATGCTATCTACTGAAAACTGCTGGATAAAAAAGTTTAAAATCAGAGTGTTTGTTTGTTTCAATGAATGAAGTATTGCTTTTTATTTTTTAAGAGTATAATAATCCGGTCTAACAAAGGCATTGTTTATTTTTTTGTTTGGAGGTCGTTATGAATGTAAGATTTTTTCTCCTGGCACTCTTTTTTCTGCCGGTAATTCTTTTTGCAGGCAATTTCAAATCGCCGGTTATCGGGAATCTATATCTAAAAGATGGATTCCAGTATGACACATTTTATTATACTATGACTGGTTATCCAATTTTTGTTAAACAGCTCTATGATCAGGCTGCTGTTCCGGCTGGTTTAACAGAAAATCACTATAAATCTCTTGCCAGCAAAGGTATGCTGGAGGTTCGCAATGACTTTATTCTTAGAACTGATACTATAAATGTTGTTTCAATCAAAAATCTTGCAAGCAACAGAGCTGAGTGGCTGAACTTCAAAAACAGCATGACAGCAAAAGGGATTCCTGTATGGCCTGTTGTTACTTCTCACGCAAAATATCCGTTTATTTTAAATGGTGAGATTTTGATTGAGTTCTACAAATGGACTTCAAAAGACAAAATTGATGCTCTTTTAAATGAGTATGGTCTTGAATTAATTGAAGAAAAAATGATGAATTCCCATTTCATCAAGGCAAAGCTTCCTCTCGGCTCCGATCCTTTCCAGATTGCAAACACAATCTATGAGACAGGTCTTGTATACTGGGCTCAGCCTAACTGGTACAGGGTTCTTATTCCTTATGCAGAGCCGAATGATACTTATTATCAAAGCGGAAAGCAGGACTGGTATCTTAATATGATGAATGTGCCTGCAGCATGGTCAATTAATGAAGGAAATCCTGATATTAAAGTTGGTGTAGTTGATTCTGGTGTGTGGTACGACCACGAAGATTTGGCGGCAAATATAGATCCTATTTCTCCAATTGATGGTTACTACTATGATTATTTAGGTAAGGTTACTACTGGCGGATGGGGTGGTAATCCAAAAGGCGGATCTCCTGACAATGATCCAAGGCCGGAGCTTATAAATACAGGAGATACCTACAACGACAATGCAGGAATGGCTCACGGAACAGCCTGCTCAGGAATTATTGCTGGAGTTGGAAACAATGGAAAAGGTATTACTGGAGTCTGCCAGAAATGTAAAATAATTCCAATTCGTCTTATCGGAGCTCAAACTCAGATGAGTCAGGAAGATGCCCAGTATGACGCAATTATGATGGCTGTTTCAAAAGGTGCAGGAGTAATTAATAACAGTTACGGAAGAGCAACCAAAAATCAGGCTGGTCAGTGCACTAACAATTTTGACAACACTGCTGTTTCTGCTGTAAATCAGGCAAAATTACAGGGTCGAGGCGGAAAAGGAACAATTACTGTCTGGGCTGCGGGCAACGATACTTGTCCAACAAATACAACACCTCAGTATTCAAACAATGATTTTGTCGTTGTTTCAGCACTTGAATCTAATGGTGGAATAGCATCTTATTCAAATTATGGAACAGAGGTTGATGTTGCAGCTCCTGCCGCATCAGTTACAACAGATATTCCTGGTTCTGACGGTATGACAAAACTTGGAATGGACAGCGGAGTTACAGATTCATACACTACCGCTTTTAATGGTACTTCTGCTGCTGCACCTGCTACTTCAGGAGCAATCGCTCTTATGCTTTCTGCAAATCCTGAGATGAATTTTCAGGCTGCGGTAAGCTGTCTTAAAAATGCTGCCAAAAAAACAAGCAAATATTGTTCTTTTGATCAGAGCAAATGGGTAAGCCAGAGTGATCCTTATGTTCAGGGCGGTTCAAAAGAACATTCCCAGTGCTATGGTTTTGGTACAGTTGATGCTGGCGCGATGGTTGCCGGAGCGAAAGACGGATCATGTTCATCAGCATGTATTGCTACTGCAAAAATTGATTTATGTTACGGGGCTGGCTATCAGAAAGATGATGACTGTAGCGATGAAATTGATGAAAGCTGCGATAAAGGCGGTGAAGGAAGAACAGCTAGTGCCTGCACAACAGATGATGAATGCGGAAACACTGCTGCCACTCCATTTTGTAAAACAGATTGGCCTGGCGGATATTGTACTGCAAAATGTACAACAAATGCAGACTGTTATAACAAAAATTCCAACAGATGCCAGGGTGGTGAATGTGTTGCAGTATGTGCATTTAATGATATAAGAGAAGGTTATGGCTGCGTTTCCGGCGTAATCGTGCCATCAACAGCACCTACAGCAGTTTGTGGAAACAGTACTGTTGAAACAGGAGAAACTTGCGACAAAAATACAAAAGCATGTTCCGCTATTGATGCTGGCTATACTTCAGGCGATGCAACCTGCAAAGCAGACTGCAAAGGTTGGGATTTAGCTTCCTGCGTTGGCACAACCGAGGAACCAGTTTGCGGCAACGGAAAGATTGAATCACCTGAAATTTGCGATGGCAACAAAACTCCATGCAACGCACTTTTACCAGAAAAACCAGTTGGTGAAGCAACTTGCAACTCTGACTGCAAAGCATGGGATACTACCTCTTGCGCAGCTCAGACAACAGAGTCTGTTTGCGGTAATGGAAAGGTTGAAACTGGTGAAGAGTGTGATGACGGCAACGGATTTAATGATGATGGCTGCGATACTGCATGCAAAAAAGAATTAGTAACACCGCCAGCTGATGCGGATAATTCTCCAGACACAGATCCAGCACCAACAACAGATAACGATTCTGCGGACACAACAACAGACACTCAAGGCGGCACCAAATCTGAAGATTCCGGTTGCGGCTGCTCAATAATTTTCTAAATATTTTTTTAATCTGTAACTTTTTCAAAAATTCTTCTGTCAGTTAACCGGTTTTGTTAATTTAAAGGAGGAAGCGATGATAAGTTCACAGATTTCAATTTTTGCGTTTTATGCGTCAAGGGCAATTCTTTTTATTCTTATTGGTCTAAGTATTTTTACGGTTGCATTTTTTATTGAAAGAATGATTTTTTTTCTGAGAAATTTTCTTAAAAACGGAGATGTTTTTTCTTTAATTGAGAGAGCAAATACTAAAGAAGAGGTTCGTTTCGCGCTTGAAAAAGAGCTGAAGGCTGAATCAATTGTTGTTTTGAACAGTCTCTCTTCGGAACTCTCGTCAAAAGATGATTTTTCAAAAAAAGTTACAGCTCATCTTAATATTGAAAAAGAAAAATGGGAAAGATTTGTCGCATTTTTGGGAAGTGTTGGCAGCAACGCCCCTTTTATTGGACTTTTAGGAACAGTTCTTGGAATTATGAAGTCATTTGCAGATTTAGGCACTATTTCAAAAGGAGGGCCTCAAGTTGTTATGGGGGGGGATCTCGGAAGCTCTTGTTGCAACTGCTGTGGGACTGGCAGTTGCAATTCCTGCCATAATTTTCTATAACATACTGAAAACAAAAATCAAAAAGAGCACAACAAGGGTTGAGACACTGACTGAACTTATCTCCTCAAAAAATATTTTCTAACATTTTTCACTAAAAACTTTAATTTTTGTACAAATACGCTATATTTCTATCTGTTTTTTTATACAAAGATAATGACAGAACAAGAATCGAAAATATTAGCCGAAAAAGCCAGAGCTGGCGACAAAAAAGCGTTTGAGAAGCTTGTCTCAATTCATAAGGACAAACTTTTTGCGTTTTCCATGACAATCACTGGCGGAAACTATGCAGTTGCTTCTGATATTTTGCAGGAAGCACTTATAAAATCGTATCTTTATCTTGCCAGTTACAAAGGCGATGCCTCTTTTTTCACATGGCTTTGGAAGATAGTTCGCAATGAGTTCATAAATCATTTAAACAGCGTAAGAGACCGAAATTGTGTTAGTTATGACTCAATGATTCCTTGTGCGGATGAGTCTCAGTCAAACACGGTTGATGATATATCAGAAAATGATAGAAGAGATATTTTAAGACACCTGATTTCAACAATGGACTTTGACTATCAGGAGGTTATTACTGTTATTGATTTACAGGAAATGACTTATGAGGAGGCTTCCGCTGTTTTAGATATTTCTGTAAGTGCTTTAAAATCCAGGCTTTTTAGAGCGCGGGAAAAACTTTCTGAATTAGTTGTGAAAAACAAGAAACTTTTTTTGTAATTCACAGGTCTAATTAAGCAGAAGTTCATTTAAGCTAGGGGTTGAAATGAAAACTTGTGTAAAAAAGGAAATTATAATTAAGCATCTGATGGATGGCTCAATTCCTGAAAAGGAAAAGCTTTCATTGGAAAAGCATCTGGAGGAATGTGCAGAATGCTCAGAGGCATATACTGCAATCAAAAACGCTTCCAGTGCTCTTGCGATGCTTAAAAATGCTAAAGCTCCATTATCTTTTGATGCGGAGTTCAGCAGTAAACTTGAGAAAGTCGAGATCAGGAAAGAGGCTCAGATTAAGCAATTTAAAATTCCTTTCAAGCCTGCCGCATTTTATTTATCTGCTGCTGCCGCGCTTGTTCTTTGTGTTTCAGTTCTCTTTTTTCAGAATGAGGAAAAGCCCTCCATTCCTGAGCCGGTTCTTCTTTCTACAGCAGAAGTTGAGTCAGGCCATCCTGTTACTATCGAAATTGAATACACTGCAACAAGAGATGTCTCAGACATTAGCATGAAAGTATCTCTGGACAGTGCGATAGCATTCCATTCAGAAGATCCGGCTAGAAAATCGCTCAGAGAGCACACTTGGAATGGAAGTTTAAAAAAAGGTGTAAACAAAATTCCTTTTGTTGTTGATGTGGCTCAAAAAGGAACATGGAAAATCAGAACAAAAGCAATGTTTGAAGGTTATGAGCATGAGCATGATGTTATCCTTTCTGCAGACCTGGATAAAATCAAAATCAGTTACTTCAAGTATCCTGCAAGAAAAATAGGGAATGAATCATAACAAAACCTCAAAAAAATCAAGTAGATTTATCTTTTCATTAATCCTGACTCTCTTTTTATCCAACTCTCTTTTTGCTGCAAAACAAACCATTCTCACAAGTAAAATTCATGTCATTAAAGGTATTTCAGACAAATCCTGGGAATCCCGTTTTTTTAATGACACGAAACCAGCAGTCGAAGAAAAAAACGATGAAGACGCTGATATTACTCAAAAACCAGTGCTTTTGAAACTTCAATCTATAAAAAAAACAGTTTCCTTCAGAAAGCCTTATAAAATATTCAGGCCAAGAAAAATTGAGCTTTTAAATGAAAAAGTTGATGAAGAGCTTGAAAATAAAACAAAAATAAGTGATAATGCTCCAGTTTTTGAAGATACTACAAAAAAAGAGAGAGAGGTTCCGGTAGAAAAACCGTTGCCTGGAAAAGACGATACGAAGAAAAAAGAAAAGGTTGAAACTCAAAATAGTATAAAAAAATCTCAGGGTAAGGATGAGTTTGCACCTGAGGAAAATGATGCTCAAAAAGAAGAAGCTCTTAAAAAAAGAGAGAGGCTTGAAGAACTTAAGAAAAAAGAACGGGATAAGAGGTTACACAATCGTAAAATTAATTAGTTTTGCAGCTATTTGTTTTTTGTCTTTTACCCTTACCGCTCTTGATTCGCGCTTCACTCTTGAAGCTGGTTTAAAATATAACAGCAATCTTGAATATCAGAAACTTTACGACAGGCTAAAAGATAAAAATCTTGAAAAAAAGGAGAGCCTTTTTGCAACAACAAATGGAGAGGCAGCTTTCAGATTTGGAGAAGGGAATGAATATTCAGGGGATTACGCTCTTTACTCAGATTTATCGCTTCAGTATCCAGAGTATTCGAGGCTGAATCAATATGGCACTTTTGGCATAATGAAAGAGCTTAATGAAAGAACACAAATCAGCCTTCTTTCAATAAATCACCTATCTCTTTCGGATTATATTTCACCTGAAACAGAGTTTTTTGACTCATATATTTCTGCAGATTTGTTTTATGACAGGACCTCGAGAAACTCCTTTTATTTAGGTATGAAAGGGGGATATTTCAAAAATATAAGTTCAGAACTTCGATATCTTGAAGGTCCGGCTTTTGGGTTCTCGGGAGGTTTTTATCTTTATGAATCTGATCTTGAAAGCTATTTCAAAGCCGGATTTTTGGAAGAAGTTTTTCTTTTCAGAGATGAAGAATGCTCTATATGCAACAACTCATTATTTATCAGCAACAAATACAACAAGACTGCACTCCAGCTTGAATACCTTAAAAAAATAAGTAAGTTAGAGGTTTCAGCTGCAGCTCAATACACCTATCTTTACTGGTTAAAAGAGGATGTTGTGGGTTCGTGGAAAAAAAGAAGAGAAGAACATTCGCTTGACGGATCGCTCGCTCTTTTATACAAAATTTCAGGGATGAACTCGCTCAAAAGCGATTACAGTTTTAGAAAAAACATTTCAACAATCGGGCAAAAAAAAAATGATTATACAGATTACAACATGACACAGCACCTTTTCGGAGTAAGTGTAGTATGCACATTCAAATAAAATACGGTTTGTTTTTTGTAGCTTTGTTTGTTTTTTCGTGTAGAGAACCGGTTCATACAAGACTCGATATCTCGTGCGGAACAGATGATGACACTATTGAAATAGAAGCTGATTCCATAAAGCCAGACTTTGAAAATATAGATTTTGACATAAAAAATGACACAGAAACTATTCCCGATGAAGACCTTGCTCCTCAAATTATAGTGCTGCAGAAAGGAAGCGACAACACCGATATCGGATACGGAATTGCCTCTGATAAAAGTGGCGGAATATATATTGTAGGTTCCTCCGATGGTGCGATAGACAGCAATACAAATCAGGGGCTTACCGATTATTTTCTTATGAAATTTAACTGCAATGGCACATACTTGTGGACAAAAATGTGGGGAACTCCAAACATAGATATTGCTCAATCTGTTATCTGCGACAATGAAGGTTTCGTTTATATGACGGGTTGGGAAAATGCTTTGGGTGGTGATTTGACGGGGCAGATATTTTTTTCCAAGCACGACAGTAATGGAAATGAAATTTTTAAAAAATACTGGGGAGCTAACACTGACGGAAAATCATATTCTCTCGCAATAGACACGGATGGATATATTTATGCGGGTGGCTTAACCTATGGACTTATTGATGGAGATGTGAATAAGGGTGTTTCTGACTCATTTCTTACTAAATTTGACAAAGATGGCAATATAATCTGGAAAAAACAGTGGGGCGGGCTGGGACTTGACACAAATGATGCAATAGCAATTGATTCAAAGGGAAATATTTATTCAACAGGCCAGACTTTTTCAACAATTGATAATCTTACAAACCAGGGGGCAGGAGATATTTTTGTCACAAAATACGACTCCGCAGGTAGCTATTTGTGGACAAAACTTTTTGGAACAACAGAGTCAGACTATGCCAGAGCTATTTCTATTGGAGAGGATGATTCTCTTTATATAACTGGCGGAACTCAGGGATCTTTTGGTGGTTTTACACTTCAGGGCAATTCAGATTCGTTTATTCTGAAACTCGATGAAAACGGTTCTATGAAGTGGATAAAACAGTGGGGCGGAACAGGTTCAGACAATATTAATGCCTCTTACATGGCAAAAGAGAGACTCTTTGTTTCTGGAATTTTTTCAGGAACACTTGAGACAGAATCCAAAGGTTTAAACGATATCTTTTTTACAGATTTTGACAGTGACGGTTTGTTAGTAAAAACAATGTCATGGGGGACTATATCCGATGATCGCTCTTTCGGAATTACCGGATTTAACAATGATGTTTATATGACAGGCTGGATTCTTGAAGAGCTTGAATTAGACATACCAACAGGGCTTTCTGATGTTTTTCTTGTTATTCTAAAGAACTATATTCAGTAACTCTCTTTGTTTTCTAATAAATAGTGATGTAATATGTTGACTTTTTATACAGCATTATATATAAATTTCACGACTTTTTTTGACAATTGACTAAATTATATTTTCAGGAGGACAAGATGTATTCTAAACTCAGAGGCGCTAGAAAAATTAAACCGAAAAAAGAAGAAGTTCAGCCAGGTCAGGAAACAGTTCAGGAAACAAAAGTAGTTGATACAATTGTTGAAGATGCTTTTCAGCAGCAGGGAAAACGGGTTCTGGACAATCTTTTTGCACATCCATACTTTGTTATTGGTTCTGTTCTAGCTGTAGTTGTTCTTGTTGTTATTTCTCTTGGAATTTCCAGTTTTGTAAAAAACGCGAAATCAGAAAAATCACTTCTTTATGCACATGCTCTTAAAGTCTGGAGCGCAGAAGTAGGCGCAGAAGGCGAATTCAAAACAGAGAACGAAAAAATGAGAAAATCACTTGAAGAATTCAAGAAAGTTTCAGACAAATTATCAGGCTCATTCGCTGCATCTGCCGCACAAATGTATATGGCAAAAGCACACTACAGATTAAACGATCTTGGAGCTGCATCTGAGCTTTTCAAAAAACTTCAGAAAGATTCAAATCTTAGTATGGAAATGAAATTCGGTGCTTTCGAAGGAGAGGCTTTTACTCAGTTTGATAGAGGCGACTATGCAATGGCAATTGAAGTTTGGGAGCGTTTTTTGAAAGAATCAAATGCGCCTATTTACAAAGATTTCGCT
>CAZISX010000011.1:23499-23802 GCA_964542005.1 uncultured Spirochaetales bacterium
CAACCTATGAAAAAATGAACAAACAGGATAAAGCTCTTGAATACTTCAAAAAACTTAAAGCAGAATATCCGGAAAGTTCTTTAATCTCAAAAATTGCAGATAAACTTCCAAAAGAAGAATTAAAGCCAGCTCCGCAGCCAGAAAAGAAAGGCTGATAACATGTCAAAAAGATTCGTTTTTTTTCTCATTTTATTACTTTCAGTTCAATTTCTTTATTCACAGGAAAGTTCAGTTCTTATTAATTGGGCAGTTCCTCTTAAAAAAGAGCTGAAAGGTATTTTAATCAGAGAAACTGGAGGTGCC
>CAZISX010000011.1:23812-41104 GCA_964542005.1 uncultured Spirochaetales bacterium
GTGCCGCTCTTTTAGAAAATAAACTTGTAGTAACTGCAAGAAGTGGCAAAGTTTCTTTCTATTCACTTGGCGGGCGTCTTTTAAAAAGGACTATTTTGTCTGAAGAGATAATTTTTGAGCCTTTTATTATTGAGAATAAAATCCTTGTTGTTGCTTCCCATGTTCTTTATCTTTTTGATAACAATCTAAATCTTATCTGGAAATTTCAGGGTAAATCGCCAGCCTCATCCCGGCCTTTTATAGAAAATGGCAATATTATTATTCAATACAATGATAATTCTGTCTATATGATAGGCTTAAATGACGGTGTGCTCAAAACATCTTATTCATATTATGTAGAAAATTCAATATCTTACATGAAATTAGCATCTCCGCTACGCTCAGAGGACAAAATTGTTTTTGGTTTTTCCAGCGGCCTTATAACCTATTTCCAGCACAAGCAAACAGAAGGCAGCTCGGCTGAAGAGCTTGTTCCATATTATAGATTTAAAACATCAGGCTATATTTCTTCTCTTGATAAGAAAGAATTTTATGATGTTTTTTCAATGCTTGGAACTGAAAAAGGCATCTTCTTCTCAAACGGAGAAAAAGGTGGCATCATCATGGAAGGGAGTGTTGTTTTCAAGGAAAATCTCAAAAACATGACACTCGATAAATTTGATAGCGAAACAATTATCGGTTATGGGGAGCGAGGCTTTTTCCTCTACAAAAAAGATGGAAACCTAAAGAAGAAACTTAAAAAAGCAATGGGTTTGTTTCCAACTTTCTTAAAACCGACAACTTTGTATTTTTTACCGAAATGGAAGGAAAAGCCTACCTTTACAACAAAGATCTGACCAAAAAGCTTTCAGAGTTTCTTCTGCCTGCCGGTGTTTCTGGAAAAATAATATTTAAGGACAACAATTTCTATTTTGTTTCAAACAAAGGAGTTCTATACTCCATGTCAATTTTTCAGAAGTAAATCGAAAAGAATTTTTAAGAATATTTGAGAATCGAACGACTAGCGATAATAACCTTTGGCTGCAGAATAACGGTTTGGCATATATTTCTGCTGAAGTTTCTGCACCGCATTTTTATCAAGCATAAGCTGAAGCCACATATCGCCCCAGTGATCCATTTTATATTTTTTGTTATTTTGGATAGCAAGAAGATGTTCGTTAAGGTTGTGGTTCGCTGGAATGTTTTTAAGACCTTTTTTCAGAGCATCAATTGCTGCCAGTTTATCATCGAACTCTTCTTCAAAAAGATATGCAGCAACAGAAAAGACAAAAGCCTCTTTTTTGTTGAATTTCATAACTAAAGGAATCGCTTTTAAAGCTTCATCCTTCTTGTTGTTTTTGATGTGTCCAATAATAAGCATCAGATACGCAGAAAAAATTCTAGGATTAGATTTTTGGAGACTCTTATAAGCATCGCCAAACTTTCTCTGAGTGTAATAAATCATCCCAATCTGACTTTCTATCTGAGCTGGTATAAGAAAAAACCAGTTTTTGTAGTTATAGCCTGACTTAAGAATTTCGATAGATTTGTCTATCTTCTGCTTATGCAGTTCCGCATTTGCAAGAAAGAAGATGTCTCTTAGTTTGCTGGAGAAATAGCGCATAAGAAAGAAAAATGTAACAATCATAATAATGATTCCAATAAAAACACCCAGACCAAAATACCCGGAAATAAATCCAATAATAAGAGCGGAAAGAAGTCCCGCCAGAAACGCAATAATAATACTATACATGAAGCCTCCATACAAAATTTTCAGTACAATTTAATATACAGGCTGAAAAAATCAAGAAAAGTTTTCTTAGTGTTTAAAAATATTCAGAAAAAATCCTACATGCTTATCTAAAATTAAACAATATTCTCTGGTGTAGATATTAAAGTTTTGGTCTGAGGTATTAAAAAATGTTAAATTTTATACTTGACATGTGAGTCTAAAAAAATATTATAACTACTGCAAACCGTTATTATTTTGATATTGTGGGGAGGTAGAAATGAAAAAAACTCTTGTTTCAATTTTGTGTCTTATTGCTGCATCTCAGGTGCTTTTTGCTAGAGGAGTTGACAATAACTCCAATTTAAGTTCGGAATATATTCGTACTTTAAACAGAAACGCTTCCTTTGATCTTGCTGACGCTGCAGCTTATAATCCTGCTGGAACAGCTTTTATGAAAGATGGTGTTCATGTTTATTTAAGTAACCAGGTTTTTCTTAAAGATTATAAGATGCATGTGCAGTCAAAAACCTATGAACCTTCACTTTTTGGTAAGTTTAGTGAAATTGAGGGTCGTGATTATACTGCTGATAATCCCACTCTTCTGGTTCCAAGTTTTTATACTGTAATAAAAGGCGGAAATGGTGCTGTTTTTTTTGGATTTAATGTTCCTGGCGGCGGCGGAAAAATTGACTATAACGATGGTGTTGCGAGAACACATGAATCTGAAGCATTGAATTCTATTCTGAATAAAGGAACTAATTACAAGGTAATGGGAGAGAAGATTTATTATGCAGGGTTTACAGGCTTTTCATATTCTTTTATGGATATGGTTTCTGTTTCTCTCGGCGCAAGAGTTATTGTTGGTAAAACAAAGTCAACTATTACAATGCTTAGTTCTAAAACAGAAAAAAGAGAGCTGCAGTTTGATTATAAGGAGCGTGCTGATGGTATTGGCGGTATTTTTGGTGTTGATATAAAACCAAACAAGGAGCTCAATATAGGTTTCAGGTATGAGACAGAAACAAACCTGAAGTGGAAGGTTGAGAAAAAGAAAGATGCTGGCGAGGAGGCTAGTCCTGACTTTGCTATTTCTAAAAATAAAGATGGCTCAAGTTTCAATAGAGATCTTCCTGCTCTTTTCGGAGCAGGTGTTTCATACAATGTTTTGGAAAGCCTTAGACTTGAATACAATTTTACCTACTACTTCAATAAACAGGCTGAATGGGACTGGCCTGAAGAAAAAGATGTTTCAGATAAATACAACAATGGCTGGGATACAGGGCTTGCTGTAGAATACACAATTCTCAAAGAATACAATCTGAAGGCATCTGCTGGTGTTCTTTATGGAAAACCTGGAGATACACAGGAAACTTATGATGAAAACAATCCTAATTTGAACGGACTCAGCGTTGGTGCAGGATGTTATGTTGAACCTATGCAAAGTTTAGGATTAAGCCTTGGCGTACTTAAAACTTTATATACTAATGATACCAGAACAGATCGCGGTATATCTCCTATTACTAATGCGGAGAGGGCTGATGTTGATCTTGAAAAAAGTGTTTTTATTTTCTCACTCGGAGCTCAGTACAGTTTCTAATTTCCCTCAATTTTTCTACTGAACAATCTTTTTGACTATTTCTTCTCTTTCTGATAGCATTTCTTCACATTAACAGGTTAGAGAGAAAAATATGTCATGCAGGAAAATACCAAAAACCATATTGATGAATTTAAGAAGAAAATGGACGATATAACAAGAATCGCATATAAGCCGGACAGGCTTGAAGCTCTGGTGAATCTGGGTAACAGACTTCGTGAAAAAGAGACTAGACCCCCGATTTCATTCAAGGATTTTTCAATTCTTGCAGCCCAGAGGCCAGAATTTGTGTTCCGTGATATATTTCAGCTTTTTTACGACATGATACATCACTACATTCCGGCTGGTCGAGACGAATTTCCGTCAAATGATTCAATCGGGTTTGTAAATTATGATACCTCAAATCTTTTTGTAAAAGGGTGCGATAATCCATTTTTTGCAGACAGACTTTTCTCAAACAGACTTTTAAGCATGGTAAACAGCTTTAAACAGGGAACTCTCAACAATCATATTTTTCTTTTTGAAGGGCCTCCCGGGAGTGGTAAAAGTACTTTTTTAAACAATCTTCTCCTCAAACTTGAAGAATACACAAGAACGCCGGATGGCGCAATGTACAAAACCTACTGGCGGCTAAATATTGAAAAACTTGGCGGATTTCAGCGAATTGAAAGAAGAATGCACAAAATTGCTGAAACAATGGAGGATTCCGATCTTGAAGATGAAATCTCTAGCAATGCTCTTCGTTTAAGGCATCCGGCAAAATTTCTTGAGTTTTCCTGTCCCCGTCATGATCATCCGATTCTTCAGGTGCCGAAACAGTACAGAAAAAAATATCTTGACGAACTGATTCCAAATGGTGTTTTCAAGGAGAAGCTTTTTCACAGCAAAGAATACGAATGGGTTTTACAGGATATTCCGTGCAGTATTTGCAAATCTCTTTTTGAAACACTGCTTGAATATCTTGGCGATCCGCTCGAAGTTTTTAATATGATTAATGCCAGAAAAACCCATTATAACAGGCAGTTCGGAGAAGGAATTACAATATTTAATCCAGGGGATCCGGTCTACAACCGTTCAATAACCAATCCGACGCTTCAGCAGATGATAAGTGATTTGCTTAAAAGTGATGATGTTGAATTTGTTTTTTCTGTTCTTGCAAAAACAAATAACGGCGTTTTTGCGTTGATGGATATAAAAGAGCACAATGTTGAAAGGCTTATGGATTTACACGGCATAATATCTGACGGAGTTCATAAAGTTGAGCTGACAGAAGAACATATAAAATCGCTTTTTGTAGGACTTGTAAACCCGGAAGATAAGCTTCATTATGAAAAAATCCAGTCATTTCAGGATAGAATTATTGCACTTACAGTTCCCTATGTCCTTGATTACAATACAGAAGTCGAAATTCTAAGAAACAAATTCGGCAAAAATATTGATCAGAGTTTTCTTCCTGGCGTTTTGGAAAATTTTTCAAAAATTATTATTTCATCCAGACTTAACAAATACAGTCCTACAATCAACAACTGGATTACAGATAACTCACAGTACAGCAAATATCTTGATAAGAACTCTCTTCTTCTAAAAATGGATCTCTACACAGGCAAAATTCCTGCGTGGTTATCCGAAGATGATGTTAAAAAATTCAGCTTTGAAACAAGAAAAGCTCTTCTGGCAGAATCTGAATCAGAAGGAAGCAAAGGGTTTTCCGGCAGACAGGCACTGACACTATTTAACACATTTTTTTCAAAGCACGCGAAACCAGATAAACTCATAACAATGGAGATGGTCAACCGCTTTTTCAGCCAGAAAGAGGCTCCATTCAACGAGATTCCCGACGGTTTTGTAGAATCTCTGGAAGATATGTATGACTACAATGTTTTGCAGGAAATAAAAGAATCTGTCTACTACTACAACGAAAAGCAGATTGCTAAAGAGATAGAAAATTATCTTTTTGCAATAAACTTTGATACCGGCAACACAGAAATCTCGCCATACACAGGCGATACTATTGATATTACTGACGATTATCTGCGGAATTTTGAGATGATTTTTCTCGGCAATCCGATTTCTGATGAGAGACGGAAATTGTTCAGAAAAGAGACTCAGCAGGAATACATCACAATAACTATTTCTCAGGAAATAAATATTGAAGGGCGGCAAATCAGAGAAACAACACAGTACAAATCTCTTTTTGAAAAATATACAAAAAGCCTGAAAGAAAATGCGCTCCGGCCATATCTTGGCAACGAAAATTTCAGACGGGCAATTCTGGATTTTGCAACTCCATCATTTAATACTTATGACGAGAAGCTTAAGCGAGACATAAATCTTATGGTTTCAAATCTCAAAATCAAATTCAGATACACGCAAGAAGGTGCAAAACAGGTCGCTATTTATGTTCTTGACAACAAACTGGTCGAAAAATATTGATTAACTTAACGCTCTGATTGCGCTATTTTATTTCCTATCAATCTATTGCAAAAAATATTGTGAATTTGCAAGATTTGTATTATTATGCCTCCGGATTGTCAATTGTTTACAAAAGGAGAATATTAATGAAGAGATCTTTTATTTTGGTCAGTGCTGTTTTTTCAATGTTTTTTGCAGTAAGCTGTTCGTCAGCTCCAAAAGCGGAAGCTCCAAAATCTACGGCAGATGCTGAAATTGAAATGATTGAAAAAGATAACGCAGGAAAAGAGCTTGTTATTGTTCAGAAATTATCAGGACTTAAAGAAAAGCATGGAGACAAAATTACTCAGGCTGTGGAAAAAAATGTGAAAAACCTTCTTTCTTCTATCTCAAAACACAATCTCGACAGCTTTAAAAACAGTCCAAACAAAGAGATTCAGGTTCCATCAGACAAATCAAGAATCCACATTAAAAATGATTATACTGGCGGAAATCTTTTAGTTATTGTTTCTAAAAGCGGTGATGCGTCTGTTATGGAACTTGTTCCTAACAATAGCGAAAAATCTTGGGATTTAAATCCAGGCAGCTATGATTTTACTATCATTATTGATAGAAAATTCAGTGATTTCAAGAACAAATATGCTCTTACAAGCCAGCTTTCTCTTGAGGCAGGACAGCTTTATATTGGTAACTTTAAGGTTAAAGGACAGCCAATGGAAGGAAGTTGTGCAGAAAACACAATAAAAGATGATGCAGACTGCCTTGTGCCTACTTTTGAGATTTTTGACAACTGCACTGGAGGACAAAGTCTTGTTGATGGTCTTCTTTGCTGTGATGGCGACAAAAATTTTATTGTTGACAATCAGTGTTCAAGACATCCTGGTTATGTGGAAAATGTTGTTTGTCCGAAAGGAACAAAAGATATGGGTGGCGGCAGATGTTGTCCAGATGGAACTGAGCTTATAGACGGCCAGTGTCAGACACCAAAGAAAAAAGATGAGAAAAAAGGCAAAAAATAATGGATATTGTTTCTGATTATCATCAAAAAGTTCTTGATTTTCTTACTGAATCTGCTGAAATTAATGGACTTCCATATATTCAGGAACTTCTTTATCGTTTTTCTGTTGCGCAGTTTAGGGATACTTTGGGGTTTAAATCGCCTAATTTTCCAGTTATTTTAAAGGTTTTTTACGAACTTCATGCAGAGCTTGGTTCTATTTTTGAAGAATTTGCTGAAAAAGCAATTGATTCAGGGATGGACGAAGCACTGATTAATGATTTGCTTAAGGAATGGTTTAAGGAATATTGGCTTAAACACATAGCTTCCTAATTTTATGAAACGAAAAACAGACTCAATTACCGGAATAGATAATTTTTCGAGAGGAGGCAGACCTTCTCTTTTTATTTTTTTCATCTTTGCTTTTCTACTTCATCTTCCTTTGTATTTTATTGTTAAAATTGATTCGGGCTACAAGACCAAAAATGAATATGTCAAGCTTCGTGTTTTTGATGAAAAAGCTCTTAAAAATTTTGCGAAAAAACCAGATTTTAAAAAGAAACTTGAAGAGATAAATCAGGCTGAAAAAGAAGAGCTGAAAAAGCTTGATGGGCAGATTGTAGAAATTGAAAAACCATCTCGAGAAATTGCGCCGAAAGATGCAAAATTTCTTTCTGAATATGACTCGAAAGTTGAAAAAGAGACAAAATCAAATTCTGACCCGAACATAAAAACCATTGGCTCAAAACTGAGGAAACAGGCAGCTGTAAATGTTAAACCCTCTGAAATCAATAATGAAAATAAACTTGTTGAAAGCGGAAAAGAGCCGGGGCAAGATGAGTTTCTTAAAAAAATCAAAAAAGGTGAAAACCAGGGTTTTACCGGCGACAAAGGGGTTCTGGCAAAAGGCATAGAAAAGGCAGAGCCTGGTGATTTGAACGCAAAAGATAAAGCTTCTGTTGAGGGAGGAAATGCTCTGGGAAGAACTCTTCCGTCTAAATTTCTTCCATATCTGCAGGGTTCGGAACAGTTTTTGACCTCGCCTTCAATGGATTATCTCAAAGATGTTGAAGAGGGTGACCAAACTGCTCTTAACACCAAAAAATTTATTTATGCTGATTACTACAACAGGATAAAAAAGGCAATTGCCTATTATTGGGACCCAGGCAAAACAATTCTTGTCTACGATCCTCGTGGAAATATCTATGGAAATAAAGACAGAATTACAAGACTTCTTATAATTCTTGATAAAAAAGGGAATATTGATAAAATCAGCACAACAGTTTCATGCGGGGTGGATGTTCTCGATTCTGAAGCAATTAGTGCTGTAAAAATGGCTGCACCATTTCCTAATCCGCCCGAACAGCTGCTTGTTGACTCTAAGATGACTATAGATTTTGGTTTTATTGTAAGTATGAAAAGATATTGAGGTTTTAATGGAAAATACAGCAATTTTAATAGCTCCAAGAGGTACGGCCGACCCTGAAATGATGGTTTTAGGGCTAACACTTGTTGAGCGGTGCAGCGCGATGCTTTCTGAATTTTTTGAAATTAAAAAAGTCTATGCACCATATCAGGAGCGATCAAAAAGATTCAGAAATATTGAAATTTCTAATGAAAAGCCGCAATTAGGCACAGATATTATTGTTGTTGATCCCTCTTTCCTTTTTGAGGAACGGTTTCTTAAAAATTTTTCTGCCAATTTTCAGCCGACCATAATTGCTTCAAATCCACATTCTCTTGCGCCTCTTGGATTTGCATGGATTGCAAGCAGCGATGTAACTGAAAACTTATTTCAAAATACATGGGAAGAAGTAGAGTCTCTTTCAAATAAAAAACAAAACACCAGAATCGCAGTTATTGATTCAAAATATCTTCAGATTAATTACGATTCCGACGGGCAGAAAGCAGAAGATTTTCTTCTCAATACGCTTCGTGAAAGTCATGATGGTATTATTTCAAAAAATATAAACCGCTACCTCTCTTTAAAAATTACAGCCCGCACAGTTGAGAAAAATATTCATCCGATGACATGGACTTTAATCTCACTAGCTCTGGGCAGTTTTGGTTCGCTTCTGGTTTTAACAAACTCGTGGTTTACCGATATTCTGGGACTTCTTCTTATTCAGCTCTCCTCAATTGCTGCCGGAGTTGATGGTGAAACTGCCAGAATAAAATTCCAGAAAACAAAGTTAGGACGATGGTTAAATATGTTTGCAAATGATCTGGTTGTCTGGCCTTTTTTTGCAGCAATAACTTATTCAATTACAGACAATGCACCTCTTTTCTTCTTCGGAAAAGTTCTTATGTATGTTTATCCGGTCTATATTATCATCAAATATATCAGTGCTTTTATGTATAAAAAAGAGGGCGCGGAACAGCAGATTTTCTCTGTTATCAGAAATGTAAGCAGAAATTTGAAAAAATTTGATTACGAAAAGCAGATTCCTTTGATTGTTATAGAGATGATAAAACGCGATTTTATTATTTTTTTCAGTCTTATTCTTGCTTTAACCAACTATCTTAGGGTTTTTCCGCTCCTTTATGTTCTTTCAATTACAGGAATTCTTTCTGTTCCGGCAATTCGTTATTTTAAAGAAAAAAGGATGAGTGAACCTGATGAAAAAAGCGATAGTTCTATTTTCAAGCGGTCTTGATTCAACAACGCTTATTGCTCTTTCACTAAGTAGAGGTGAAGAGGTAATTCCGCTTACAATATTTTACGGCCAAAGGCATAGTGTTGAAATTTCAAAGTCAAAACAAATACTTGAAAAATATAATCTCACGGATAAAGCAAAAGAAATCTCGCTTGATTTGAGCTTTTTGAAAGATTGCTCACTTATCAATAAAGATATCTGCATTCCAGAATCAGATAATTCATCAGTAATTCCTTCTACCTATGTTCCTTCCCGAAATCTGATTTTTCTTTCCCTTGCCTCAAGCTACGCAGAATCAATTAAAGCCTCAAAAATATATATCGGGATAAACTCTTTGGATTATTCAGGATACCCAGACTGCCGGCCGGAATTTCTCGAAGCATTTATTAATACGGTTCAAGTTGGAACAAAACACGGAATTGAAACAGACTTTACGGTCGAAGCACCACTTCTTCACATGACCAAAAAAGAGATTATCGAGCTTGGAATATCATTAAATGTAGATTACAGCATGACTCATTCGTGTTACAATCCAGATTCTCAGGGGAGAGCCTGCGGAAAATGTGACAGCTGCAGATTACGACTCAAAGGTTTTGCAGAAGCTGGCTTAAACGATCCGGCATTATACTCAACTTAAAAAAATGTTAAAAAAACTCGTTATTGCAGCAATCTTTCTTTTTTTTCTTTTTCTTATTTTTATGAAGAGTTTTTCAGATTTTACAACACAGGAAATATGTGTAATCTACACAACGGATGTTAATGGTAATATCAAGCAATATCAATATCTTGCAGGTACAATTAAAAGCCTTAGAGAGAGCTGTGAAGGCGACTCTATTCTGATTGATAACGGCGGCTTTTTCAAAGGTAGAAATTTGGAGCTTTTTTTAAGCAAAAAAACCGATATTTTAGATCCGGCAAGCAGATTTATAAAAGAGATGAAATACAATTTTATCAATATAGATTCTGGTGATTTTATCCTTGGTCGGAACAACCTTCTGAATTTTATAAAAACAACAGGCGCAAAAGTAGTAACACTTAATATGAGCGGCCTCGGGAAAGAGGAGTCTGTTGTCGTAAATGGTGTCAAAATCGGTGTTGCCGGGCTTGTTCCGCCATTAGAAAGAACCTATCTTCCTGATGAGTTTTTTGAAGGAATAGATTTGCAAAATCCTATTCATAAATTTGAACAGAAAGCTCTCTTGTTAAAAAAAGCGACAGATACCATAATTGCCCCTATTTACAGCGGAACTGGTGAAAGTTTTTTTGAATATAATGCTGAAGAAAGTGATTTCCTTCTTTATCTTTATCGCTCTTTTCCTTTTATAAAGCTTCTTCTTGGCGGCAGAACAGGCGAGGTAAAAGAGAAAAAACTGAGTGATGATTCCTATATGATACAGGCAGGCAAAGATGGATTGTTCCTCGGATTTGCAAGACTGACTTTTATAAAAAAGGCTAAAGGAAACAAGAACTTCCTGATTTCAGTTGAAACGAAGCTTGTTCCTGCCGATATTCCGGATAAAGAGATGGAGAAAGTTTTTTTACCCTATATTGAATTTATCAAACGGGTTGAAAAAGAGAAGGCTGCAAAACTTTCATTTAATTTTTCAACGCTTAATAAAAAATCGGGAGAAACGGTTTTTGAAAGAATTATCCATTATGAACTTCATCAGATACTTGCAGATTATGGGCTTGAAGCAGATTTTTCACTGATTTTGCTCGATCTTCCTGAAATTGATTTTCCGAAAGATGGAGAAATGAGAGTTGAAGATATTTCAGGTATTTATCCTTATGATGATTTCCCGGCAATTGTAGCGTTAACCGGAAGAGCAATAATTACCTATCTTGAAGAAAATAGAGGGAAAAATGAGAAGAGAAGAGCCTCAATTTATCCTGCAGAATATACAATTGAAAACAGTAAAATTATTTTTAAAGGTATAGATTTATTTCCAGAACAGATTTACATGGTTGCTGTTCCGTCAAGAATTCTTCCTGAATTTGAAAAAATGGAACCAGGAGAGTACAAGCTGAAAAAAATTGTACCTGAAAAAATCTCAACCTATCTTTTAAAACACTTTCCGGAAGCGTTTGAAAAGCCGTTTTCCCCAATGTGGATAATAACGACTAAAAAATGAGGCATAAATGAGCGAGCTCCGTTTTTCAGAACCAAAGCACTTTTTAAACATGCACAAAAAGCTGGAATTTGCGATTAAAGACTATAATATGATTGAAGAAAACGATCATGTTTTAGCAGCAATGTCTGGTGGAAAAGACTCAACCGTAATGCTGAAACTTCTTGCCAGAAAAAAGGTAATGACAACAAATAACTTTAAACTCAGCGCACTTTTTGTAAGGCAGGGCTTTGATAATGATGATAAAAAAATAGAGTTTTTAGGAAACTACTGTGAAAATTTGAAAGTTCCTTTTTTTGTGACAGACGCGCTTGTTAGCGAGGCTTTTGAAACAAGAAAAGAAGGGCCTTGCTATATTTGTTCCCGAATGAGAAGACTTGCAATATTCAACTTTGCAGACACTCTGGGAATTAGAGTTATATCGTTTGGCCATCACAAAGATGACTTTATTGAAACATTTTTTATGAATATACTTCAAAATGGAGATGTTTCTACAATCAAACCAAACAACCTGTTTTTTGAAGGAAAATACAGAGTTATAAGACCGATGCTTTATATAGATGAGCAGAAAATTATCAATGAAGCTAAAGACTTACCAAAGTTTTCATCAGGCTGCCCTTATGAATGCAACTCGGAACGCTCTGTTGTGAAAAAACTTCTTAAAGAGCTTTATGCCAAAAATAGACAAACCAGATCTAACATTTTCAGATCAATGTTTTCTGTGAAGGAGGAATATATGTTAAAAGAACCTTCATGTTTAAGTATTCTGCGGTAGGAAAAGAGCGTAGGTCAAAATCACGAGCTTTTGTGAGCTTAAATTCAATCACAAAAATATGAGTTTTTGTCTTTTTGCTGACTTTTTATTTTCTTAAATCTGAGTCGAATGATTCAGGGGTGAAAGCACTCCGAGATTTTTTATAAAGTGATCGACAGCCTCTTCTTTTGTTGCCCACGAAGTTACAAGTCTAATTGCAGAGCGTTCTTCATCTATTTTCTGCCAGAAATAAAAGCTGTAAAATTTGGATAATTCATCAATTATTCTATTCGGAAGAATCGGAAATATCTGGTTTGTATGGGATTCGGTCAGAAAGCAGTAGCCTTTTTCCCGCACTGCATCACCCATTTTCATGGCCATTCGATTAGCATGTTCGGCAAGCTCAAAAAAAAGGTTTTCTCTAAACAATTCAGCAAATTGAATCCCAAGAAGCCTTCCTTTTGCCATCAATGCGCCCCGTTGTTTAAGGTGAAAGCCAAAATCTTCCTGCAACAGTTTATTATTGATGACAATTGCTTCGCCAAGAAGTGCGCCATTTTTTGTTCCGCCAATATAAAAAACATCGGTTAATTGTGATAAATCAGTTAGTGTCAGATCATTAGTTCCAGCGCACAGTGCAGAGCCAAGCCTTGCGCCGTCAAGAAATAGATAAAGGCCTTTATTTTTGCAGAATTGTGATAAATTCTCGAGCTCTTTTTTTTTATAAATTGTTCCGATTTCTGTGGAATTTGAGATATATACCATTTTCGGTTTTACCATGTGCGGCACAGTTGTGTGTTCATCTAAAATCAATTGAATCTCTTCCGGCCGGATTTTGCCGTCACTGCTTTTTATTGTATTTATTTTGTGGCCTGTTGCTTCGATTGCTCCGGTTTCATGGACAAAAATATGTCCGGTTTGTGCACAAATCACAGATTCGTGCGGTCTTAAAATAGATGCAATAACAATCAGATTTGCCTGTGTTCCTCCTGAAACAAAATAAATTTCTGCATCAGGATTCCCTATTTTCTCTTTTATCAGTTTTTTGCCTTCGATAGAGTGAGCATCATCGCCATAACCGCTATGCTGTTCAAGATTTGTTTTTGAAAGTGCGGCTAATATATTTGGATGACAACCTTCGCTGTAGTCATTTGTGAAGAGGAACATGTTTTTTCTCCTTTAAAATTCTGCTAGTTCTATTTTATACTTAGAATTTTTTTTGCAATTTAATGAGCCGATTTCAAAACTCCATAATTATCTGTAAAAAAAGATTTTTGGCTATTTTTTGTTAATTTTTTCATCAATAATCAATGGATATTGCATCAAAAATTATTCAAAAACTATCAGAGAACTATTTCTTTTCGATTAATTCAAAGTTTTGAAGTCGGCTCTAATGAGTGAATTTTTTTCTGCTTTTTCTTGAGTATTCCTTAAAAGAGCCGGTTTTCTTAACATCTTCAACTATTTTTGTGCTGAAATAGTTCTGTATTTCGGGTGTGAAATATTGATTTGATGTGATTTTTGCTCTTGTTTCCGGTTTTTTGGTAAGAGTGATAAACGGATCTCCCTGAACCATCATGCCAAGCCACCAGGCATCTATATATTCAATTGAAAACCCGTAATTTGCATAGTTGGTGAATGTGTCATTAACCCATAATCTATATGATTCTCCCCATGAAGTTCCTTGCGCAAGAGCCTTGTTAAATATTTCAGGATTGAAAATACCGCCTGTTTTTGTTGATCCCAGTGTTGCAAGGCCAAGCTGCGAGTGTAGATATTCTGTTGCCATATTCCCTTTTTCTTCAGTAAATCTGGAGATTGAGCAGTTGAAAAGATTGAAGAAACTGCCTTTGAGCTCTTTTGTTCTTATCTCATCAATTGCAAGAAGGTTTGCTTCAACAGAGGAGAAGTTTTCATTGAAATATATTGTCTGTGGATCAGAGTGAATCCACTGATAAACATATTCGCCGCCTTCTGCCTGCATCCTGTTTAAGTATGTTGTTTTGCTCGTGTTTTCTTCTGTTTCGAGCCGGAAATAATTCTCCTTGTAAATAGATTCGAGATCCCATGTTTTATCTGTTGAAAATCCACCCTTGTTCCAGTCGTCATCCACAAATGAAAAAAATGTTCTGGGATTGAAAAAAGAACCATTCTTGCGGTACTGCGCAACCCGGTCAAAATAGATGTTTATTTCATCTGCCGAGCCAATGAGTCTTGATGTGAAAATCTCAAGAGAAAGAGGTGGGTGAGAATCATAAATACCGTTTGAATCCTTGTCGTCCCATTCTCCATCAATATCCATAAGAAAATAGTCTGACGGAAATTCTTCAAACATTACAAGTCCTTGCCCAAAGTTGGAGTTCTCTTCATACCATGCTGCCGGAATGTTGCCGACAAGGAGAGCTCCTTTTATTGAATAGAGTTCATAATTCTTTTTAATTATTTTTTTCAGCATTTCTGCAGAGGTTGGCTGCCAATAAAAAAGATAAGGTTTGATTCCCAGGTTTGAAATATCTGCTATATATTGTTGCAGCGCAGAATCAATGCCTGTTTCAAGCTCTTTTTCTGCAACAATCAAAAAGTTATGTTCAGTAAAAATAACTTCAGTTGTTTTTGTTGAAAAACTCCAGATTTTTCCTTCTGCAGAAAGATTTTTTGAATCATATACAACAACCTTCCAGTAATATGTTTTATTCACTTCAAGATTAGATGGTTTATATGCAGTTTCTGTAACTTTATCAAGCAGTTTAATCATTGTCTCAGGAGAGTTTCCAAAGTAGAAATCAAACTTTAATTCTCCACCTTCAGGGTCCGAGCCTTTCCATGAAAGTGTAGCGTCGAAAGAGGCATTTTCCTCGCCATCAAGAGGCATAATATTTACAGGATAGTTCGGGGGAGTATTGGCATCATCAGCATTACATGTTCTTAATGTATTGTTATCGTAGCAGGTGCATGTTTCATAATATTTAGATGCCGAAAAATAGCTGATTATGGATTTAAGATCTGTTTTAATTGCTGAATTGAGCGCAAAACCTGCCTCTTCACCAGAGCTCCACATTGTTGCATCTTTATACCAGATGTAAAAAGAAGAGTTTGTCCTGTCAAATACCGCAACAGGGCAACTCACTGAATTGTTTCCTGAAAAATCATTTTTGTAAATAATTGATCCAATACTCATCCCTGAAATCTTATTAATGTTTTCTGTTTTTGCCTGTTCAAAAATTTTTTTCTCACCATAGATCATTGCAGAATAAAATGATGTGTTATCACTGTTTTTTCCCTGTGAGGCATTGATAAAAAACATATCATATTCCTTGTTGTTTGTTGTTGTTTTATACGATGATATGTAGGAATATTTTTCTGAACTTATATCGTAAATCTGTTCATCCAGATTAAAGGCTGCTTCAATGAAATCTGTTTTCCCATCAACTAACTGAGGATCATAAACAGTTCCTCCAATTCGCAAAGTAAACCCTTTTGACGGAGTGATAAAATCTTTCGGCAGCTCTTCTTCCCATTTTAATGCGGTAGAGTCTGTATCAGAATTAGATATATCAACATCATGTTCTAAATCACTTTCAAAATCAGAAATCTCTACTTTGTCTGAATCGTTTTGACCATTATTCTCGTTGTCACTCGATAAATTATCTTTATCAAAGAGAGAATTTTCATCAGGAGCAGACGAATTTTTTTCCTCATCTTTTTTATCGCCGCATCCTGCTGCAACAAAAAAAAGAATAAACATCAAAAGTGCTATACGCATGGTACTCTCCAAAATAAAGTTACTAATTAAAATAAATTCAGCATGTTTGCTAAAATATTATTTTACGAATTTTTGTCAAGCAAAATTTGTTCCGGACTTTTTACTCCAGCAATTTCTTAATGTTAGAAGCACACACAGAAATCTTTAAGAGAGTTTTTTTGCAAGGTTTACAAATTTTTGTATATGTTTTTCTGTCGCCGGGAATAAAAACAGGAAAATTAATTTGCGGAGTTTTTTAAGTTGGAGTATATTCTGTTTCTAAAATATAACTTTTGGGAGTTTATTATGAAGTTGTTTAATTATCTTGCTCTGGTAGCAATGGTTGCAATAGTTACTATTTGTGTTCAATATTTTATTCAGTCAGAAGTTTCTGCCGCAACCTGCAAAAAACCTCCAAAACAGATTAAAAAAGAAGCTCCGGCTAAAGTGCAAAAGAAAAAAAGGGTGGCAAAAAGTAAAGAGCTTGCCGAAGTTCTTAATATATATGAAACTGGCGATGCGGTTGCTGCGCTTAAAACAGCTGAGAGCTATGAATCAATACAAAATGGAGCTGTAACAACAGAAATAAGGTTGGTAAAGTTGCAGATAAGTTCATTTATTAAGGTTGTTTCTGATTTGAAAAAAGCGTTGAACAATAATGATTCTACCGGAGTTATAAATAATGCTGACGCTGGAATGCAGCTTGATGCTGAAATCGCCGGATATGAAACTTCAAACAGTGAAAAACTGAAAAAAATCAGGGCAACCGGATATTATTTAGGTGCAAAAAAATTTGAAAGAGAAGATAAATACAGTGCGGCAGACAATTATATCGAGCTGTGCCTCAATGATGATTCTGAAAAAAGTGATTGCAAAAAATGGGTTGATGAGAAAAAAGAGCTTGTGAAAAGAATTTATACAAAAGGAAAGATGCAGGAGAGTTTTAGTCCCGAAAAAGCAGCTTATCTCTACAAAGAATTAATGAAAATAGTTACTTGCGATAATGAATACTATAAAAAAGCTGAAATCTCTCTTAACGCTCTGAAAAAATAGTTTTTCTTGAAAATCATGTGATTTTCCTATATATTCTCAGCTGGGTGTTGCAAATTTCTTTTTTGCTGCAGGTAATTTTCAGATGGTCGGGCCGCTGTCTGGCAGAAAAAACATAACATTTTTGAACTTGAAAAATTTTAAAAATTTTAAGACTTTATGCTTTTAGAAAATTTAAAGTTTTGTCGTTTTGGTTTCTAAAAAGTCAAAGCGATCAATCGAATCCCAAGGTTTTCCTTGAGCAAC
>CAZISX010000011.1:41114-41527 GCA_964542005.1 uncultured Spirochaetales bacterium
CTAAAAAGTCAAAGCGAATTGTTCTCACAGGAGGTTTTTATGACAGATTCAAGTAAAAAGAATTCTTCTCTTTTAAGGCTAACAATCAGACTTTACTGGTTTTTCTGGGGATTTTTTCCTCTTTTTTTATCTTTAAAGTTTATTTCTGATGCAAAAGGTGCCTACACTTTTTTTGATTTGATTTTTCTTTTTTTTCTGTTTTCTCTTCTTGCTGTACGGTATGCTGATATTCGCTGGTTTGAAGGAGAAACTGTTAATTGCGAAAAAGCCACAATAAAAGATTTTTACAGTTATTCAATCAAAATAATCGGTGTTTTTGTTTCTGCATGGCTTCTCATACACTTCTTTTTATGAAAAATTAATTAAATTCTCTTTTTGTCGTTTGATAAAATTGATTTCATTTCTGTAAGATT
>CAZISX010000011.1:41537-49292 GCA_964542005.1 uncultured Spirochaetales bacterium
ACAACATAGTTTAAGTTTGGAGGAAATAATGCGCGCAGATGTAATTGATTACAAAATTATTGGCAAAGAAATGCAGGCTGTTGAAATCGAGCTTGATCCTCAGGAAACAGTTATTGCAGAGGCTGGAGCAATGCTTTACATGGAAGATGAAATTGTAATGCAGACAAAAATGGAGGGCGGACTTTTCGGTGGTCTTAAAAGACTTGTTACCGGCGAATCTTTTTTTATAACAAATTTCACACATTCCGGATCTTCCGGTAAGCGGCATGTTGCTTTTGCAGCTCCTTATCCAGGAAATATAATTCCTATTTATCTTGATTCGCTTGGACATGAATTTTTATGTCAGAAAGACTCATTTCTCTGCGCTGCAAAAGGAACAGAGGTGAGTGTTGCTTTTACAAAAAAACTCTCTGCCGGCTTTTTTGGCGGTGAAGGTTTTATTCTTCAGAGGCTTAAAGGCGACGGGCTTGCGTTTGTTCATGCAGGTGGAACTGTTATTGAAAGAGAGCTTGCAACCGGAGAATCTCTCAGAGTTGACACTGGTTGTATTGTTGGTTTTACTGCAAATGTTGATTATTCAATAAAATTTGTCGGCGGTTTCAAAAATGCTCTTTTCGGTGGAGAAGGACTCTTTTTTGCTGAACTTAAAGGCCCTGGGAAAGTTTTTCTTCAGACATTGCCTTTCTCCAGACTTGCAGACCGTATTGTTGCTGCTAGCTCCAGACTTGGCAGCGGCAGAGGCGATGAAAAAAGAGGTGGAGTTCTTGGTTCTATTTCTAATATTTTTGAATAATAAAAGGAGGACTTATGAAAGTTAATAGATCAATTTTCAGACAGTATGATGTTCGCGGCATTGTTGAAAAAGACCTGACTCCAGAATTTGCCTACACTTTGGCAAGAGCTTGTGCAAGCTATTTTAAAGAGAAAAATCCGGAACTTACAAAAGTTGCGATTGGTCACGATGCCAGAATGAGCTCTCCGATTTTTGCAAAACAGCTTATTGCAGGCTTCAATGATTCAGGAATTGACACTCTTTTTGTAGGAATGGTTCCAACGCCTCTTTTATATTTTGCTATATTTAATCAGGATGTTCAGGCTGGCGTGATGATTACAGGAAGCCACAATCCGCCTGAATACAACGGCTTTAAAATTCAGCTTGGAGATCTGCCTGTTTTTGGTGATGAAATCCAGAAAATTGCTGATATTATTGAGAAAGACCGTTTTATCAAAAACGCACCTGATGGCAACAACTACAATTACAACATAATTCCTGATTATGAAAGCTATATACTTGAAAATATTAAGATAAAAAATCCTGAAAGATTCACTGTTGTTGTTGATTCAGGTAACGGTGTCGGCGGTTTTGTGGCTGTTCCAATTATGAGAAAAATGGGAATGAATATTATTTCTCTTTTTGAAGAGCCGGACGGAAATTTCCCTAACCACCATCCAGATCCTACCGTTGTTGAATATATTCAAGACCTTATAAAAACTGTTAAAGATAAAAAAGCTCATTTTGGTGTTGGTTTTGATGGCGATGCTGACAGAATCGGACTTGTCGACGGAAAAGGCGAGGTTATCTGGGGCGATCAGGTTTTGGCGATTTTTGCAAGAAGCATTCTTCAGGAAGTGCCTGGCGCAACAATTGTTGCAGAGGTCAAATGTTCCAAAACTCTTTACGATGATATTAAAGCAAACGGCGGCAAAGGAATTATGTGGAAAGCCGGACACTCTTTGATTAAAGCAAAAATGAAAGAGGTCGGCGCAATGCTGGGCGGAGAAATGAGCGGCCATATTTTCTTTAAACACAGATTCTTTGGATATGATGATGCACTTTATGCTGCGTTTAGACTTTTTGAAATAGTTTCAAAACGGGAAGATTTAGATGTTCGCAGACTGCTTGACGGTATTCCTGCAACATTTTCAACCCCTGAAATCAGAATGGAAGTTGATGATGAGAAAAAATTCGGCATTGTTGATAAAGTTGTAAAATTCTTTAAGGATAACAACTACGATGTAAATGATGTTGATGGTGCCAGAATTACTTTTCCTGATGGTTGGGGACTTCTCAGACCTTCAAATACCCAGAATGTAATTGTTATGAGATTTGAGGCTGAAAGCGAGAAAAGGCTTGCTGAAATACAGAATCTTATTGAATCAAAACTTAAAGAAAATATAAATTAATCAAGGAGTTATATTATGTCGAGAACTTTGTCTATGGTGCTTGCTGGCGGAGAAGGGAAAAGACTTTATCCATTAACAGCAGACCGCGCGAAACCGTCTGTTCCTTTTGGTGGAACCTACCGTATTATTGATTTTGTTCTGAGTAATTTTGTAAATAGCGGATTTATGCAGATAAAGGTCTTAACCCAGTTTAAATCCAACTCGCTTAATCAGCATATTGCCAGAAACTGGCAGCTTTCCATGGCTTTTAACCAGTATGTTGAAACTGTTCCTGCTCAGATGAGAACTGGTACCAACTGGTATTTGGGCAGTGCTGACGCGATTTATCAGAATCTTAATCTTATTTCCGACGAATCGCCGGAAGATGTTTTTGTGTTTAGCGGCGACCATATTTATAAGATGGATATTTCTCAAATGTACCGTTATCATTTACAAAAAGATGCAGATATGACAATTGCGGCAATTCCTGTTCCGGTTGAAGAGGCGACAGAATTTGGTGTTATTGAAGTTGACAGTGACTGGCGAATGATTGGTTTTGAGGAAAAACCTAAAAAACCTAAATCAATTCCAGGTAATCCAGGATATGCTCTTGCAAGTATGGGTAACTATATTTTTAAAACAGATGTTCTTGTAAAAGCTGTTTCAGAAGATGCAGCTATTGAAACAAGTGCCCATGATTTTGGCAAGAATGTTATTCCCGCCCTTTATCCGACAAAAAAAGTCTATATTTATGATTTTCTTAAGAATAAAATACAGCTTCCCGATACTGGCGAAATTGAGAAACCTTACTGGAGAGATGTTGGAACTATCCAGTCTTATTGGCAATCTCACATGGATCTGGTTTCTGTAACGCCAGCATTCAATCTTTACAACACTAACTGGCCGATTTTTGGCTTTCCGGATGAGCAGATGCCTCCTTCAAAATTTGTTTTTGCTGATGAGAAAAACAAGAGAGTTGGTATTGCGACAGATTCAATGGTTTCTCACGGTTGTATTATTTCCGGAGGTAAGATTGACAGATGTATTCTTTCCCCAGGAGTAAGAATAAACTCTTTCTCTCTTGTTGAAAATTCAATCCTGCTTAATAATGTAAATGTTGGAAGATACTGTAGAATCCGTAACGCAATCATTGATAAAAATGTTGTGGTTCCGGCAGATACAGAGATTGGATATGATCTTGATAAAGATAAAGCACGCGGATTTACCGTTACAGAAGAGGGAATTGTAGCAATTCCAAAAGACTACAAATTTAATTAATCAGGAACTATTTTATGGCAGATAAGATTTCCCTTCTTTTTCTTTGGCACATGCACCAGCCTTATTATAAAGATACAATAAAAGATCAGTATGTTATGCCGTGGGTTCGACTTCATGCTACAAAAGGTTACTACGATATTCCATTGGCTATGGAAAAATATGGAATTTCGGGTTGTATAAATGTTGTCCCATGTCTTCTTGAGCAGATTGAGGATTATGTCAATAACAATGCTGAAGACAGCTGGAAAATTTACACAGAAAAACATCCTGATGATATGACAAATGATGAAAAAGGATTTGTTCTTGAAAACTTTTTTATGCTTAACTGGGACAGATTAATTTTCACATCAAAACGGTATGCCGAGTTATTAAATAAGCGTGAGGAATACCTTAAAAGAAAATCTTTTGTTGAGATGGCTCCTTATTTTTCATCAGCCGATATTATGGATATCCAGGTTCTTTTTAATTTAAAGTGGTTTGGATTTATGGCAAGAGAGCACAATCCATTTCTTCGGCTGCTTGATGAAAAAGACCGCTTTTTTACCAATATTGACAAGATGGAGCTATTAAGAATTCAGCGTAAAATTCTGATAGATATAATTCCCCTTTACCGTAGACTTCAGCGGGAAGGGAAGATTGAAATTAGTTTTACTCCATTTTATCATCCGATTTTTCCACTTGTTTATGATACCGATATTTCAAGAAGATCTGCGCCGACAGCTCCAATGCCATCCCGATTTTCTTATCCTGAAGATGCTTTATGGCATGTTCGCGAAGGGAAAAAATATGCTGAAAAAATATGGGAAAAAGAAATAACAGGTATGTGGCCGGCGGAAGGTTCTGTTTGCCCTGAAATTGTTCCGGCAGTAGCAGATGCTGGCGTGAAATGGATTGCTGCAGATGATGGAATTCTTTTTCGTTCAATTGGAAACTCTGATAAAAATCGAGTTCTCTACAAACCTTACAAAGTTAAGTCTGCAGACCGCGAGGTTATCACTTTTTTCAGAGATAAATATCTTTCCGACCTTATAGGGTTTTCTTTTGCCAAAATGGAAGCTGATAAAGCAGCCGATATTTTTGTAAATTATATCCGTTCAGCAAAGGAAAATAGCTGGGATCCATTTAACGAGTCTGTTATTTCTGTTATTCTCGATGGGGAAAATGCCTGGGAAAGTTATCCGAATAATGGGCGAGATTTTATCTTTGCTCTTTTTCAGAAACTCTCTGCATCGCCGGATATTAAGACAGAAACAATGGATAGCTATCTAAGTAGGCACGATTCTTCAAAATTTCCGGTAATTGAGAGGCTTTACAGCGGCTCATGGATTAATAGCGATTATATGATTTGGATAGGCAACATGCAGGATAACACAGCATGGAATTATCTGAAAAGAGTTCGGGAATTTTGGGATTCATGGCAGAGATCTAATCCTGAAATAGATAGCCTAACCAAGCAGGAAGTTATGCGCTCGCTTTACCGAGCAGAAGGCAGCGACTGGTTCTGGTGGTATGGAGACTCATTTTCAAGTCAGAACGACTATCTTTTTGATCGGCTTTTCAGGAGGCACCTCAGAAAAGTATTTAAACTTTTAGGAGAAGAATCGCCCACTTACCTTGATATGCCAATCAGCTCTCTAAAAAAAGTAGATATTCTTCGGGAGCCAACAGGATTTATAACGCCCGCAATCGAAGGAAAGTGTGACAGCTTTTATGACTGGCGTGGAGCAGGTCTTTATGACAGTGCTGTAAAACCAGGCAGCTCAATGTATAACTCCAATAAAATATTAGAGAAATTTCATTATGGCTTTGACCGGGAATTCCTTTATTTTAAGATAACTTTCTTTGACAGTTTTCACACTGACGAGAATGATAAGTATGCAATAAAGTTCTTTATAATTGATAATGTTGAACTCGATTTTTCACTTCCTCTTAGAAAATTTGAAAAACTTCCTTTTACCATAACTTTAAGTTCTGATTTAGGTAGATTTTATGAGCTTATAGATGCTGGAAAAGCAGTTTATGAAGATGTTTTAGAGCTAAATCTTAACTACAAAAAACTTGGGTTGAAGCCTAGCGAAAAAATATCTGTCTATCTGAAAATATTTACAGGTGATGGCACAGAAATAGAGCGAATTCCTGACATGGGAATGATTGATATTACAATTCCTGACAAAAATTATCTTGTCAGAATGTGGGATGTTTAACAACTATTGGTTGGGTGATTTATGACAAAAGGCAATGTTAGACGCGATCCTGTAACAAAAAGCTGGATTATATTTGCTCCCGAAAAAGTAAACACAATTCTGGAACGAAATAAAGAAATAGACAAAAACAGTTCTGTAGAAAAAGATTCCTGCGCATTCTGTCCTGGCCAGGAATTTGCGACAGGTCATGAACTTTTCAGATACAGCAAAGTTCTTCCTACCGATCCTGAGTGGACTCTAAGAGCTTTCCCTGCCAGAAATCCAATAATGAAAATCGAAGAAGAGCTTAAATTTCAAGGTGATGGCGTTTATGATCTTATGGGGAGATTCGGAGCTCACGAGGTTATAGTCGAAACCGCTAAGCACATTGTTTATATTGATGAGCTTTCTGAAAAGGAAATTCAAGACATATTCTGGTCATATCACGATAGAATTGTTGATTTGAAGCGGGATAGAAGATTCAAATATCTTATGGCTTACAAAAATAGAGGCAAAACCGCAGGCGCAAAAATGGAACATCACTACTCAGAACTTGTTGCATTTCCTTTTGTTCCACCCGTTATTGAGTCTGAAATTGCAAATGCATCTTCTTATTATAACTTTAAGCAGAGGTGTGTTTTCTGTGATGCAATTAATCAAGAAATTCAGCAACGCGTTAGGATTGTTGAGGAAAACGATGAGTTCATCGCATTCTGTCCTTTTGCCAGCAGATTTCCATTTGAAGTAATGATTATGCCTAAAAAGCATACTCCCTACTTTGAAGATTCAACAAAATATGTTTTTATGCAGCTTGCAAGAATATACAAAAATGTAATGCTCAGAATCAGAAAAGCTCTTGATGCTCCGGCCTACAATGTTGTTATTCACAACACGCCCGTCAATAATGATGAGGAATTTGAAGGTGTTACAGACTACTACCACTGGCACATGGAAATAACACCACGACTGACATCAATCAACTCTCTTGCGATGAGCGGCGGCGTTTTTGTGAATCCGACTTTTCCAGAAGATGCGGCAAGCTATCTTCAGAGTATTCCAGTTTAGACTGCTGGCAAGTTAGATGCTTTAGCATAACTAGCAACTTTAATTTATTTGTCTTTTTTTTTCAATATATCAACTAATGTCTTTTGTGTATTTTATTCTTAATTAAGAATAAATATTTTTCTGAAAAATAGTTTTTTGTCTTAAAATTTGTTATTGTTGTTCTTGTTTTAAAATACAAAAAAATTAGTGAGGTTTGTTTTATGAGAATTAAGCTATCTTTGTGTGGTGAAGGTAAGTTTCTTTTGAAAATGGAATACAAAAGCTCGCTTCAGGCAGTGATTTATGCCATGCTTGATGAAAAGTTTGCATCATGGCTTCATAACAAAGGTTTTGAATATGAAAAGCGTTCATTCAAACTTTTTTGCTTTACAGGATTTCAGGAAACATATAAATTTATTAAAGAAAGTCAGCAGTTTTTATATCCGCAGGAAATCTCGTTCTATCTCTCTTCACCAGTTTATGAAATATTAGAACAAACAGCAAAAAACTTTGCAACCTCAACAGAGATAAATATTGCAGGAAACAGGCTTGTCATAAATTCTATTGAAATAATTCCTGATGAAAATATTGAAACTGGCAAAATTAGAATAAATGCAGTTGAACCCGTTGAGGTGCATTCAACACTTTCAAAAGCGGACGGCACAAGAAAAACATACTACTATTCACCAAAAGAAAAAGAATTTTCAGACCTTATAAATGCAAATATTAGAAAAAAATGGTTCTCGCTTTATGGCGAAGAATCTCCACACAATATTAAAATCGAACCGGTAAATATGAAGTTTTGCAAAGAACGGGTGCAAAATTTCAAGAACAAAACCTTAAAAGGATGGACAGGACATTTCTGGCTTGAGGGAAATCCTGAAATTCTTAAGTTTGCGCTGGATACCGGAATCGGAAGTTCAAACAGCGCTGGATATGGATTTATAGAACTGGTTGGGGAAAGAAATTTCAATTCAAGCAATTTTGAAAAGGAGTCAATATGAGCATACTTATAGCCAAAGAATATAAATCTTTTGAAGAGACCAAAAAAATGTCTGATGATGGCGCAGAATTCTGGTATGCAAGA
>CAZISX010000011.1:49302-57803 GCA_964542005.1 uncultured Spirochaetales bacterium
ACTAGCAAACATTCTTGAATATGTACAATGGCGCAATTTTGCTAAGGTTTTAGAGCGGGCAATGCTTGCATGTAAAAACAGCGGATATGAAGTTTCTGATCATTTTGCTGAGGTCAGCAAAACGATAGAAATGCCTAAAAATGCTGCAAAAGAAGTTGTCGATTTCAAACTCAGTCGTTATGCCTGTTATCTAATTGTTCAGAATGGAGATCCGAGAAAAGAGGTGATTGCTTTAGGTCAGACATATTTTGCAATTCAGACAAGACGACAGGAAGTTGCTGATTATTTCAACAACCTTGATGAAGACAACAAACGGCTTGTTATAAGAGGCGACATAAAGCAGTGGAATCAAATGCTTGCAGAAGCAGCGCATAATGCGGGCGTTAAAATTCTTTTGAACTTGCTATAAGCAATTGAAACTTCTGGTTTGAATCTGTTGAACTTGAGGAGAAAAACTTTTTGAACTTGCTATAAGCAATTGAAACTATCAAACACCATATAAAAAAGCTAAAAGGCCGCAACTTTTTGAACTTGCTATAAGCAATTGAAACTCCTCTACTCCGTAAAGTACGGACAACCAGGCAAACTTTTTGAACTCGCTATAAGCAATTGAAACACGGGTACGAATTGAAATTCTCCGCCCTTATTTTCAGCTTTTTGAACTTGCTATAAGCAATTGAAACGCTGTCAGCTTCAATAATGGCAGCTCTGCTATCATCTTATAGTCAAGAATTGAACAATTCAGGTAAAATAAACCTCTTTTTGATTTGCAGACAGCAAAAAGCAAGAATTCTGAAAAAACAAACAGCAAAAAGACTTGACAAGATTCTTATGATAAAATAATATATGGCAAACAAATTAAGAAAAAGAAATGTTTGGATTAATTAAAAAAAAACTTCTTGCAAAGCTTATTCTTACATTTATATTGTTTTCTTTTTTAACAGGCTTGATTCTGTTTGCATATTTTAGTTTTATAAATAAAAAACAGATTGAAGAGTCTCATGTTGCCGAAATAAATAAGCTTATTACGCACAGTCAAAAAAACTACAGTCACATGTTGTTTAATTTTGACAGTTATGGCATAGACAATATGACTCAGGCTATGCTGTTAAATAGGGAAGTCGTAGCTGTAAATGTTTTTTCTGAATTGGTTTTTCTGTTAGGATTGCAAAAGAAATCTCTTGAAGGCATGGAGCTAGGCTACATAAAAACAGAAAGCCCTTTTGTTCAGCAGAAGAATGTCATGCCATATAAAAAAATTTCGAGAGATATAATTTACAATAACAATAAAATTGGTTTTGTAGAAGTTTTTTATACCGATTACTTTGTAAATCAGGAGATTAAAAAAACTGGAATAAAACTTTTTATTATTTTTGTTTTTTTCTCAGTTGCTTTTTTTTCCACTCTTTACTTTGTTTTAAAAAAGTCATTTATTAAGCCTGTTATTGAGCTGACAAATGCTGCTAAGATTGTTGGAGAAAATCAGGATTTTTCTTTAAAGGTTAAAAAAACTTCAGATGACGAGGTTGGTGTTCTGGCGGATTCTTTTAATAAAATGATTGAAAAGCTAAACAAATCCAGGGAAGAGCTTGTTGAGTCGCACAATATGCTGGAAGAAAAAGTTGCGTTGCGAACTTGCGAACTGGCAAAAATAAATATTGAATTAAGCAATAAAATAGAGGAACGAAACCGTATTGAAAAAGAGCTTTTACGCGCCAAAGAATTTGCAGAGCAGGCAAACAGTGCTAAGAGTGAGTTCCTCGCCAACATGAGCCATGAAATAAGGACGCCAATGAATGCAATTCTTGGATTCAGCGAATTAATGTATAGTCGCGTAACTGATGAGAAGTCCAGGCAGTTTTTAGATTCTATCAATGCCGCAGGGAAGACGCTGCTTACTTTAATCAATGATCTTCTTGATCTTTCAAAAATAGAAGCAGGCAAACTTGAGCTTAATCTTTCTAAAACAAATATTGGCATAATTTTTAAAGAAATTGAGCAAATTTTTTTGCACAAAATTAAAGAAAAAGGACTTTCTTTGGAAATTTCAATTAGTCCGGCATTTCCTGTAGCAATATTGCTTGACGAAGTACGGTTTAGGCAGGTCTTGTTTAATTTAGTTGGAAATGCAGTAAAATTTACTGAAGCTGGTTTCATCAGGATATCGGCAGAAATTTTTGGTTGTTGCAAGAAGTCAGAACAAATTAATCTTATTATATCAGTTGCTGATTCAGGTATTGGTATTCCTGATGCAGAGCAGGAGTCTATATTTGAAGCATTTTATCAGCGTCATGGACAAAGCCTCCAAAAATATGGAGGAACGGGTCTGGGGCTTAGCATTAGTCGCCGTCTTATAAATATGATGGGAGGAAAAATCAGTGTTGAAAGCACTTTAAATGCTGGCTCAACATTTCAGATATTTTTACCCAATGTTTTAATAACAGACTATACTGCTCCGGAAAAACATGAAATGGAATTTGATTACATCACTTTTGAGCCAGCTCTTATTCTTATTGTTGATGATATTGAGCTTAACAGAACTTTGATGAAACAATATTTGGAAATTCCTGAAATTTCAACAATTGAAGCAACAAATGGAAAAGAAGCTGTTAATATGGCAGTTTCTCTCAAACCTAATCTTATTTTGATGGATTTAAAAATGCCAAAAATGAACGGCTATGAGGCAATCTCAATTATAAAAGCTAATTCTTTAACAGCTAACATTCCTATTATTGCAACATCTGCTTCTGTAATAATGGAGGATATAGAGCTTTGCATGAAAAAAGGTGCTGTAAATTTTTTGAGAAAACCAATTAGCAGAAGCCAGCTTGTAAGTGAGATAAAAAAACACCTGTATTATAAAAATAATATTGAAGAAAATAAGCCGTTAATAATTAAAACAGAAAAAACAATCAGTAAGGAAGAAAAAGCTCGGTTTTATTTAATGATTGATGAAATTATTACTGTTTTTACACCTCAGTGGGAGATGTTAAGAAAAACAAAAATAATAGCTGAGATTGCTGTTTTTGCTCGTAAGCTGCTGGAAATTGGAGACTTTTATCATGAAAAATATGTCAAGGAATGGGCTGAGCAACTACTGGCTGATACAGAAAGTTTTGACATTTTATCACTTGAAGTTAATCTGCAAAAATATCCTGAACTAATAGAAAAAATAAAAAAAAATTACAACATGGAGTAGTAAATGAATTATTCTTTTGATAAACAACCATTAATTCTAATTGTTGATGATAATCCGTCAAATATCCAGATTTTGGCAGGAATTTTAAGTAAAGAACAATATCAGATAACATTTGCTACAAGCGGAAGTCAGGTTTTTGACCTTCTCAAAACAGTCAAGCCAGATTTAATTTTGCTTGATATTATTATGCCTGAAAAAGATGGGTACGCAGTGTGCCGAGAGCTCAAAAAGGTGGAAAAATATGCAGATATTCCAATTATTTTTTTGACAGCCAAAAACGATCCAGATGATGTTGTAAATGGCTTTGAGGCGGGCGGTGTTGACTACATTGTAAAGCCGTTTCAATGTCCCGAGCTTCTAGCAAGGGTAAAGACTCATGTTGAATTAAAACAGACTAAAGATAGGCTTTTGGATAGCATTCAAAAACTTGAGGAAGCTCTTGTCCAAGTAAAGCAGCTTTCAGGATTGCTACCAATATGTTCTTACTGCAAAAACATCAGGGATGACAAGGGATATTGGAAAAATGTTGAAGAATTTATTGAAAAAAATTCCTCTGCTCAATTTAGTCACAGCGTATGTCCAGCATGTCTTAAAAAACACTATCCAGACATTGCGGATAGTGTTTTGGAAAAATGCGACGAAAAATAAAGCAGCTTTTGGTAGAGGTAGGCAAAATTATACCTGCTTTTTTGTGTTTCATAAAAAATAGTTTGGCGAGGCCTCAAGTAAGCTCTTTAGCTGTCAGCAAAAGTTGACGCAAACGGAAATATTCACTTTGATTTTTTCCAAGATTCTGCCAATTCCGCAAGCGTAGTTTTTTCCATATTTTCTCCTGAATCATCCCATGTCTCTTTACACTCTTCAATTTCTTTTTTAAGTAAGGTAAACTCTTTTTGAATTTCTTCATTATCAAAACCGAAAAAGGTCATTTCATAGAGAGCGTGTGAAATAATTTCAACTTCAGCAAAATCAGCTAAAGTTTTTTCATCAATATTCATGCCAAGCCATTTTTCCCAGGCAGTATATTCTAAAGCCAAACTGTCAAAATCACCTTCTTCTTTTCCTGAAACATCAATTTGCTCTGAATTATCAATATAATCAAGATATTTGGAAATAATAATTGTGATTAGTGATTCCTCTTTTTTCATTGATTTTAATTGATTGAAAACTTGTTGATAACCATCAATACTTTTACTTTGATCTGGATATAATTTTAGCAGAATATTTTCAATTTCTGACCACTCATATTTTTTTATGATTTCATAAAATTTCACGCCCAACTCCTATAGTTTTTAAATATTTTCCAGTAGAAACAAGTCTTTATACCCATTGAGAATAAGTTTGTTTTTTACCTCAATTTTATCAAACAGTAATTTTTGTTTTTCATTAAGTTCAGAGTTATATTTACATTCAATCAAGTATTGATCTCCAAAATATCGGTCGGTGATAAAATCTATCTCAATACCATTTTCGACATAATAATAGGGATTCTTCTCTTTTATTTTTATATAAACAAAATTCTCAAACACGGCTCCTTTATCTCTATACCCGGTGTAGGCATTACGAATTCCTATATCCCCGGTATATAATTTACCTGGAGCAGTTATTTTTTCATTGGTCTTGCCATATTTTTTAATAAGTCCAATCAGAAAAGTATCCTGAAAATAATCAATATAGCGCTTTGCATTGCTGGGTGTAATGTTAAGGATTTTGCCAATATTGTTTATGCTTAACTGTTTGCCGCTTCGCTCCATTAAAAGTAAAAACAAATCCTGAATTAATGATTTCATTTTTATGTTGTGCTTGGCTATAATATCTTTATAAATTAGCTGCTCAACTAGATTCTGTAGATATGCCCGATCTTTTTTTATTACATATTCTGGCATGCCGCCATCTTGCAAAAAATCATCAAAATATGCTTGCAATAGTTCCTGGTCAACAATTTTGAGAGATATTTCCTTGAAATCCAACCACTCGTCAAAATCAAGTGGTTTAATCTCAATAATTCTGCTTCGTCCAGTAAGGTATGCGTGTTCATCAAGAAAAACAGATGAACTCGATGATCCAGCTATTATTTTTATGTTGTCACGATCATAAAGATTTTTTAACTGCTGCTGCCACTTGTCTTTATATGTAACCTCATCAAGAAAAACATATATTTTTTCCTCCATTTTAATTTTGTGGAGCAATCGGTATGCGTCAATCATTTCAAAAATTGATGTGTCATTGAACAAAAAATCATCCACACTGACAAAAAACAGGTGTGTTTTATGTATTCCCCGCACTATTAGCTCTTGGATAATCAGTTTCATAATGGATGTTTTTCCTACTCTGCGTAATCCCGCAAGAAGAAGAATGTCTTTTGATGCCATCTGATCAAATATCTTTTTGATATATTTATCCCGTTTTCTTATTTCAAAGACATAGCCTTCATCCCACCATGGATTGAAGGTGTAAAATAGCTTTTTCATGCATCTCCCCGTAGTACAGAAATTTATTAATTGTATTGTGGTGTAGTATAGAGTCAATTTTTTATTAATTTTATTATTTCAATCCACAATAGGATTTCATTAAATATTTTGGGAGAATTTGTCGTGGTAAAATTTGCAACCTTATGATATAACACACCAAACCATTAATTATACCTGCTTTTTTGTGTTTCATAAAAAATAGGTTGGCGAGGCCTCAAGTAAGCTCTTTTTTAGAGATTTTTTTATCTTTCATTGTGTAAAGAACTTTTTTGTAATCAAAGATTTTCTTTGCCGCATCTTTTACAACAATTTCAGTTGTTTCAAGCTGAACTTCGCCGCCCCAGAGATATTCAACGCCCATCATAACATCGGGTATGAAGTCTTTAACCAGCTGTTTTTTCTCGAATTTATGGGTCAGATAAATTGTTTTGTCATCAGTTTTTTCCGGCACAACACTTATTACTGGCGGGTGATAAAGACTTGTCAGAAGCATATCTTTGTAGTCGTGGGCTTTTTTGCTTTTTATGTAGTATTCGATTGTTCCTCTTTGCGGATTTGGCCTCTGTCCTACAACAAAAAGGTCGTGTTTATCCACAAAATCCTGCGATACAAATGTGTTAATCAGCATAAAATCGGAGAAATCGCGTCTCAGCGCAAAAATTGCATCTTTCCCTTTTCCGGTTTTTTTGTTGTAGCTTGCTCTTGTTTCCATATTCTCGATTTTCTGGAATTCAAAATCCATCTGTCCCCGTTCTGCAAGCTCTTCAACATGTTGAATAAGCCTTAGTCCGATTGCGTAAGGATTCAGGCCGACACGACTTATCGAGGTAACGCCTGCATTAAGTTTTGCATAAGCTGACTCGTGACCTTTTATCCGTTCATCACTCCTGAAAAGTTCGTCATGCCAGTAACTTGCCCATCCTTCATTTGCGATTTTCGAGCGAATCTGAGGTGCAAAATAGTTGGCTGTATTGCGCACAATTGTCATAACAGATTTCATCCAGTTATTGCCGTCTTTTCTAAACATTGGTGAGTTGTCTCTGATAAATTCCATAATATCGAGAGGTTGCTCTTTTCTAGCTGAAAATTTCTCAAATTTAGCCTGGAATTCGGGATATTTCTGTCTTACATCGGAAAAAAACATGTTTTCTGCCAACTCTTTATGGCTGGCAAAAAGGTTGTTGTATTTTTCAACCTGGGCATAAAGAGTGTGAACAGGAACATGCTCTATTTCCTGAAGAAAAACATCAAAATAAAAGTTGAGCTTTTCTGGAAGTTCCATTGTGTTCGGGAAGTTGTGCTTTGAAAGCATCGAAAAATAACCTGTAATATTATCAATTGAGCGGGAAAACTCGATAACATAATCAACAAATCTGCCATGTTCACTTCTGAGTGAGGCGATAAGTCTTTTGTCGGCAAGAGCTGCTCCGACAAAATCATCATTCCATGTATTTTGAAAGAGAATGTTGTTCTGGAAAAAGTCTATGTGACCGATAACATGATAGAAAATCATAATATTGAGCCAGTCGGGATTGTTGTCGTTATAAAAAGATATAGCAGGTCTTGAATTAATTACAGTTTCATAAGGATTTGATGGATATAGCTTATATTTTCCGTGTTCTTTGAGGACTTCAACATCGTGCACCCAGTAATCGTAAAGTGTTGGAATCATTACTTTTGGAGACAAATTGAGTAAATCTGCGTTTGTGACAATGTACTCCAGAGACTCGTTGTCAAAAGATAGTCCTGCATCGCGCGCTCTTGATTTGCACTCTTCCATAATTTTTTTTGTATGCTGGTCAATAAGTTTCATGGCTATGTCCTATTCTGATTTTTGTAGACGAATTGTAATTTTGTGTGAGAAAAAAGTCAAATTGTTATTTTTCATGAGAAGAGGTCGTCGCTTAAAATTATAACAATTCAATCATTCGACTGATTTTAGATCATAGATGGAAATGTCTGATTTTTTTAAGGTTAGAAGATATAATCAAGAATATTGTGGCTGTTTTTTTGAAATTTCAGTGTTTCCTTGAATTGATAAGGGTACTTTTCATATTTGCTGACAGGAAATTTCATTGCTGAGATTTTAGCGATTACACATGCTTCAAACTTTTCATCATCAAAAAATGAGTCTTCTTTTGTTATTTTATCAATAGTTCCATCTTCCTTGATTGTAAAATTAAAATCTACAGAACCTCTTAATTTATCATCTTTAGCCAAAAGAGGCTTGAAACAGCTGAAATAATCTTTTTTGCCGCTTTGAACAATAAATTTTACACTTTTTTCGTAAAGTCCTTCGTTTTCGGTGTAAAGAAACGATTCATCAGGCGAAAATGTAATTTTAAGGGATATAAGCGATTCTGCTTTTTTTCCGCTTTCAGTAATTGCAGGTTCAAATTTTGCTTCTTCGCTGATTTTTTCAAGCTGCTGATTGAATATATTTGAATCATAATCTTCTGTGTTGTGAAGTGTCATCATTCTTTTGCCGGGTTTTCCGTTTTCATCAACAACAAATTTTATTTCAGCTCTAATTACAGGATAATCAAGCCATCCAAGAGGATAAGTGCTTGGGAATACTGGTTTTATATCATCCTTGTTTATAAGTTCCGCCCCTTTTTTGTAGGAAAGCCCTTTTTCCTCAATAAGCGGGTAAACAACAGAAAGAAGGGCTGCGCCATCTTTGTTTTTTAAAAGATAAATCTTTTCAAGTGCATCGTAGTATTTTCCCTGATTAATATAGATTGCGGCAAGATTGTATATAGCATTTTCATAACTACTGTTTATTTTTAGAATTTTCTGAAAAGTTTCTTCAGCAAGAGTCATTTTCTGGA
>CAZISX010000011.1:57813-58998 GCA_964542005.1 uncultured Spirochaetales bacterium
TGATAGTTGTCATTTCCAGTGTTACATTCAGCTCATTTTCTGGATCTTGAAGTAAATAGCTCCCAAGCTATTAAGTGCTTGAATATTTTCAGGGTTTGCTTCTATTGCCAGTTTGTAGCTCTCTATTGCAGCATCCGTGTTTCCTTTTTTTGCAAAATCTACTCCTGCATCATAAAATTCCCGGTCTTTAGTTACGGTTGAGCACGAAACAATTAAAAAAAAGAATAGAAAGAAGGCTGTGAATTTCATATTTTTTTCTCCAAAGAATTTGATGCAGATGGCTTTGCTTCCTCTTTTTTAAGAGGCGCGGATAAATTCTGATTCTCGTTTTTTTCAAATGAGAGTCTGAGTCTTGCTATTCGCATAACTTGGCGAATTGTATAATATCCATCAAAATCATTTTTCTTTTTAATGCTTTTGTCTAAAGATAAAAGTGTTTCAGAAATAATGGCCGATTCCTCAGGTGTAAGCGGCATGGGGCTGAAAGATTTTTCTAAAAGAGTAGTTAGAAGCTTCTGCTCTTCTGAATTTTTTATTTTCTCTTTGAAAATCTTGTCAAAATAGTTTTTATATCGTCTGAAATCTTGATTTGTTTGGGGTTGTGCAAGAAATTCCTTGAATGGTCTGTTTTTGATGCGCTCTTCTATGCTGTTGTTATCTTTAATGTTTGAGAACGAAAAGCTCCGGCTGCTTTCAACCGTTCCGCCCCAATACATTCCGCCGTCACTTTCACGGTTTGTCCCAAGCGTTATATAAACATTCGGCATATATTTTTCAGAAGCTCCTGAATAAACGCTATCCCCGAAAGTCGGGTCAAACGGAACCCAGCCATATTTAGAAAAATAAACATCAACCCAGGCGTGACCTGTTCTGGATGTGCCGTTTTCAATTGTCGCACCACTTAAATATCTGGCGGGAATTCCTTTGGCACGGCAAAGTGCAACAAAAAGATCGGCATAATCTGAGCAGACTCCTTTTTTGGTTTTTGCAGCCTCAAGAGCACCTGTCCATGCCTGTTTTAGCGAATTATCATAAGTTAGTGTATCTCTTACATATTTGTAGATTTTTTCAACAGTTTCTATCTCGTCTTTTCCTTTTATTGAATCAGCTATTTTTTTAATAGAGCTACTATCTGACTCAATCATTTTTTCATCAGATAAATACCTCGACGGCGAAATATCATTT
>CAZISX010000011.1:59008-60308 GCA_964542005.1 uncultured Spirochaetales bacterium
CTTATTAATGGATTTTTTGAAATTGCTGTATCAAGATCATATCTGTAGACCTCTATCTCAAAATTCATGATAAAAGAGGTTATTCTGTCGGGATTTACAACCATAAACTTGGCATAAACAGTTCCGTCTTCTTCATAAATTTCATCAGGCTCAGGCGAAAAAGAGGATTTTAAAATCTTCTGCCTGTAGTCAATATTTGTGGGAATTGGTATGTTGTAAACAATCTTGTTAACATCTTTTGAAATAATAGTTTCATCAATAGTAAAGGATAGTTTTTTGGTTTCAACACTCTGAAAAACATGCGGCTCAATCATTTTTACACCGCAACCTGTAATAAATAAAGAAACTGCAGAGAGTAAAGCAAAAAACAAAACCTTAAAATAACGAATCTGGAAAGCCATAATATTTTCACCTCGTAAAAAAAATCGCCATAGAATAGCATAAAAATGTTATTTATCAAGCAGAACTTTGTTGCTGTAGGGTTTTATTCCGTAAACTCAGCAATAAACTTGACTCTGCAATAAAAGCACCCTATTTTAATTGCAAAGCGCAATTATTGTGGCTGACCCGGAGGTTTGATGAATAAAATTGCTTATGTTAAGAAAGATTGTTGTGATGGCTCCCCTGCTTGTCCTTCTCAAAGAATTTGTCCTGTTAATGCTATCTCAAAAGAAGGAACAGGTACGCTTGCAAAAATGGGATTTGGCACAGCTGTCGTTGATACAGAAAAATGTATAGGCTGTAGAAAATGCGTTCTTTTTTGTCCAAGAGGCGTAATATCAATGGTTAACAAGTAAAGACAACCAAATTCCTTGACATAAAACCATCTTTTAAATACATTTGCGACAGTTTAGGATATATAACCCCGATGTACGCGATGATTAAAATAGAAACAAAACGGTTCCTCGGTTTCTCAGAATTGTTGGCTAAACTTAATCCCATCTTTGAGCGGGGTGACGAAGGCGGGGTTTATTCCCCTTCTTCGTGACGGGGTGGCAGTCGCAGACTGACGGGGTAGCCGAACTTGTCCACTACCTCCCCGGCTTTGCCGGTACTCCTTCGCAGCGAAGGAGAGTTGTTTTGTAGCGACTGTCCGGTGTGACAACCCCAATTTTCTCCAGTTTTAAGAGTTTTTTAGGTGTCATCCTCGCGAATGCGGGGATCCATCTCTTTGTTTTTATTGAAGATGGATTCCCATTTTCATGGGAATGACACGGTTTTTTGATTTTTTACGGAGGTCAATTTATGAAATTTCCCCTGATTTTTATTCTTTTCCTGCTTTTCATCATAAGTTGTGAGG
>CAZISX010000012.1:0-4917 GCA_964542005.1 uncultured Spirochaetales bacterium
AGGCTGTGTAACTCCATTTTTTATGAAATACAAAAAGGTATTTATATAATTTTGCCGACCTGCCCCCTAATTTTTTGACACCTAATTTTGATCTATTTCTCTTAAAAGAGCGCACGCTTCTTTTTTTTGTCTGTCGCATAATTTTTGAAAAATTTTTCGTGCATTGGGGATATCCACCTCTCCGCCTTCTCCATTTTTCAGCATCAAAGCAGCGTCAAGACAAATATCTATATATCCCATATCACACGATTTTTTTAAAAGTTCTCGCCCAAGGACTTTGTCAATATCTCCACCTTCTCCATTAATCAACATAAGTCCCAAACTTCCACAACTAAAAACAAAATTTCTGTCACATGCCATTTTGTAAAAAACTCGGGCTTGCTGTTTATCAATAGGAACGCCATCACCTTTTTCATAGATCATTCCAATATTATTACATGACTCAGGAAAAACTTCCGAAATACATGGTTTTTTGAAAAGAGCTATCGCCTGATTCATGTTTTTTTTTCTGTTTTCTTGTGTTATAACTCTTTGAGCCAGAATGTAACAGCTCTGCAGATTATCTCCATCGCATGCTTTTTTGTAGAACAGCAGAGCTTTTTTTTTATTATTATAAATCACACTTTTACTATCTTCCAAAATTTTACCAAGCAAATAGCAACTTCCCATATTTCCATTATCGCATTTTTCCAGATATTGCTCTCCTTGATGATAATCTTTAACATAATCTATAAGAAAAAACTTACATGAAAAAGATATTAGAAAAACAACAACAATTTTTTTCATTGCAACACCTAAAGTAAGGCATAGATTCTGCGGATTCTATTTATCAGCAACATTATAGTTTAACGGAGCCCATTCTACTGAAGCGAAGGTACAAAAAAGTCAAAATTGATAAAGTTGCCCGATTCGCTTTTCTTAACTGCAGTGCCCTGATCAGTTTTTATGTAAATTTTAAATATTTGTCCTTTTTTCTGCGGGTAGATATATTTAATTTCAGCATTAAATGCTCTGGTATCAATAATATTTAAAAGATAGCGCGGAATTTTCTTGAGATTAAAGACATCAATAACATATCCGCCATCTATTTCTCGGAATCTGTATTCAAGATTTCCTTTGATTTCCATGGTAAGTCTTGAAAAATCTTCAAATTTTCTGAAATAGAGATTGTTCAGCCTGCCTTTTCCTGCAATTTTCACGACCGGAAGTTTGGGTGTGTCTGGTGAAATTTGTTTGGTTTTTTCAATTTTAACAACTTTAAGATTTTTCACACCGCTCTCTTCATCAATTTTTACAACTCTAACCTTTACAGGTTCTCTTGACTGCTCTGTTAGTTTTTCTGCAACTGCAATTTTTTGCTCTGGTTTTGGCTCAATAACAGCAATTTTTGCTGGTTCAGGTGACTTTTCTACAACAGCCGCAATTTGCACAGGTTTTGGCAGAGCTGCCGCCACTTTTACCGGTTCAGGCTTTTTTTCAACTACAGCAATCTCAACAGGCGGCAATTCTTTTTTCTCGATTTTTTGGATAGGAGCAGTCTCCGCTTTTTTTTCTACAACCGCTATTTTTTGTTCCGGTTTTGGCAAAGCAGCAGCCACTTTTACCGGTTCAGGCTTTTTTTCAACTACAGCAATTTCAATTGGTGGCAATTCTTTTTTCTCAACTTTTTCAGTAGCTGCCAGCTCAGGCGATTTTTCTGCAACAGCCTCTTTTTGCTCAGCTTTTTGATCGTTTTTTGTTGGCGCTGGGATGTTCTCTGCAATTGCTGTTTTTGGTTCTACAGTTTCTGCTGGAATCTCTTTTTGAGGAAGAAGTATAGAGCCTTTTTCCTGAATAAAAGCCAGCGAATCGTCAAAAGAAAAATCATCAATATAAAGCTCATTTTTAAAGCCGATCAGAAGCATTTTTTCTTTATTTAAGATATTGTAGGAGCTTCCTGGATTAATCAAAAAAATAATTCGCAGCTTATCTTTTTTTTGTTCGACTTTTATGCTTTTCACAGGCATAGATGTTAAAATTGAGTTGCCATCAAGAGTTTCATCCGCAATTTCAAGAACGATTCGATCCGGCGATGTCAATCTGTATGATGAAAAGTTGACGGTTTCTTTGTCTGTTGTGAATAAAACAAAATACTCATTTTCAAGCTGATATGCCTCAAATTGAATAAATCCCCAAAGAGATAAAAAAAATTGAAGAAAATTAATCATTATCTTGGTCTCGTATATTCAAGTCGTTTATCATTGATTGCGCCATCAATAAAGGAGCCTATTCCAAAGTAAATTTGAGTTTGGCCATCTTTCCCAAAACCTTTTGCTGCGCCTAAATATCCAATTAAATCATATTGATAGCCTGTTGTAAGCTTTGTAAAAAGCTCCATTCCGGCAGAATATCTAAATTTGTTTTTCCAATCGTTTTCTCTCCAGATTGAGCCACATTCCGTAAACGGATTCAGCCATAAATCTCGGAACATGAGGGGAAATGTTTTGAATGCAGCGTCTTTTTGAAAAATTGGAATTCGATATTCCATTGTTGCGGTAGCGATTTTTGTTCCATAATAAAAGCCCGCCGGATAACCTCTAAGTCCCCATAAATCTTCATCAGTTTCCGCATTGTGTGTTTTTCCTTTGGCAAATCTGCCGGTATTATATGGGTTGAATACCTCTTTTGGCACTTTAGCATAGCCGCCACGCATTCTGAGCATTAAAGCATTGTTTTTGGCAAGTCCAGGTAAATATTCGGAATATTCACCTCTCGCTTTGTAAAAACTATAGTTTGAGCCCAGATTTTTGTGATAATAATCGCCAATAAGTGAAATGTTTCTGCCATGTTCCGGGCTTACCGACCAGGTATAGCTTTTTGTGTTTGAGAAATCCCATGCTCCATTAATTTTTGCAAGAGTTGGCTCTTCGTGTTCTACGCTGGTATAGCCATCTGAATAGTCAATCACATCTTTTTCATAAATGTATGATGCCTGAAAGATATTGTAACTTCTTAGCTTTATTATTGGAATCATTACGCCAGCCTGAAATTGCCTCGAACGGGTTCTAAGAATTTCATATCTATTTTCTTCATCGCTGTATGGGAATTCATCCTTTCCAAGAGAGATAGTGTTGTCGGTGTAAGTCCCGAAAAAATTTGGGAAAAACCCGCCATAAAGATATGATGCTGCAAGGTTTAGATTGTATTCCTTTGTTGAGATAAATGCGTAAAGAGAATATATGTGATTGTAAAGCGTGTCTGCACCGAAAGTAATTGCCCCAACATAGTTTTCGTATTTTTTTGGATATATTTCTGTGGTGAAATAATATGGAAAAAATGATGATGGCAATATGGTGGGAAATGGATTGTAGTTTTTTTCCTCTGTTTGAATTTTTTGTAAGTCTATGTTTTCTTTTGATTTTTCTGCGAAACTAACAGGCATTTCATCGCTTGTCAGCTGCTCAACAGATAGCTTTTGTTCTGGATATGCCATTTTTGCAAGAGAATAGCCGGCTTTACTATAGAGTGAAAAGAGAATTGATTTCCCGTCAGGAGAAACTGCTGGATAAAATGCTCCAGTTAAGAAATTTGTGAGCAAGGATAATGTTTTTGATTTGATGTTGTATTCGTATATATTGTAAACACCTGTTTTTTCAGAAGAAAAAAGAATTCTGCTGCTGTCTGGATGCCATGCTGGAGTTATGTTTTTGCCGCTTTGTTTTGTAATCCGTTCTATTTTAAATGTTTTCAAGTCAATAATTGCAATGTCTCTCTCACTTTTATCCTTAAAAACAAAAAGAGCTTTGGACTTGTCTGGCGAGATTTTTAGGGATTCTATTTGATAATCAGAATCCTCAATAACAAAAAGCTTGTTTTCAAAAGAAGTGTCTGAAATTATTAGTGAATATTCGTTGCTGAGGTTTGTGATGTAGATAAATCTGTTGTTGCCAAGCGATTCGCCGCTTCTGATTCGCTTTCCTTCAGTTAATCTTCTGCATTTGCCGTTGTAGCTATAAATATCACTAAAAGCTGAGTAATTACGATATATTTCAAGGTCTGTGTAGTAAATGCTTCCGTTTTCAAAAGAGATTGCTTCGGGATAGTTAATTTCGCAAAGGGTTTCTTTTTTTCCGGTTTCAATATTTGCTTTTGTAAGTGATGAGGTGGCGCTGGCTGGTGTTTCAAAATAGTAGATAATATTGCTGTTTTCTCCAAAAACTGCTTTGGGAAATGTTTTCATATCTTCTAATATAACTTCGTAATTTGAAAGAGGTTTTTGTTTTATTTCATTTGCTTGAGCTGTGTATTTTCTGCCTAAAAACTGCTCAAAATTTTTCCAAAGCTCGCTAAAAGATTTGCCATAAACAGCTTTTGCATCTTTGTTAAAAAAATAAGGAATAGGATAGATATTGTCTGAAAAAGGGATTATATTGTCGCTGTTTCTTTTCAAAAAGTATTCAAAAGAGCCTGCCCCGTAGTTTTTCTCAAGATAATCAACAAAAAATCCGCCATAAAGATAAGGAACATTGCCCTGCGGCCATTCTCTGGGGAAAGTCGATGCTTCGGCAATTGATTTTATGTTTCCAGATAAAACATCTGTTCTGATAACCATATCTGCCCACGCGCTATTGTTCCTCCCAAGTCCTCCAGATGATTCGGAATATACAGCATTGCCTTCAAGAACCCAAATCGGAGTAAATATGTTGGGGAATGAGAAAAAGACGCGGCCGACTACATAACGCAACCCAAGTCCAAAACCTTTGACGCTGTCCATATTTAAAATATGTGTGTATTCATGAGTAAAAACAGACTCAAGTTCGTTATCCATATTTGATAAAACTGAATCGCCGGAAGGTCTTGAAATATAAAGCTCAATCCTGTTCCAAGGCATAGGCCTGGCAGAGCCATTTGCTGTATCCATATTATCAACAATAACAA
>CAZISX010000012.1:4927-23285 GCA_964542005.1 uncultured Spirochaetales bacterium
CCAATTTCTTTTGTCAGTTTTTCGTGAGTTTTTTCAGATATTTCAACCATTTTAAGAGCTTCTTTTTTTAGCTCTTCGGGATAATGAATCCTGAAATGAGGTGTAATAACAACCTTCCAGTTATATGCCGGATCGTAGAATATTGAGGCAAAAACAGATTGGAAAAAAAGCAGGGTGGTTAATAAAAAAAATAGTTTTTTCATGCAATTAAATTAGAGTGCTTAAAATTAATGCAAAAGCAATAAGGATTGATTCTGTGAGGATAAGAGCTGCACAATTTCTGTCTCTTTTTATTTCTGTTTCAAGGGTTGTGTGTGGGAGAAAAAGAAAATCAACAATTTTTTTCATAACAATAAGGGCTGCAATTCCAGAAAATGCACTTATTCCAAAAGCTGTTAAATCTTCAACCCAGCCGTGGAAATTTCCGGCAATTGAAGCTCTTAAAATTATTGAGAGAGCAATCATAATTCCGGCGACAGCAATTGCAGCTGCATCGTTGCCTTCTTTGATTTCGTCAAATAACTTAACTGGTTGAGATTTTTGATAAATTTTCACTAAAACTATAAGAGAAATCTGGCCAAGCATAAAAAACAGAAGAGATGCAGCAATGCCACCGCCAACACCGGAAAAACTGCCGTTAAGGATTAGGCCTTCCGAGATATAAATTCCAAATTCAACAATGCCGGCTGCGTGGTTTCTGTTTTTCAGCATATCATTCATTGAAGAACCGCCAAAAAATATCTTTTCTGTCAAAAATCTTGAAGCAAACAGGATCGTTATGACAAAAACCCCGTCAATTGCCATCTCCTGCAAATCTGTAAGAAAATAGTGACTTTCTTCAGAAACAAGAGGCCCCATCATTCCAAGAGCAAGTCCAATATAAAGACCCGCCCGCTTGATTCCTATCGCAAAATTGGAATACTCTTCAATTTCTTTGTCATCATCAATGTTTTTGCTCTCAAAATCTGCAATCTTTTTGGCCGCATAGATAAAAAGTATAACAACTGCCGCATATATAAATTCAATGCCAATAATTGTCAGCTTTTCTATTAATATGTTCATCATTTATTCCTCCACAAAATTAAGAAAATGTTGTGCAAATTCATCAACAAGAATCAAACATAATGAAAATAAAGGTGTTTGTCAAAAAGAGATTGAGATTTGAACTTAATATTCTTCGATGCACGCTTCCACTTCAAAAAAAGAACCGTTTCCGAGATTGAAAGGAATAACAATTCTTGCGCCACGGGTTTTAAGATTTATCGAAACATTTTCACCTTTTATGATTGTAGGAATTGCCATATCAAACTTAAAACCTTTAGATGAAAGGATTCGTTTCGCCCCGCCAACAATCATGTTTGTTATTTCGCCGACAGCATCTTCAACATCAGGAGTAATTTCTGTAAATTCTTCGCCAAGCATTTTTGAAACAATTTCAAGAATAGATTCTTTTGTGAAAGAAATTATAACAGAACCAATAACATTGGGGCCGGCAAGACCAATAAAGCCAGTGACAACGCCGGAGGTTGTGTTAGTTTTTCTTATAATTGGAGCTCCTGCTTTTATTTCGCAAAAAGCCATGGTTGAGATAACATTTATGGTAGCATTAAGAAACGGATTGATAAATTCTACATTCATTTTATTCCTCTTTGTTAAAAATCCTGCGTAAGTTTATATCACAGCGAGAATAATTGCAAAGAAATTTAAGCTAAATCGTTAGAAAATTTAGATGAAAATTGACATTTTAGCCCGCCTACATAATAATGTAGCCAATTTTGAAAATTGGAGAGGATTTTATAGATGAAAGGAATTATTCTTGCTGGTGGCAGCGGCACCAGACTTTATCCCGCAACCAGAGTTTTGTGTAAACAGCTTTTGCCGATTTATGACAAGCCGATGATTTATTATCCGCTTTCAACCTTGATGCTTGCCGGAATTGTTGATATAACAGAATTATTATGCAAGGATTAAAATGATGACAATGCTCTTTGTTGGAAAAATAATTTTAACCGGAGAAAGCGAGACTGTTGAGTTCAAAACCTCTTTTAATACTGAATTCGCAAACAATTATAAGTCAACACCTAGAAACAAGCTGGTTGCCAGTTTATTCAAAGATTTGGGATTAATTGAAAAATATGGTTCCGGCGTAAAAAGAGTTGTGAATTATTTTGTTTCAGAGAAATTTCCTGTGCCAACTTTTGGAAATATATCAGATGGTTTTATGGTAACAATTTATGGAAATGTCACCGAAAATTCTGAGAATGTCACCGATGATAAGATTGAGATAATTATTAAATATTTGAAAGCCAATTCAAATCTCTCAGCAACGGATTTGTCAATATTGTTGGGTGTAAAGAAAAGAACTGTTCTGAGATATTTAGAAAAAATGAAGGCAGAAAACAAGATTGTCCGCATTGGTGGAGCCAAGGGCGGTCATTGGCAGCTTTTGTTGCCTTGACATTGTGTTAAAAAACTTGAATTGTTAGGTTTATTTTATATGCTGAAAAACCTGAAATGTTTTTCCATTAGGGGCTTTAATGATTTTATATGATAAGAATCAGGTTTCAGGACAAATTCAAAATCTTCTCCTCAACACCCAAAATATTGAGATTTGCATCTTATTTGGTTCGGCTGCAAAAAACAAACTCAATGAAAACAGTGACATAGATATTGCGGTCGCATTAAAAGACTCCTCTTTTGATGCAATGAATTCTATTAAAGAACTTTTGGAGAATAGCTTGAAACGGGATATTGATTTTATTGATCTTAAAAATGCTCACGGATTAATCCTGAAAGAGATTGTTGGAAACGGAATTTTACTTATTAATAGAAATATGATTTTATTCAGAAATATTGTAAAAAGAATGTGGTATGAAGGCGAAGATTACCTTCCGCTGGTAAGAGATGCGCAGAAAGCTCAGATAAAAAGGATGATATTGTGATGTTGTTAGATATATTATTTGTAAATAAGTTTTTTAGGATGCCGTTCTGGCATGATTTAACATTTTTTGTTTTGAAGGAAAAATATGAAAGAGTTTGTTGTTAATCACTTTCCATTTTTAGGAAAATATAAGAGATTTTTAAAGGCACTCATTCAATCTAGGCAGCAAAAAAGACTGTCTTTTTCTCAGCACGGAGAAGATAAGTTTGTTTTTGAAAATCTATTAAAATTTGATTTATTTTCAGGAATTTATGTTGATGTCGGGGCAAATCACCCAACGGATATATCTAATACATATCTGTTTTACAAAAATGGTTTTAGAGGTGTTATTGTTGAACCCAACAAGGAGTTTTCTAGTCTTTATGGTTTTTTTAGGAAAAGGGATTTTGTTTTTTCTGTAGGATGCGGAGCTGTTGCATCTTTGCTTCCTTTTAATATTTCCAAAACCCCTGTCTTGAGTTCTTTTGGTCAGATAGAGGACACTCAAAATGCTTGGAAAACAGAGTTCGTGCCTGTATTCCCCTTAGATACCATTGTTAATGCAATTAAACATGAGTGGATTTTTTTTCTGAATATTGATGTTGAGGGATTTACGGAGCAGGTTGTTGCAGGTGGAGAAAATACAATTAACAATTCCCTTTTTCTGTGTATTGAGTTGGATTTGATAAAAGAAAAACATATTGCAGAGCAGATAGAAAAATGTGGAATGGAGGTTTTTAAAGTTGTTGAATGTAATGTTGTTTTCAAAAATAGAAATCAAGAAAAATTTAAAAATTTTCTCAAAGTTTTATAGGGTTTTATGAAGTCTTTGGCTGTTATTCTTTTTGGCAGAATGCTTATTGTTCTTGTGGGCATTGTGCAAATAAAAGCTATTACAACTTGGCTTTCTCCAAGCGAGGTTGGCCGATTCTACATTATCTCATCCCTCCTAGCATGGGCTCCTGCAGTTTTTATTCATCCTCTAACAATTTTTATGGAGAGGCATTTGCTTGAATGGAATCCGTTAGGTTGTGCCTGGAAAAATTATCGATCATATCTTATTTATTGCTTCTTTTTTGCTCTAATTTCTATTCCCTTTTTTTTGATAATTGAGTATTTTTTTGGTTTAGGTGTGACAATTTCTCCATGGTTTCTTGCGTTAATGATTCTTGTTACTCCGTTGTGTGGAGATGTTGCCGGAACAATTAATGTAGGGTTTAATATACTTGGCAACCGATTGTCTTATGTTTTTTTTAGCAGCGGCGGGGCGTGTTTATCAATTGCAGTGGCTGTTATTTTTGCAGGTTGCATTGCATCTAATGCAGAATTATGGATTGCAGGACTTACCTCTGCAAAAGTTATTGTCACATTGTTTGCGCTCTATTTTTTTTGGAAAATTCTAAAAAAAGAAAAAAATTTTCTTTTTCAAAAATTGGACTATAAAAAGATATTTGAATTCTCTTGGCCAATGATGCTTACAACAGGTTTTGGGTGGTTAAACTCGCAAGGATACCGATTTGCATTAAATGCAGCATCTGGTGCAGAATTTGTTGGTGTTTTTGGCGCAGCTTATTCTGTAGGTGCCGGCTTTATGTCAATATTTGAGACGCTTTTTAACCAATACTATGCTCCATTTTTGTATAAAGGGATTGCTTCAGAGAAAAAAGAGGAGAGAGAGCTTGCTCTTAATTTATATGCGGAAAGGTTTATTTCCACACTTATTCCTGTTGTTGTTTTTATTGTTTTTGGTGCCCCATACATACTAAAATACATGACTGGCTCAAAATTTCATGGCGCGGTTGATGTAGTTGTTTGGTCTGTTTTTATTGAAAGTGTGCGTTTTATTAATTCTTTGTATTATATTTCTGGTTTGTCGGAAAAAAACATGAAAATATTAATTCTTCCATCAATGATAAACGGCTTTGCAGTGCTTCCTTTGGTTTATTTGTTTGCCAAAATTTCGCCTTTCCACGGAACTGGTGCCGGTCTTTTAATTTCATTTCTTTGCTATTCCGCGGCGGTTCGTTTTTCTTCCCGCGAGACAGTCTTTTTAAAAAGTTCTTTTAAAAAATTATTGAAATCATGTATATTAAGCTCTCCTCTTTTAATTTGGGCGGCGATAGGCGTTTTTATTGGTAGCAGCTCGTTTTTATTTGCTACACTAATGTTGCTTTCAGGAGGCCTTTTTATGATTTTTATTGAATTTATTCTTTTAAAAGATTGGGCTTTTAAAATGGAGTTATAATGAAAATTGCGATAATTGGATCATACTCTGAAGATTGTCTAGAATTTCATCTTAAATACACATTAGAAAAAATGGGCAATTATGTTGAAGTGTTTGGAAAGCAATCTCTTCCATGGTGTTTTAATGGCTCAAGATTGGGGTTTTTATCCGATTTTTTATCAGACAGATTTATTAAATGTGAGTATTTTATTTACACGCAGCTTGCCAAAAAAATAATAGAATATAAGCCAGACCTCGTTTTGGGTGTTAGTAGAAATATTTCGCCTATTGTTTTAAAAATATTGCGCACAGGATTAAGTAAAACAAAAATAGTTCACTTAAATCCGGATGCAATGCTTACAATTGGCAGACAAAGAATTTTTGCTGCTGAATATGACGCGTATTTTACTAAAGATAAATACATGGCAAGAATAATGAAAAACAAAATGGGTTTTAATGTTTTTTATCTTCCAGAGTGTTTTAATCCCGATTATCACAAAAGACCTTTGTTATCTAAAAAAGATGCTGAAAAAAATACTAAAATTGATGTTATGGCGATAGGTTCTTTATACCCTTATAGATCAATGTTTTTGAAAAGATTGATAGATAGAGGCCTTGATATTAAAATTTATGGGAACAGAGCTTATTATCCATTTCCTGAATTAGAGCCTTATTTTACAGGTGAGTTTGTAACAGGAGCTAAAAAGTCAGAGCTCTTTTATGGCGCAAAAATTATTTTAAATAATATGCATTATGCTGAGGTGGAATCAGTAAATTGTAAGTTTTTTGAGATTATGGGGTCGGGCGGGTTTCAGATTTGTGATTATAACCCAGCGGTTTCAAGCCTTGCAATAATTAATAAAGAAATTGTATGCTTTAATTCTATAGATGAGGCTTACAATGTAATCCAATATTATCTTGAAGACGAAAAAAGTCGACACGATATAGCGGAGGCCGGATTTTGCAGGGCAACCCAGGAACACACATACGAAAAACGGCTGGCCACCATGCTGGAGATTATTGAAAGCCTATGATGGATAACAAAACTATTTTATTTTTTTCGCCCATTGATCCCATAAAACAAAAAGGTGGAATTCCAAGAGTTGTAAGTAATCAGATAGATGCTATAAAAACTTTTTGCCCGGACACCGAGGTTATAGTTATAGGAAGAGGCGTTGAAAATTTGTTTTATCAGGAAAATGGAGTTCAGGTTTATACAGTCACATCTATAATAAATTTTATTCAAACACTAAAGAAAATTCTTAAAAACCACCCAATGCCATTAGTTGTTTCCCATGATTGGATTTTTTCTTTTATTGGGGCAATTTTGATTCGAAAGTGTTATAAACTTTTTACAGTACATGATCCATGGACTTATCATGTTAAAATGGTCAAAAGACTTAGTGGCACTCCGTGGTATTTCTTTTTAGGGAGATTTATTCCCTCATGGATTGTAGAAAACTTTATTTATGTAACATATAATAAAATTGTTGCAATAAGTGATTTTACCAAAGAAAGAATTCCAAAATTTGTATATCCAAAACTTGAGGTTGTTTATAATTGGGTTCCGGATAAAGATTTTTATATTTATTCTGAAGACGAGATAAAAAAACTAAAAGAATCTTATGGGGTTGATGGATTGAAGACAGTGTTTTTTATTAGAGGCCTCTATCCCGCATCAGGAATATCTCATCTTGTTGCTGCCCTAAAGTATATTAATAACGACACGGCTTTTATAATTGTAGGCGATGGAGAACTTAAGGCATGGCTCCAATCTGAAATAAAAAAAGACATGCCAGTCAAAATAGTTTATCTCTCATCAATAAAAGACAAGGATCTTCTTGATTTATATAATATGGCTGATCTTTTGGTGAGACCATCTGTTGACAATGAGGGTTTTGGGCTTCCTGTTGTTGAAGCTCTCCTTTGCGGAACACCTGTAATTTCAAGCATTTACGGTGCATTATCTATTGTCAACAAAAGTATTTATGGCGGTTTTGTCAATCAAATTGAAGATTCAGAAGAGTTTGCAACTGCAATTAACAATTTTACACCGATATTGTTTAATGACAGGCTTAAGGAGAGGAGTAACATTCTTAAGTATTTTTCTATAAATATTCAAGGTGTTAAATTTAATAATCTGATTAGGAGGAAATGATGGCGCCTTTTGGTGTTGTCGGAATATTGTCAGGGATTTTTATTGCTGTATATTTTTTGATAGCCTCGATTTCTTATGAAAAATATATTGCCCTTATTTTAATTTCAGCAAGCATTTATCTTTTCCCCGTCTTTTATTACCGAAAAGAGCCTTTTTTTGTTCTTAAACGCTTTTTCCCCTTAGTGTTTTTTATTTTTTTTCCCTTTTCTTCTTTTATATCTTTTATTATTTTTGAAGAACAAGATATTTTCTACTCCCTTGATAGTTTGTGCAGAGCAATGTTTTTTGTTCTTGTTTCTTTTATTCCATTTTTTGGGGGACTCGTTTTAAATATAAGAGAAAATTATATCGAAAAAAATAGCGACTTGAAAGATATCCTTGCTTCTATTCATCTATTAAGTGAAAAAAATATTGTTCTATTTATAAAGATTTTTTTTATTTGGGATTTAATTTATAAGATTTCCTATATGATAGGAGGCTCATATTTTTTTCTCGGCAGATCAGAATCTGATTTTAATAAAGCTTTTGCCAGTGTTGGATCTATTCTTTCTTTTTTGGGAAGGTTTGATTTTTTTGTTCTTTATTTTATGTTTATTTGTGCTTTTTGTTACCATAGGCCTCAATTCAAAAAATATTTTTTTTCTTATTTAATATTTTTGTTGATTTTTTATATCCCAACAAGTTCCAAGGAAGCTATTCTTTCCCCGTTGTTTTGTTTTATTTTTTTGTATGCTTCTTTATTGGGCAAAAATGTCGGAAAATATTTTTTAATTATGGGGTTGTTTTTTATGTTTATTAGCCCCTTTCTTGGTAATTATCGGGTTTCGGTTGCTTCGGAGGAAAGTGATGTCGGTTATGCAGGCATCATGCAGTCTAGCGAAGATTTTACAGGAGAAGATTATGCTGGGTCGATAGAGAGGCTTGCCCTTCTTCCAATTGTTAGCGTTTTTGTGGAAATGGCCCCTGAAAAAATTCCTTTTCGTGGATTTGATGTTTTTCTTTATGATTTTTTTATTGTATTTATTCCTAGATTAATTTGGCCAGAGAAGCCATCCATAAGCAAGGGAACTGTTTACTCAAAAGATTTTGGTCTTCTTTCGGATGATAATACATCTACATCAGTAGGGTCTTCTCTTATGGCTTCTTTTTATATATATGAAGGTTGGTGGCTTGCTGTTTTGGGAATGTTTTTGTTTGGATTTGTTTACAATGTTCTGGAAAAAACTTTAAATGTAGGAATGAGTTGGGGTCGAATTGTGTATTTTATACTTTTTAAAGAATTTATTGTAATTGAGCGCGACTATCTTTCACTTACAGGTACAATTATTTTTTTAATTCTTTTTGTTTTGTTTGTTTGCGGCATAGCATTGTTTCAAAAAATCTTCGGGAGGCATTTAAATGAAAATCCTGTTTCTGTATTCAAGTGAGTGGATGAAAACACATCTATTGAAAGCTCTCGAGTTGAATGGACATCAAGTTTTCCCATTTTTGTATGAAGGTGGAATGGGTAAAATATTTGATTCTGATTGGCGAAAAAACTACAGACCTAATATGAATAAGCAGCTGCTGAAGACAATTGAAGATGGCGGGTATGAACTGTTGTTTTCGGTGGTGTATGACGATGTTTTTATGGATAAAACTCCTGAAAAAATTAAAAGTACAGGTATTCTTTGGATAAATTATCATGTTGATATTCCTACTCAATGGTATCGAACAATAAAAATTGCCCCATTTGTTGATTTTTTTGTTTATGCCCAGCCAGAACAAAGTGCCGCCCTAAATCATTATTTCAAAAAAAAGTTTTATATGCCAATGGCGTCTTTTCCTTTTAATCTTTCAAAGACTAAAGAAGAGATGAAATCAAGCACGGTAAAAAAAATACTTTTTATTGGTTCAGCCAATTCAGTTCGCCGAAAAATAATAACAAATCTTCTGGAGCACGGGATTCCCGTTGAAGTTGCAGGAACAAATTGGATTACTCCCAAGACGGAATTTGGAGTTCCTTTTTCCGCCTACAAACTGATTCATGACATTCGCCATTATTTGTTGCCAAGAATTAAATATGAAGGTTTTGCAAATTTTAAGCGGTTTTTTGTTAATTTCAAGAAGAGAGATGAAAAGATATTGGCAATTCCAGAAAGCTGTATAAATACAAATTTTATAGAATATGATAGGATGATGGATATGTATTCTAGCTACAGCGGTGTTTTGGGAATCAATATAATGGGCGATTTTAATGGCTGCATGATCTCACAGCAGAAGCTGCGTGATTTTGAAGTTACAATGGCCGGCGGGGCTTATTTGTGTAATTATTCACGAGGGATTGATGCTTTTTTTAAAGATGGTCAGGAAGTTTTTTACTGGGAGACAACAGAGGAGCTTATTCTAAAGGCTAATAGGCTGCTTAATGATACTGATTTTTCTGTTGAGATGAGAATAAATGCGAATAAGAAGGCTAACGAATTGTGCTCTTGGACAAAAAGAATCAAGGAGTTGTTTGAATTCGTTGAGGAAAATAGATAAATGAAAATGTGTGTGTTTTTTTCGAGCCCGGCGATTTATAGAGAAGAGTGGCTGAATTATATGGCCGACAATATTAGTCAAATTAATGTTTCAGCTGTATACATGAGCAGCGCTGACTCTTCGCGGCTTTTTAACATGTTAGATTTTCCTGATAATGTTCAAAAAACTGTTTTAAACACACCTTTAAATTGGTTGTCAGTTTTCTTGTTTTTGTATAGAGAACAACCTGATTTTATAATATTTCATGGGTATTCTTCGGTTTCTTTTTTGTCTGGTATTTTTTATTCAATTTTTTCAAATAAAACCTATATGCTTTTTTCAGACTCTAATGTTCTCCAGAGACACCAAACAGATACTAATTGGTTTGCACGACTTTTGTTAAGGTTTGTTGTTAAAAAAACAAAATATATTGGTTTCTGTGGAAAAATGAATAAACAATATTGGGAAAAAATGGGTGCTAAATCTGAGCAACTTTTTCCATTATTATTCCCTGTAAATAATGAAAAAATAATAAATCTCTCAAAAAATTCTCTAAAAAAAAAAGAAAAACGAAAATTAATTGGTTTGCATGAAAAGGATTTTTTGATTAATTATACTGGGCGCCTTGAGGCAATTAAAGATGTTTCAACCATAATTAATGCAATCGCTCTTTTAGGTGACCGCTTTAAACTTGTTATTATTGGTGATGGGGCAATAAAAGAAGAACTTATAAAAAAGGCAGAGGCTTTTCATTTGTTAAATACAAGAGTTTTTTTTATAGGGATGCAAAATAATGTGGATGTAATTTATTGGATGTCAACCTCAGATGTTTTAGTGCTTCCATCAAAAGAAGAGCCTTTCGGACTTGTGATTAATGAGGCTGTTGCTTCAGGAATTCCTGTGGTGGCATCAGATGTTTGTGGTGCAGCACATGATCTGATTTGCGAAGACATTAATGGATATCTTTTTAAAGCAGGAGACGAAAAAGACTTGGCCGAAAAAATAATAAAAACAGAAAAGCTAGATTCGCAAAAGATAAAAGAACAAGCAAAAATAATATTGGAAGATTTTTCTTATAAACAAAATGCAGAAATGCTTTATAAGATTTTACACAAAATAAAAAATCCGAGGTGATGCAATGTGCGGAATAGTCGGTATTTCCTGCTCTGGCAGAAACTTAAATATGGAAAATCTGATTTCTCCAATGATCAGAAAAATAGCTCAACGAGGCCCTGACAGTCAGGGATTTTTTGTGAGTGATGATGGCAATTCATCCCTCGGGCACACAAGACTTTCAATTATAGATACATCCAATGCCGCGAATCAGCCAATGAATGATTCAACTGGCAGGTATGTCATTGTTTTTAATGGCGAAATCTATAATTTTAAGGAAGTTAAGAGGAAAGTTGAGAACGAAAAAAAGATTCCGTGGCAGACAACAGGCGATACCGAAGTGCTTCTTGAGGCTTTTGTTCTCTGGGGCGAAGCTGCATTTGAACATATTGGTGGTGATTTTGCGTTTGCTCTTTATGATAAAAAAGAGAAAAAGCTGATTCTTGGACGGGACAGGATTGGAGTTAAACCTCTTTATTACTATTTTAAAGATGGTGTTTTAGCTTTCGGTTCAGAGACAAAAGCACTTTTAGCTCTTGATAATATTGATAAAAGTATGGATTCCGATTCGCTGGGAAACTACTTTTTCTACGGTTCTTTCCTTTCACCGGGAACTCCTTTTAATCATATCAAAATGCTTGAACCTGCCCACTATCTTGTTTTTCAAAACGGGAAACTTGATAAAAAATGTTTCTGGAATGTTGACTGGAGCGATAAGTATCAGCTAAGTCGTGGTGAAGTAGTTAAAAATATTCAGGAAAAGTTTTATAAATCTGTAGAAAGCCGTCTTGTGAGCGATGTTCCTCTTGGGCTTTTCCTCTCTGGCGGGATAGATTCAGGCTCGATTCTTTCTGCGGCAAAAGAGGCAAAATCAGATATTGATTCTTTCTCAATTGTTTATGATGAAGCAGAATATTCGGAGAAATATTATATTGATTTGCTTGTCAAAAAATTTGCTCCTAAACACCACGAAATCCGTCTTGGATACAACGATTTTCTCAGTATTTTCAGTGATTTTGAGAAATCTGTTGATCTTCCTTCTGCTGATGGTCTGAACACTTTTTTCATATCAAGATACACAAAAAAAGCTGGTATAACAGTTGCTCTTTCCGGTCTTGGCGGAGATGAGCTTTTTGCCGGTTACGGTTCTTTTTATGAGGTTGATAAGTGGAATAAATTTATAAAATATACGCCTCATGCTGCAAGAGCGGCTGCCGGCTCTCTTTTAAAGTATGGACACAAGGAATACAGGCTCAAAAAACTGGGCGAAATCCTTATGAAAACGCATACTTTGGGTGATTTTATTGCAATGAGAAGAATGCTTTTTAATCAACAGGAGAAAAAAAATCTGCTCGGCAGAATCCCTAATCTTTTTCTGGGAAAAGATTCTTTGCCCGGGTTTTCAAATATCTCCAGCCCGATTGATCAGAACATGGCGTTTGAGATCCGCCGCTATATGCACGACACACTTCTTCGTGACAGTGATGTTATGAGTCTGGCAAATGCGCTGGAGCTTAGAGTTCCATTTCTTGATAAGGAGCTGATCGAGGTTATGGCCAGAGTTCCGTCAGAAATGAGGATTAATCTTCAAAAACCCAAAAATCTTCTTGTTGATGCGCTCAAAAATCCGCTTCCTGATGAGGTTATTTACCGCAAAAAAATGGGATTTGTTCTGCCGCTTGAGGTTTGGTTCAGGAAAAAAGAGATTGTCTCTGAAGTTGATAAAATTTTCTCCTACAATTCACAATATATAAATCAGAACGAGGCCGGAAAGTGCTGGACAATGTTTAAATCAGAATCAAAAGAGATTCCGTTCGGCAAAATATTTGCCCTCTTTTCATTCCTTCTTTGGGAAAAACAACTAAAAGGTGACTAAAATGAGAATAAAGGAAAAAATTAAATCAGGAAATTTTTCAGTCGGCGTTATTGGTCTTGGTTATGTTGGGCTTCCCCTTGCTGTCGAATATGCAAAGGTGGGAATTGCTGTAAAAGGGTTTGATCTCAATTCTGAAAAAGTTTCCCAGATAAGGGACGGAAAGTCGTATGTTATTGATATTGCTGACGAAGAGCTTCGTGCTGTCGTGACATCAAAAGCTCTGGAAGCCTTTGATTCTATTAAAAATCTGAAAAATGTTGATGCGATTGTTATTGCAGTTCCGACACCGCTCTCAAAAAGTAAGGAACCCGATATTTCCTATATCCAGTCTGCTGTGGAAATGGTTAAGACAATTATCCATAAAGATATGCTGATTACCCTTGAAAGCACAACTTATCCCGGCACAACAAGAGAACTTCTTGGCGATGCTTTTGAATCAATGGGCTTTGTGACAGGAAAAGATATTTTTGTCGCATTTTCGCCGGAGCGCGTTGATCCCGGAAATCAGATTTATAAAACCAAAAACACGCCAAAAGTTGTAGGCGGCCTTTCTGCGGAATGCACTGAAATTGCTGCTCTTTTTTACGAAAAAGTAATAGACACAGTTGTAAGAGTTGAAAAAGCTGAAGAGGCTGAAATGTCAAAACTCCTTGAAAACACTTTCAGAGCAGTAAACATCGGACTTGTCAACGAGATGCTTCTCATGGCTGACAGAATGGGAATAAATATCTGGAATGTAATTGATGCAGCAAAAACAAAACCTTTCGGATTTATGCCGTTTTATCCAGGCCCTGGAATCGGCGGACACTGTATTCCGCTTGATCCGAGCTATCTTTCATGGAAAGCGAAATCATACAACTTTTATAACCGTTTTATCGAGCTTGCAACAGATATTAACGGCAATATGCCGCGGTTTGTTATCAGCAAACTCTACCGGATTTTGAACAAGGCGAAAAAAAGTATAAACGGCTCAAACATCCTTATTCTGGGCGTTGCCTACAAACCGAATATTGATGATGTGAGGGAGTCGCCGGCACTCGATGTTTATGAGCTCCTCTCGGAAGAAGGAGCAAATGTAGAATTCAACGATCCGTTTGTTGAGTCTTTCAAAATACTTGGAAAAAAAGTTTATTCAAAACCTTTGTCCGAAAGAATGCTCGAATCTTACGATGCAGTTATTATGGTTACCGGCCACAGTGCCTACGATGAAAAGTTTATTGAAAAGCACGCAAAATCAATCCTTGATACCCGTAGTTTTTTCAAAATCAGCAGCGGGAAAGTAGTTAAATTATGAGCGAAACCCAACGAATAGAGTGGAAACAGTCCTGGCGGGATGAATTTCTTAAACACAGTTATTCAAATCGAGTTCAGATTACTTTTTATAAAGCAATCAAGGTCGGTGAAAAGGTCGGTGAAAAGGTCGGTGAAAAGGTCGGTGAAAAAGTGCTTTCAAATCAGGATAAAATAGTCATGCTGATAATGAAAGATCCTTCTATCTCGGCCAAAGCTATTGCTGAAACGATAGGAATTTCATTGAGAAAAACCGAGGAAAATCTGAAAAAACTTAGAGAGCAAGGCATTATTGAACGGGTTGGTGCAGCCAGAGGTGGATCTTGGAGGGTTTTATGAAAATTATTAAAAAAAAAATTAATTACAGGTGGTTCTGATGAGCATTTTTTTACAAATAAAGGAGGTCATTCAAACAAATAAGTTGAAGACTTTTTTTCTTTTTGCATGGGTTTTTTTATGGATTTTTCTTTTCAGGCATTATTTTTTAGATGATTCTCTGATTCATCTAAGATATGCTGAAAACTTAATTAAAACACACATGATTTCATATAATGGAGATTTTCAGACATTTGGGGCATCAAGTCTTCTTTACATTGTTTTGCTGGGATTTTTTAATATTGTTTGGCCAACATTTTACAGTGTAAAAATAGTTTCAATAATTTTTTATTTAATGCTTCTAGGCTCTCTTTTTACATTTGCTTTAAAAATGCGTGGAAAAGCCAGGATTTCTATTTTTATTTTAATTGGAGCCATCATTTCTCCAATGGCTATAAGATGGTTAACTGACGGAATGGAAACATCTCTGGTTTCATTGTTTGTTCTTTTTATTTCATATATTTCTGTTAACAATCTTTTCCGACAGTCTAATAAAACTATCATTTTATTCTCTTCTATTTTTCTTATTTTTCTTAGAGTTGATTTGTTTTTTCTTATAGGGGTTATTGTTTCCGGCACAATGCTTTTTTATTTTTTTTCTACAAAAAAAGTTTTGTCAGGGTTTTTTTCATCTATATTTTATGTTTTAGGTGCCGCAATCTCTCTTTTGATAATATTTATGATTTTCAACCAAATATTACCAGATACAGCAGTTGCAAAAACAACGCACATTCCTTCTTTTGGGTCATTAGTTTCTATAATAAAAGCTTCTTTAGCTACTTTTTTATTTGGAGCATTTCTATATTTTGCTGCAATATTTTCATCTTTTAGCGTTTTTAAAATTTCATTAATGAACAAGGAAAAGTATTGGCCACTCTTTATTTATGAAATTAACATGATTTTTTTTGGCATACTTTTTATTGCAATGACATGCCAAAAAGGGATGATTGTTCATGGAATTCGTCATTTTTCCTGGCTTCTTTTTTTCTTTGTTTTTTCAAACATTTTTATATTGCAAAAAATTGAGGAGGATTCTTCTAATAAATTTAGAAAATTTATTCACAGAACAGCTGCCACCTTTGTTTTAATAGCACTGCCTTTTGAGATTTTTGTAGTTACAAAAATTACAGATGCTTGTTCTGTAAATTTATTGGCAATGAAAAATCAAAAACTTGAAGTTTTGAAAAATAAAATTGGAGTGGGCGGCGATATTGGATATGCAGGCTATTTTTCCCAAGGAAAAATTTGTGACATATCTGGACTTGTCAACGGAACAGAAAATGCAAAATTGCACCACATTGAAAGAATTAAAAATTGCATGAAAAAATCGCCTGATTTTTTATTTGTTGACTCTGAAAAAGTCCAAGCTATAAGTAGCGTTTCAGACATTAACGAATGGATTGTCTGCTATGAATATAAATGGTCTAATGCCAGCTTTGATTTTTATAAATTTCTTATTGTTAAGCCTGAATTATTAAATTCTGTTTGCCCAAACAACCTTGGAAGTTATCGTGAAAAAAAAGATTATATAAGCAAATTAAGATAAGAACATGAAAATCCTCTTTCCTATCGGCAGTTTTTATCCTTCGCAGCAGGGCGGCCCGTGCAATTCTGTTTATGCTCTGGCCAAAGGTCTTGTCAAGGCTGGCGTTGATGTCAGTGTTTTAACTACAAGTTTTGATATTGATTCTAAAAAAACAGGGATTGAATTTGACCGCTGGATTGATCTTGACGGAATGAAGGTTTTTTATATGGCTTATTCCGAAAAATCGCCAGCAGGCATTGATTTAAAAATGCTTCTTAATCCATCTAAGGTTTTAAAAATATTGGAAAATACAACGGCAGATATCATCCATTCAACAATGCTTTTTACCGTTTTATCACATATTTCGAGCAGTTTTGCTAAAAGGAAAAATATTCCTTTAATATGGTCTCCAAGAGGCTCCATGCTTGGCGGAGCAATTGGCAGGAGTAATTTGAAAAAAAAGCTGTTTTTAACACTCCCTTTCGTGAAAAAAGGAATTGATGATGTTTTTTATCATGCGACCTCTCCCGAAGAAGCTGAGAGCATAAGGAATTTTAATAGGTTATATCTCAAAAACTGTTCTTTTAAAGAAATTTTTACAATTCCGAATCTTGCATCATCAGAGATTTTCGAGGTGTCAGAAACAAAAAATTCTTTTCAGTTTAAATACATTCTCTATCTTGGCCGTATTCATCCGATAAAAAATATTGAGTCGCTGATCCGTGCTTTTGCAATTTCTAAAATTCCTTCAGATATAAAACTTCTTATTGCAGGCTGGACAGGAGAGGATTTAAATTATTCAGCAATGCTGAAATCTCTTGTGACAGAACTCGGAATTGGAGAAAGGGTTGTATTTACTGAGAAAAGGGTTGAAGGAGAGGAAAAATCTTCGATGTATAAAAACGCTGAGATTTTTGTTCTGCCATCACATTCGGAGAATTTTGGCATGGTTGTTGTGGAATCGCTTGCCCAGGGAACTCCGGTTATTACTTCAAAAAACACGCCGTGGCAGATTCTTGAAGAAAAAAATGCCGGATTTTGGATAGAAAACAATTTAGAGTCAATCGCAAAATCTTTGGAAAACTTTTTTCTGTTACCAAATAATGAGAAAGAAATTCTTGGTAAGAATGCAAAATCTCTTTCTTTGGAATATGGTGATGAACTTGTGAAATCATATTTAAAAATGTATGAGAAAGTGCTTTCAGAGGTTCATAATGCAAAATAAACTCCCCATATCCGCAATAGTTATGACTTTTAATGAGGAAAGAAATCTTACAGAGTGTCTTGATTCAATCAAAGACCATGTAGACGAGATTATTGTTGTTGATTCATTTTCGACTGACAGAACTATTGAAATTGCTAGAAAATATACCGATCGTGTATATCAGCACGAATTTATTAATCAAGCCAAACAATTTATATGGACAGTCTCCACAATCAATATTTCCAACGAATGGATTCTACGGATAGATGCTGATGAACGGTGGACAGACAAAGGCTTTGAAGAATTGAATAAGCTAATTAAATTAGATTGTTATGATGGCATTTATGTGAAAATGCAAATATTTTTTATGGGACGGTTTATTCGGCACGGAGCCTTCTATCCCAACTATTTTCTCCGTGTTTACAAAAAATCAAAGGGAACAATGGAAGATCGTTTTATGGATGAACATATTCAGGTTAGCGGCGAAACTGTAATGTCTGAAATTGATGTCACAGAAAAAAACTGGGATAGAATGGCCTGCCTCACAGATTTTATTTCAAAACATAACAAATATGCTTCACGCGAGGCTGCCGAATATCTGGCAAATCATTATGATTTGAGAAAAATGGATTCAATAGCTTCCGCAAGCGGCAATAAAACTGAGAAAAAACGGTGGCTTAAAGAAAATTTTTACTACCGGCTGCCTAAATTTTTTCGTGCTTTAATCTACTGGAAATACCGGTATTTTATAAAACTTGGTTTTCTTGATGGGATTGAAGGTTTTATTTTTCACTTTTTGCAGGGTTTCTGGTATAGATTTCTGGTTGATGCCAAGATTTATCAGGTTGAGCGATATGCAAAAGATGAAAATCTTGATATGAAATCAGCTGTTAAAAAGGTTTTAGATATTGATATATAAAGAGTATTTTAGGAGGATTTATGTACATTTTAGGTCTTAACGCTTATCACGGCGATTCTTCAGCATGTCTTTTGAAAGATGGAAAAATAGTTGCAGCTATTGAGGAAGAAAGGCTTCGCAGAATAAAACACTGGGCTGGTTTTCCGATAGAATCTATCAGGTTTTGTCTTGAAAAAGCAGGTATAACAATAAAAGATGTTGATTATATTACGATTTCAAGAGATCCTTCCGCAAATGTTATGAATAAAATCA
>CAZISX010000012.1:23295-53564 GCA_964542005.1 uncultured Spirochaetales bacterium
ATGCACACGCTTAAAAATATGGTTAATCTTAAATCTGTAATGGATAGAATTGCCAATGCTAAAAAAGTTGCTTCGCTTAAAGACGAAATCGCAGCAGGTCTCGGTGTTGATGTGAAAGAAATCAAAGCAGAAATTCATAATGTCGAGCATCACCGCTCACACATGGCTTGTGCTTTTTTTGCTTCAGATTTTGAAGAATCAGCTATTTTATCTGTTGACGGTTTTGGTGATTTTACTTCGACAATGATTGGCATCGGCCGCGGCAACCAGATGGAAGTGCTTGATTCTGTTATATATCCTCACTCAATCGGTATTTTTTACACAGCGTTTACACAGTGGCTCGGATTTCCTCACTACGGCGATGAATACAAAGTTATGGGACTTGCGCCTTATGGAAAACCCGAATTTATGGATAAAATCTGGGATGTTATCCACAAAACTGATGACGGCCTTTTCAAACTTAATGAAAAATATTTCAGTCATGTTAAGCACGGCGTTTCGATGAACTGGGAAAATGGCGCGCCTGAAATAGAGCCGCTTTTTAACGATTATTTTGTCGAAAAGTTCGGCCCGGTTCGTCAAAAAGGTGAGAAGCTGACAGATTATCATACAAATATTGCAACCTCTGTTCAACGGGTTACTGAAGAGATTATTTTTCATATTCTGACACATCTTCACAAAAAAACAGGTATAAAAAATATCTGCATTACCGGCGGTGTTGCCCAGAATTCTGTGGCAAACGGCAAGATAAAATTAAATACTCCTTTTGAAAACATCTATATTCCGTCAGCTGGTCACGATGCCGGAACTTGTATCGGCTCTGCGCTTTATGCCTACAACCAGATTTTAAAGATGCCGCGGGCAGAATTTGTAAGAACAGCGTATCTTGGCTCTGAATTTTCTGACGATCAGATAGAAACCTATGTAAAAACAAGAGATATCAAATACTTAAGACTTACAGAGGCTGAAATTGTTGAAAAAACTGCGCAGTTTCTGGCTGACGGCAAGGTTATCGGCTGGTATCAGGGCGCAGCTGAATTCGGGCCAAGAGCTCTTGGCAACCGCTCGATTCTGGTTGATCCGGGAAGAGATGATGCAAAAGATTTATTGAATGAAAAAGTTAAGAAAAGAGAGCCGTTTAGACCGTTTGCCCCTTCTATTTTAAGAGAGCATGTTTCTGTATATTTTGAGCAGGAAGATGATGTCTTCTTTATGGAAAAAGTATTTAAAATTAAAGAGGAAAAGAGAAAAATGCTTCCGGCTGTAACCCATGTTGACGGGACAGGAAGACTCCAGACAGTTCACAAAGATGTTGCTCCGAAATATTACGCTCTTATCGAGGCTTTCGGCAAAAAAAGCGGCTATCCGATAATACTTAACACCTCTTTCAACGAAAATGAGCCGATTGTAAACACGCCTCACGAAGCTTTTGAATGTTTCATGCGGACAACGATGGATGTTCTTGTAATGGGGAACATTATTATTGAGCGGTAAATGAAAATAACAATAATAACAGTTGTTTACAATGCTGCATCCACAATCAGACAGGCTGTTGAATCAGTGCTTAACCAGGATTATCCAAATGTTGAATATATTGTGGTTGACGGCGGCTCAAATGACGGAACGCTTGAAATTCTTTCAGAATATCCCGGCAAATTCCGTCTTATCAGCGAAAAAGATGACGGGCTTTACGATGCAATAAATAAGGGAATCAGAGCTGCAACAGGCGAAGTAATCGGACTTGTTCACGCTGATGACATGCTCGCTTCAAACGATGTTTTGACCTTTGTCGCCAAAGGTTTTAGATCAACAGGATCAGATGCGCTTTATGGCGATATCCAATATTTTAAAGGAGATAACAGCGATAAAATTGTCAGATTCTGGAGATCAGGAATATTTAAAAGAAAAAATATTAAAACCGGATGGATGCCGCCGCACACCGGACTTTTTATTAAAAAATCTGCATACAACAAATTTGGCCTTTACAGGTTAGATCTTGATATTGCTGCTGATTATGAACTTATGTTTCGATATTTTTACAGATATGAGTTGCGAGCTGCCTACATCCCAAAAGTTATCTGTAAAATGAGGCTGGGCGGAAAGTCTACGAAAAATATAAAAAACATTATAAAAGCCAACATTCAGTCATGCAAAAGCTGGCGGCTCAACGGCTGTAAAATCTGTCCTTTCACCCTTTTTCTAAAACCGCTAAGAAAAGTTTTGCAGCTATTCGTTAAATAATCGGGGATTTTTATGAAATATTGCGTTTTTTCAGATTTTGACGGAACAATCACAACCCTTGATACGCTGGTCACAATTTTTGACACTTTTATTGGCCCAAAATGGCTTGAAATAGAGGAAGAGCTGATAAAAGGAAATATTCCGCAGAAAGAATCGCTTGCTCTTGAAACAAATCTTCTTCAAGGAAGAATGTCAGATTTTATCTTGCACATAAAAGAGTTTGTTAAATTAAGGGAAGGGTTTGTCCAATTCGTTGATTTTCTTAATGAAAAATCAATTCCGTTTTTTATTCTTTCGGGCGGATTTAAGACTTTTATCCGCGAATTTTTTGCTCTTTGGGCAATAAAAAATCTGGAGGGGAAAGTATTTGCAAACGATATTAAATTTGAAAACGGTTTGTGGCATGCAGCTCCCAGCCCGCTAAAAACGCTTTGCGGAAAATGTCTTCACTGCAAAACAAATCACATCGAGGAGGCAAAAAAAGAAGGATTTACAGTGATTTACATTGGTGACGGTCAGACAGACAAATGCGCAGCTCTTTCATCAGACATAATTTTTGCCAGAGGAACGCTGAAAAAACATCTTGATATAAATCATAGAAAATATTATGATTTTGAAACATTTGATGAAATCATTGTAAAAATGGAAGGTGTTTTGAATGAAAGATGCTCTTAAAAAATATTTGATTTTGATTCTTCTTCTCTCGTTTTCATCCCTTTTTGGCGAAGAAGAAAAGGCCGATCCAAAAGATTCAGGCTATGTTTTGTTCCCAATAGTTTTCTACACACCAGAAACAAAAGTCGGTGCAGGTGCAACCGCTGTTTTATTTAAAAAACACTACAAAAGTGAAACCGAGGAAAAGTCTGATTCATTAAGTGCGGTTTTTCTCTACACTATGCAAAACCAGATGCTCTCAGCTCTTGTTGGTGACAAGTATTTTGACAAAGCGTTTTATCACATCAAGCTCACATCGTCACTATCCCGTTTTCCTCAAAAATATTACGGTGTTGGCAACGACACGAACGCCTCGGATGAAGAGGGCTACACCCCTTTTTATGTTAAAAACGAGCTTGTAACACAGGTCAGAACAGTCGAAAAAATCTATGCAGGAACTGTAATTATTCCGGGCTATTACAAACTTCTTGACTCGGAAAATAACCGCGGAATTGATTCCTATTATCAATCACACCCTGAAAACGGTTGGTTTACAGGCGGCGGATTTCAGATAAACAGGGATTCAAGAGATGCGACAATCTATCCTACAAAAGGGAGTAACTCTATAATTTCAGCCGTGTTTTTCAGAAAAAACGGACTGAGCAGCTATGATTTCAACAGGTATTTGATAGATCACAGAACCTATCTTCCGGCATTTTTTGGCGGAGTTTTTGCTTTTCAGCTTTACGGAGAATCGGTGACGGGCGAGCCGCCGCTTAATTATGTGCCGCGACTTGGCGGGCAGAATCTTTTGCGAGGCTATTATCAGGGGCGTTACATGGATAATATTTATCTTGCTGCACAAACTGAGTACAGAGTTCCGATTTACTGGCGACTTGGTGCGACTTTTTTTGGAGCAGCCGGAAATGTTTATGATAAATTTGAAAACATTAATGGCAAAAAGCTCAAATATTCCGGAGGGTTCGGTCTGAGATTTGCGCTTAACCGTCAGAAAAACATAAATTTCAGATTTGATTTAGGTGTGTCACCTGATGATGTTAATGTTTACTTTAATGTTCTTGAGGCGTTCTAGCTTATTTGTTTATAACAGCGTAGAATTTCTGACCATTTCTGTCAATCAGGATAAGAATTGAGCGGCTCATCTCAACAGTTTTTACAAACACATCAAATGAGGTGATTTTCTTTTTGTTTACCTCCAGAATGTTGTCTCCTTTTCTGAGTCCTGCATAATCAGCAATTGAATTTTCTTCGACAGAATTAACAGTAACCAGATTGTTTTCAGCAAGAACTGCAAGACCTAACTCCTTGAAAACATAGACGCCATTCTCTGTTGAGGCTATTTTTTCTGACAAACTTATATTAAATGAGAGCTCTTTGCCGTCACGAATAGCTTTTAGGGAAACAGATTTGTCAGGCACTGTAAATGCAGCAGTGCTTCTTAGTTTTGAGGCTGAATCTATAATTTTTCCGTCAAATTCTGTTACAACATCGCCTTCCTTTAGCCCTGCTTTTTCTGCCGGACTATCTTTGAAAACTGAGACAATAAGAACGCCGTTTGTGTTTTCTCCAAGTCCAAGATGTTTCTTAAGTTCTTGATTTAATTCCTGAATTGCGACTCCAAGCTGGCTTCTGCGAACTTCGTGGCCATCTTTGAGCTGGCTTACAACAGTTTTTATCATGTTGGCAGGAACCGCAAATCCGATTCCCATATATCCGCCAGATTTTGAAAAAATTGCTGTATTCATTCCAATAACCTGTCCCGAAATATTTAAAAGCGGCCCGCCGGAGTTGCCGGGATTTATTGCTGCATCTGTCTGAATAAAATCTTCATATTCTGAAATATTCATGTTCGAGCGTCCTTTTGCTGAAATAATTCCGAATGTTACACTCTGAGTAAGTCCAAACGGGCTGCCCACAGCAATCGAAAATTGGCCGGGCAAAATCTTGTCAGAATCTGCGAAATCAAGCTTTCTGATATTTGCAGAATCAAATTTTTCGAGTTTAATCAGACCAATATCTGTCTGCGGATCTGTGCCCACAAGTTTTGCAGACATTGTTCTGTTGTTGAGCGTTACATCAATAACATCTGCGTCAGCAATAACATGGTTGTTTGTCACAATAAAACCCGATTTGTCATCAATCACAAAACCTGTTCCTACAGATTCTGTTTTTGGATTGTACCTTGGAGCACCGCGGAATTTGTCGCCAAAAAATTCCCTGAAAAAATCATCCCGGCCAAACTGGTCAAAGAGAGGATTTTTGTATTGAGCTCTTTTATCAGTTTTAACAACCTTGATAAAGGCAACGCTCTTTTTCGCATTTTCTGAAATATCAACAATCTGTTTCTGCAAGTCAACGATATTACTTATCTTTGCGGCAGGCGCAGAAATCTCTTTCTGCTGCGGCGTTGCCAGTGCAGGTTTGTTCTGGTGTTCAAAGTAGAGTGTTGTAAGAAAAGACACAACAATTGCGGTAATAAAAATCAAAAAAACATCTCTTTTTCGCATAGTTTTCCTCCAAAAAAATAACAATTCTACAAATAGTCAGAAATCTGCGGAAGTCAACCGATATTCACTCAAAAATATTTGCAGGAAGCTTATATTCTCCTAACAGTTTAGTTTTTTTTTGACTATTGAGGTGGTTCTTAATATAGTTTAGCTGAAACAACAATCATGGTGTATTATTTATGAGCGAACTTCTGCGCGGTCAAATAAGATCTATTCCTGTCGTATCTCTTCTTGAGCTGGCTTTGAAAAAATTTCTGAAAGGAACAATTATATTCTCTTCAACATCTGTGACAGAAAAGATTTTTTTCAAAAACGGAAGAATAACAGGCTCTTTCTCAACAGACCCATCTTTTTATCTTGGAAGTTATCTTTCTCATTGCGGTTATATTAATCCGGCTGATATTGATAAAGCCTATAAAACAGAGCAGGAAACCAGCGTTAAGCTTGGCAAAGTTCTTGATATTACTGGTGTAACTCCAGAAGCCAACATAAAGTCAGCTGTTTTTGAGAAAGTTCTTGACTCCCTGTTTCTTATTTCTCGATGGAATTCGGGCGATTACCAGATTACGGATAAATATGATGATGATTCCAGTGAAATAAAAAATGCGATTTCTCTTCCTATTCTTAAAACAGGCATGGAGTCAAGAAGGATTGAGTTTGAGGAAGCTCTTAAAATGTTTGAGGAAATCGGTGATTATCCCGAAGTTTCTACACATTTTGACAAATCCAAAAGCTGCAGATTTGAAAAAAGGCTTGCCGAACTTTTTATTTTGGGTAAAAGCGTAAGGGAGATTTCTTCCGGGCAGAAACATTTCTATTTTATCCTGAAAGCACTTTTAAATTTATATAAAACCGGCGTTATTTCAAAAGGAAGCGGCGACCCTCTTTCGGAAAGCGAGATAGTTTTTTCCCTTGAAAAATATCAGGATCCTACCGATATTTATATTCCTGAAAACAAAGCTTTACTTGCAAAAAGTGCTGAAACTTATATTTCTGAAGGTAAATTTGCCAAGGCAGCAGAATCATTGCGGATACTTTACGGTTCTGAGCCGGAAAATCTTCTTTTAAAGGAAGATTTCACAAAAGTTGAGCATTCTGCTCTAATCTATTTTTATAAAAATGTTTTTTCAAGATTTGCGCTTATCAAGAAAACAGATAAGAAATTTACTGTAAATCATAAAAATATCAGCCATGTATATGAGCATATTCAATTGCTGATGCCTGTTTGGGAGATTGTGGCCTCACTCCGGAAATCTTTGCACGAAACAGAGATTCTCGATGCGCTGGAAGAGCTTAAAATTGCTGGTTTTATTCGAGAAAAAAAGCCGGCCAATCTTGGAGAAGCTTGTATTTCCGGTAATCTGAAAACAATTGAAGATGTGGCAAAGCTTGGTGTTGATATAAATCAGTTTATGCCGGCCGGAGAATCTATTTATGACAATATGACACCTCTTATGATTGCAGTTCTTCGAAGGAATAAGTCTTTGATAAAACTGCTTGTTTCTCTTGGTGCAAACATTGAGGCTAAAACTCCTGAAGGTAAGACAGCTTTATATCTGGCAACAGAATCAGGCTCGCTTGAGTTTGTCAGATTTCTTGTTGAATGCAAGGCAGATATTCACACAAAAAACAATAATGATTATACACTTCTTATGCTTGCTGCTGCAAAAGATTATGAGGAAATTATTGAATACCTTATTAAAACAGGCGCAGACCCGAATTTGAGAAACAAATCTGGTCAAACCGCAGTTGTAAGTGCTCTTAGATTCAACAATCTTAATGCTCTGCGTGTTTTAATTATGGGAAGAGCAGGTCTGATGAATGTTGATGCTGACGGAAATAATGCAGCTTTTTATGCGCAAAGCGATGAAGCCAAGGAAATTCTTGAATATGGTGCAGATCTATACACTCAGATTGTTTATGAAATACAAAAAAAAGATGAAGAGGAGTCTGCAGCTCAACAGCAAAAAACTCATAGAATAAGTAAAGAAATCAAGGAGATAAATGTTAGAAAAATTGCTTTGAATGCGATTTTTCTCCTTTTTTTAGGATTGCTAGGGTTTATTTATCTTGCATCTTCCGATTCTGACGAAAAAAACATAAAAACAACAAATGCTTTTGAGAATCAGCCAGTTAATGAAAACCATTCTGCGGAAAATCAGCAAACCAGTAAAATAGAGATTGCAGAAAAAAATTCCACAAGAGAATCTATAAATACAAGCTCTCCTGATTGTGTGATAAAAGAGAGCGTCCCTACACCGGTTCTGGATGAGCGATCAATGACAAAGCTTATGATTGCAAGTGCAAAAAACAATAAACTTGAAGTTGAGGGTTTAATTTCTTCCGGAGTTCAGGTAAATGAATCCATAAACGGGTATTCAGCTCTTTTGATTGCGCTTCAGCGCGGATACGGAGAAATTGTTCAGCTTCTTCTGGAAAATGGTGCTGAGCCGGATACACCATCTTCTTTTAATGGAAGAACGCCTCTTTTTTATGCGTTGAATCATTCAAACTTTCAATTAGCAACAATGCTTGTTGAGCGTGGTGCTGATATAAACAGGAAGGATTTTTTCTGCCGTTCGCCACTTATTGATGCAATTGATGAAAACAATATGGAAAAAACAGAATTTCTCCTTAAAAATGGAGCATCGCCGGACACGCTGCTTCCGGATGGAGATCCTGTAATATTTTTTGCTGCTGAAAAAAATCAGCGGAAAGTTGTTGAAATGCTTGCTGATTATGGAGCAGACCTGTCGAGGCGGGATCCTTCCGGCAACTCAATTCTTGGTGCAGTTCTTGAAAAGAAAAACTGGGCAACAGCAGAAATTCTTATTGCAAAAGGAAGCGATATAAATGCGAGAAGTTTGTCAGGCGCAACACTTCTGATGTATTATGTTTACAACAACAATCTTCCGGCTGTGAAATTTCTTCTCGACAAAGGCGCAGACCCAAACCTTGAAACTGATGGGAAAACAGCTGTAACAATCGCAAAAACCAGAAAATTACACGAAATTGAAGAAATGCTCACCTCTCATGGAAAATAATCTTTTCCAATATTTTTTTTATGCTAGAATTGGCGGAACAATTGAATCGGAGGAAAAAAATGACTAATTTACCGCAGCTTAAAGAAGCAGTCTCTTTTTTAGAGAAAAAACTTAAAACATTGAAAATCAAAAAACCTGAACTCTCAATTATTCTCGGTTCAGGGCTTGGCGATTTTGGCTCAAATCTTCAAACAAAACTGATAGTTGAGTACAAAGATATTCCTAACTTCCCTGTTTCTACAGTTTTTGGACACAGTGGCAAACTTATTCTTGCTCACGATGAAAAAACCGGCAAACATTTCTGGGTAATGCAGGGAAGAGTCCACTTTTATGAAGGGTATTCGATGGCGCAAGTCATCTTTCCGACTAGACTTTTTGCACTTTTAGGCGTTAAAAGACTTATTGTTACAAATGCAGCTGGCGGCGTAAACCGTATGTTTGATGCAGGCGACTTGATGATTATCCGCGACCATATAAATTTAATGGGAACAAACCCGCTCATTGGTGCGAACGATGAAACATTTGGGACAAGATTCCCGGATATGAGCCATGCATATAGCCGTAAACTTGGCGATATCATTAAGCAAATTGCCGGTGAACAGGGGATTGTAATCAGAGAGGGCGTTTATGCTGCAATGACCGGGCCGACCTTTGAAACTCCGGCAGAAATCAGAATGCTTACTGCTTTAGGAGCTGATGCTGTCGGAATGTCTACCGTTCCTGAAGTTATAATTGCAAGACATGCAGGAATCGAGGTCGCAGGAATCAGCTTTATCTCAAACAAAGCTGCGGGTCTTTCGCTAACCGAACTTACCCATGAAGAGGTAACAGAAAATGCGAAAAAAGTTGAGAAACATTTCGGCGCGCTTGTCTCAACCACAATAACCAGATTTTTGGAGGATTTAAATGGATAAAACACTCCTTGAAAAAGCAATTGATGCTGCTTTAGAAGTTCGCGAAAACAGCTATTCCCCATATTCAGGCTTTAAGGTTGGGGCTGCGCTTGTAACAAAAAGCGGAAAAATTTATAGAGGAACAAATATTGAAAACAGTTCATTCGGCGCAACAGTCTGTGCTGAGAGAACTGCTCTTTTTACAGCTGTGGCTGATGGAGAAAAAGAGTTTGATTTTATTGTAGTTACAGCTACTTTAAAGGGTAACGCTGTCTATCCGTGTGGTATTTGCAGACAGGTTCTGGCCGATTTTTCTAAAAATCTGAAGGTTTATCTTTTAAACAGTGATACAAAAAAAATTGAGGTTGAGACAACTCTTCTGGAATTAATTCCAGGTGTTTTTGAGTTTTAAATATTTTTCTCAGTAAATTCAGCTTCTTTTCTATCCTAACAAATAAGATTAAAAAAGATTAACACTAGGCTGTAAAAAAGTAGTGACATTAATCCGACATCAAGTACAATATCTTTTTTGTTTTTTTATACAATCCAATTAGAGAGGAATTTTAGATGTTCAGAAATGAATCTCTCCTTTATCAGAAATATTGCAGACCCAGACTTGGTGAACTTCTTGCAGCAATAAACCTGGACAAGGTTTTTACCCGCGGCTTGGGCGATTATCTCTATTTTCTGGATGATTCGGATAAGGAAGTGAAAGTTCTTGATATGCTTGGAGGTTATGGAGCATCTCTTTTTGGTCACAATAATCCGCTGCTTGTTGGTGAAATGAGAGAATTCCTTGATAAAGAGATGGTTTTTAATGGTCAGGCCAGTTGTAAAAAATATGCTGCGTTAGTTGCCGAAAAACTTGATTCTATCCTTTTTAAGCGGTTTAACCGTCACTTTATAACAACCTTCGCATCAACTGGTGCGGAAGCTGTTGAAACTGCAATGAAACATGCTGAATTTTCGCTTGTTTTGCGCTTTGAAGAGATTCATAAACAGGTTTATAAAAAAACTGTTCAGATAAAAAACGCTCTGAAAAATAAAGAAGTAGTTCTTAGTAATGATTTTTATGATATAGCACTGGAAAAACTGGGAATGACGAAAGATGCCCCGGTTTCATCTGTTTTAACCACGATTCAGTCTTACAACAGAATGGTTTTTATGACTCCGCCAACCTTTCTTTCCGCTAAAAAATCGTTCCACGGACTTCTGACCGGCTCACTCAAGCTTACCTCGAGTAAACATTACAGGCTTCCTTTTTATAGAATAGGTCCCAAAACTTTGTTTATAGATTACGATTTGGATGATTCATTGGAAAATGCTGTTCCTGAAAATGAATTAACCTATTTGATGCCCGATATTATTGATGGAAAAGTTGTCATCTCTTTGAAAAATTTAACAAATATTGCAGGATTTTTTATTGAACCGCTTCAGGGTGAAGGCGGGATCCGATGGATGCCGGATAACTTTATCAAGTCAGCGAGAGCATTCGCAGACAAACACAAAATCCCTCTTATTTTTGACGAAATCCAGTGCGGAATGGGGCGGACAGGCACATTTCTCGCCTCAGAAAAATATGGAGTAAGAGCAGATTACTATATTTTTTCAAAAAGTCTTGGCGGTGGTTTGACCAAAATTTCAGCACTTTCTATTGATAAAAAATATTATGAAGATGATTTTTCGCTGATTCATAATGCGACCTTTACCGAAGATGATCTTAGTGCAAAAGTCGCGCTGAAAGCCCTTGATATGATTGATAATTCTCCTGAATTAATGAAAAAGGCAGCCGATTCCGGTGCACTGATTATCGAAGGTCTTAAAAAAATCCAGGAAGATTATCCGGAAGTTATCTCGGGAGTTAGAGGCGCAGGACTTATGATTGGAATCGAATTTTCAGATCAGTCTGATTGTGATTCTTACGGAATTAGAGCGGTTTCCCAGTCCGAGGCTCTTGGCTTTGCAATTGCAGGCTATCTCTTGAATGAATGCGGCATAAGGGTTGCACCTACAATGTCAAATAGTGCAGTTATCAGGGTTGAGCCATCTCTCTATATTTCAGAGGAGGATATCTCTTTTTTCCTGAAAGCAATCGAGCGGCTCTGCAAAATAATTTACTGCCAAAATAGCTATGAACTCATTAAATTTATTGCTTTTTCTCCTAAATCTCAGATTGATGCGCCTGTTGAGGATTTCCATTTAATCCTTGAAAATGAACATAAAGAACAGCGAAGCTGGGAATCTATGCAAAACATCAGAAAAGCAGCGATGGCAGTTCACTTTATTTCTGTAGATGATTTTGATACATTTGACCCTGCCTTTAAATATTTCACCACGAAGGAACGGGAAATACTTGTATCCAGGCTTCATAAAGAAATTTATCCTATGACATATCTGCCACGGCTTATTGAATCGCAAAATGGAGAAAAGGTACTCCTTTATTTTATTGGACTTTTTCTTGATTCATCAACAATCTATCACCATCTTCAAACCAAAAATATTGAGCCAATGAGAAATCTGGTTCACAAAGCTGCAGATAAAGCAATTGAGCTTAATTGCAGTGTTTTGGGGCTTGGCGGCTACACCTCAATTGTTACAAGAAACGGGAAATCTATTGAAACTGATAGAATTGCAGTTACAACAGGCAACGCTCACACTGTTCAAAAAGGACTTGAGGCTATAAAAAAAGAGGCTGAAGATAAACAAATTGAGATTCATAGAGCAACCGCAGGCGTTGTTGGAGCGACAGGAAACATTGGAAGTATTTACAGTTTGATGATTGCTCACAGCGTGGAAAATCTCATAATTTTTGGAAGACCAGGCCGCGAGCAAACACTTCGGGGCATTGCTGGCGAAATAATCGAATCTATTATAGAAAAAATTGGAAGAGCTCTTAAAAACAACACCAAAATTAATGGCATAGCAGCAAAAATTGCTAATACTGAAACAGTAAAAAAAGCTATCCAAAACAATTTACAGCTTTCTTTGGCAGAGCTCTATCTTGCACTTCAAAAAGAAATGGAGGATGATTCTCCAATAAAAATAAGCACTAACCTTTATGAGCTCAAAAAATGCGATATCATTCTTACAGCAAGCAACTCCTCAGCCCCTATTATTTTTTCAGAAATGATTGATGACTCAAAGCCTGTTATAATTAATGATATTTCTGTGCCGCTTGACACAGATGGCTCTGTTCATAAAATGAAAAATGTTTCTGTAATTAAGGGTGGGATTGTAAAACTTCCGCTAAATCAGCAACATAGTTTTGAATCTCTGATGCTTGAAAAAGGAAATGTTTTTGCCTGCATTGCAGAGACAATTCTGATGGGACTTGAAAATATGACAGACCATTTCAGCTACGGAAAAATCACAAAGGAGCAGGTTGAAAAGATGGGAAGAATAGCTGATTATCATGGATTTAACCTTGGAAGATCAAAAATTGAAGATTCTTATTAATCCGGCATTGACATTAAAACAAACCTCAATAAACTGCGATTGTTAAAAACAAGTTCAGGTAAAATCATGCTTATTAGTTTTGCGGAATTATCAGACAGAATTTTCAGAAAACGGGAGTCTCAGCTTGCAATAGAAATCGGCAAAAAAGCAATGTCGCTCATTGAATTAATCGAGATGAAAGTTCCTGTTCCTGATGGCTGGTGCATCCTTTCCAGCGCGCTTAAAGAGTTTGAAAAAGAGAGTGGTATTTATCCTCTTATTGAAAAACTTTTAAACGCAGCAAATGGAAAGGAAGAGACCAAAATACTCAATGAAATAAGCCAGATAATTTTGTTGAAGCCATTTCCAAAATCTCTTGAAGAGAGCATAAAAAACATTTTTGCCGACGACAATTCGGCCTATGCAGTTAGAAGCAGCGGCTCGAAAGAAGATTTGCATGGAGCATCTTTTGCAGGACAATACACATCAATTCTCAATGTTCGGGGAAGCGAAGCAATTATTAAAGCTGTACGGGAATGCTGGACATCTCTTTTTGCAAACCGTGTTTTTACATACTCAAAAAACAAAAAAATAGATTTTTCCGAGATGGCGTTGTCTGTAATTATTCAGCAGATGATTCCGTCAGAAAAAAGTGGTGTTGTTTTTACGGTAAATCCAGTCACAGCCAAAGATACCGAGATGCTTATTGAAGCTGTTTTCGGGCTTGGCGAGGCTCTTGTCGGAGGCGAGGTTACGCCGGATCAATATTTTTATGACTGGTACAGCGATGAGAAAAAAGAGAGAAATATTGCGGAAAAAACAAAAGCTCATTACGCAAAACCTGATGGCGGAATTGAAACTGTAACGCTTGACAAATCGCTCTTTCACGAGCCTGTTTTGTCTCACGCTGAAAAGAAGCTGCTTGTCGAAATTGCACTAAAGATTCAAAGCGGTTACGGGTTTCCTGTTGATATTGAATGGGTTTTTCATAAAGATAAATTTTACATTGTCCAGTCTAGGCCGATAACAACAATAAATTACAACGAAATTGGAGGCCAGTGGACAACTGCAGATTTTAAAGATGGCGGAGTTTCAAGCTCGGTTTGCAGCCAGTTTATGTGGTCTTTGTATGATTTTATCTGGGAAAAGACAATGCCGGAATATATCAAATCAATTAAAATTACTGGCAATATTGATAATATTCTTTGGGGCAACACCTTTTTTGGCCGACCTTACTGGAACGCACTGGCAGTTAAAAACGCGCTGAAAGGACTTATCGGATATAATGAACGCCATTTTGATGAAGATTTGGGGATTACTGTTGGATATGTTGGTGATGGTTTTACCACAAAAATGAATCCTAAAACAATTATGCACGGGCTTCGGGTTTTGATGCTTCTTGAAAAATCGTTTTCAGCAAGATTGAAATATGACAAGGAATTTGTACCAAAACAGCTTGAAAGAATTAGAGAAATTGATGCTATTGAGCCTGAAAAAATGGGGAAAACTGAACTGTATCATTTTTTTGAAAAATTAATAAAAGAGGATTACTGGCTAACAGAATCATCCTACTTTTTCCATATTTTTGACAACTCAAATGTTCAGACTCTTTTTAAGGATTCTCTGAAAAAGTATAAAGATTCCATCAGTTTCCTCAATCTGGTTATTGGATTAAGAGATCTCTCCCACATGCTGCCGAACTATGAGCTTTGGGATATTAGCCGCAAAATAAAAGAATACCACGAATCCACTATTTTCTGGGCGAACACAGATGTTCCTGAAATAATTGAGCTTTTACGCGAAAATCAGACGCACTCTTTTTTGGATGAAGTTAGAGTGTTCCTCAAAAAATATCAATACCATTCGACAAGAGAACTTGACATAACTATACCAAATTACAGGGAAGATCCAACATTTGTCCTTGAAAATCTTAAGCATTTGATAACACTTGGAGATGACCACAATCCAAGAGCTTTAAACGAAAAACAACGGAACATTTACCTTGCCGAACGGGAAAAGCTTATTAAAGAAACCTCGCTACTCAACCGCAGCAGAGTCCTTAAAAAACTTGATAGAATGCGCCAGTTTTTATGGTGGAGAGAAGAGCTTCGCGATGTTTCCAGCAGATCGTATGATCAGGTTCGCAGATTTACGCTAGCACTTGCAACTCATCTTAAAAAAGATGGTTTTATTGATGACGAAGCTGATATATTCTTCTTTTCTGTCATGTATGTTGTTGATATTATTAATGGTAAAGTGCCAAGAGAAACAGCGCGCGCCAAACTTTGGAAAAACAAAAAGTATTTCCAGTCATTCAAAAACTTTACAAATCCACCCGATATTGGCTTTGATGTCACAACAAAAGTTGATGACCCTAATGCTCAAAGTTTTTCAGGAATTCCCTGCAGCAGCGGCGTAATTAAGGCGCGGGCAAGGGTGATAAAAGATATTTTTGACGCAGGCCGCCTTTCGGAAGGAGATATTCTAATCACCAAATTCACAGATCCAGGCTGGACACCAGTTTTTAGCATGATTAGCGGTGTAGTCACAGAAACTGGCGGAGTCCTTAGCCATGCGGCTGTAATTGCAAGAGAATACGGCATTCCGGCTGTACTCGCTGTAAAAGGAATTACAGAAAAAATCCACGACGGCCAGATTGTTACAATTGATGGCGCAAAGGGTAAAATCTATATTTCGTGATGAATCTATAAATCCTGCCAATTGTAGCGCCTAATTCTAATTATATCTGTTTAGTATCAACAAAAAAACATTACCAAACTAAAATAATTTTGAAAAATTCTTGAAATAGTTTATATTACGCAGACAATAAATGAAAAATTGGGGAGCAAACATTTTTTTGGGAGGGGTTTTTATGACGAAAAATTCATTGCATTTTGTTGGCGGGAAAGATTTTCTAACAGCAACGAGAGCTTCTGAAGTTGTTGTGAAAGAGAACGCAGTTTCAATTAATACAGATACTTATCCGCTTCATTTTATTGACAGCAGCAATAAAACCTATTGCAAAAACTGTTTTACACCACACTTTATCCATTATCCTGATGCTGAAACTACTCGAATTGTTGCATGCACCTGTGGTTACAAATACTCTCTTATTCCTGCAAGTGGTGATTTAGGGATGCCGACAGTTTTGTTGGAGAATCCAGAGTCAAAGAAATCTTTTTAATTTAACCTGAATCAACCGATTCATGTCTAGGAATCCAATGAAAATCGGGCAGTTTAAGTTAGCTAGCAGCCGCCTTTAAATAGCTATTTTTTATTTTTTTTAATCTTCCAGCAACTTTTTAAACAGAGACTTATCTTTACTTCTGCACTTTTACCCGGAGGCATAGATGAAAAGTTTCTTTTTGATTTTTTTATTGATTTCAGCTTTTTTGGTTTCATGCAGTGATGACAAATCAAAAAACAAGGGCGGCAATTCTGAAAGTGATGTAGATTTGATTTCTGGCGACAACAATCAATTTGATGATGGCGCAAATCTTTCAGACTCTGATTTGATTAGTGATTTTGATGAGTTGAATGATTCTTCCGCGGACAATGATTTTAATGACGGAAATAGTGATGAAATCAATGATTCTTCTGATGATGAGTTTTCAGACAAAGACTCTCTTGTTGATGATGATTCAGATAATTCCGCAGATGAAGATGATGCAGATCCAGTTGAAGAGGTTGAATGCGATGATGAGCCGGCTATTTTTGTAACAACAACCGCAGAAAGCGGCGAAGGTTCTTTAAAAGAGGCGATTTTACAGGCTGAATCTGGAAATTCCCCTAAGCTGATAAAATTCAAAATTCCTGAAAGTGATGAAAATTATGATGAAAAATCTGATTCATGGATTATCCCAATAACAACCTCTCTGCCTAATTTGTCTTCAGGAAATATTGTTATTGATGGCGATTCTCAAAAATGTTTTATCGGAAATATCCAGGAAATGCGGCCTGTTATAGAGCTTAAAGCATCTATAAAGATTCCTTATCCAATTCTTATTATGTCTGAAAACAATACTATTTCAGGCATTACTTCGGGCGGATTTTCTTCCGGAATTATTCTTTACGGTGAAAATGCTTCAGGGAATATTATAAAAAATTCCTATTTCGGTGTTGCATCCGACGGCATCACTGCAATAAATAATGATAACGGTATAATTATTACCGAAGGTGCACATGAAAACACAATTTCCAAAACACTTCTTTCGGGAAATGGAACTGCTGGTCTTTATATCGGAGGGAAGACAACTGTTAAAAATATTCTTCAAAATTCAATAGTTGGGGCAGATATAACAGGTTCTGAGCGCATTGAAAACGGTGTCGGTGTTTTGGTTACAAAATCGGCTGAAAACAGAATTGAAAACAATATAATTTCAGGAAACCTTGACTCAGGGATTGCTGTTTCGGGCAAATTTGCTGAAAAAAATGTGATTACCGGCAACCTGATTGGTGTTGACAAAACTGGAACAAAACTACTCTGGAATGATAAGGGAGTTGTTTTTAAAAGTCTGGCAAACAACAATATTATCGGTGGCTTAACTGAAAAAGAGCGGAATATTATAACAGGAAACATTGAAATCGGAATCTATATTGAAGCTGCTGACGGCAACAAAATTTTAGGCAACTATATTGGCACAGATATTACAGGAACAAAGATTGTTGAAAAAGATGGTCTGATGCAGGGAAACGGTGTCGAATTCAATACAGTCGCAAAAAATAATCTTCTCGGCGGTACTGAAAAAGGGGCAATGAATATTGTTTCAGGCAATAAGGTTTACGGTGTTGTTTATTATGGCCATTGCGAACAAAATGATACAATTGGCAATATGATTGGTGCTGATGTGACAGGGACAAAATCAATTCCGAATGCAACTGGAATCTGCTTTGACTGTGCTTCTCACCACAACGATGTTGCGTTTAATGTTATCAGCGGCAACATGAGTTATGGCATGTTTTTTGTTACCCGCGGCACAGAATTTAATACACTGCGCGGCGACATGATTGGGGTTGATGTAACTGGCACAAAAGCTCTTCCAAACGATATTGGAATGGTTGTTTCAACCGGTGCTGCAAATAATATTGTAGGCGGTGAAAATGTTTCAGACAGAAACATAATTTCAGGCAACACCCAAAGCGGCATAATGGTTACAAACCACCTGACGGAAAACAATGTAATAACCAACAATTACATAGGCTTAAGCTCGGATGGCAAAACATATATTCCAAACCGTCACGGCATACTTTTTTCCACATATCCGGCCAGAAACGAGGTTTCGGGGAATGATATTAAAGGCAACACCGACGCAGGGGTAATTTTGTATGAATATTCAGAATTTAACACAATCAAAGGCAACAGAATAAGCGGCTCGAATGCAGGAATTGTTGTGGATCAGCGTTCTCATCACAACACAATTGGCAGTGTCGCGGAGCCCAACACAATAAGCTACAACAAAAATATCGGAATTGTAATGTTGGAATATGCCGGAAACAACAACACAATTTCAGGAAATAGAATAATTGAAAATAATGGCGCGGCGATTGATATTTTTCCTTTTGGAATAAATCAAAATGATGCCGGAGATATTGATTCAGGGGTAAATATGGGAATGAATTTGCCAGTTATTGAGTCTGTAAGCTGTGTCGCAGGAAACTGCGAAGTCACCGGATTTATTGATACAATTAATCCGGCATCAGTTGTAATAGAAGTTTTTGAAGGTTATTGTATCGGCAATATGCCGCAGACAGAAAAATTTCTAAAATCGTTTAATTCGGCGAGCGACGGAGCTTTTAAAATTACACTTCCAGAGCCTTCTGACGGTGTAGTTTTTACTTTTACAGCAACAGACGCGGATGGTAACACCTCGGAACTTTCAGCAAAATGTGGAGGATAGGATGAAAATATCAATAATTACAATAGCTTTGACGCTTATTTTTATTGCTGGCTGTGGCTTTGATGAAAAAAAATATACCGGCGGAGATGAAAAAAATCTATCAGAAAATAATGTAACAGGAAAAGAGAATTCAGGCAAAGGGAATTTGCCTCAGAATGAATCTGAAGTTGCTGAAATTAATGATGAAAATAATAGTTTTAAAGAGAATGAAGTTGTGCTGGAACCTGAAAAAATAGTAGATAAAACTGCTGATATTCTGGCAGATACAAATAATTTCAAGATCACAACAACAGCGGAAAGCGGTGCCGGCTCGCTTCGTGAAGCAATCACAAACTGCAATACTGCTGGCGGTAACTGCATGATATTGTTTGAGATTCCTCAGAACGATGCAGGTTTTGATTCAGAAAGAGGCGTTTTTACAATCGGCTATCTTGACACGCCGCCATCAATTAGTGTTGACAATGTTGTGATTGACGGTGCAACTCAGACAAATTTTACAGGAAATGCAAATAGTTACGGCCCTGAAGTTGAGATTTCAGGACTTGGCAACACAATTGAGTATGCTTTTTCACTTATCAATGCATCCCATGTTTCAATTTCAAATCTTATAATCCGTGAATTTCTTTACGGAATCCAGATTTACGGAAAAAATTCCGGCTACAATTCTGTTTTCGGCTGCTATATCGGAACAGACCACAAAGCTCTTGAAAGTGCTGGAAATTACAACGGAATTGAGATAATTAGCGGTGCGCATCACAATGAAATCGGCGGCTCAACGCTTGATAAGAGAAATATTTTTAGCGGCAATCTTTATGCCGGAATCAGAATAAGCGATGCAAATGACAATATTGTAAAAGGAAATTTCGTCGGGGTTGATGTTACAGGTATGAAAATCCTTAGAAATTTCGATGGGATAACAATAGAAGGGCGATCTGCAAGAAATAAAATTGGCGGCAGTAAACAGGGCGAAGGAAATGTGACCAGCGGCAATGTTGCCTATGGAATTGATATTTTTGGTGCCGGCTCAATTGAAAATGTGATTATGGGCAACCTTATTGGAACTGATGCGGCAGGAAAATCAGCAATTCCAAATACTTATGGTCTCCTTTTTGACGACCGTTCATCAAAGAACATAGTCGGCGGGATTAATCCAGGCGAGGGAAATCTCATAAGTGGCAATACTGCATTCGGTGCCTATTTCTATAATAATGGCACCAACTCGAATCATGTTGTAGGTAACAAAATCGGCACTGATATTAATGGGTTATACGCAATTCCAAACGAGACAGGCGTTCATATTGATGGCGGAACCTACAGCAATGTTGTTATGAGCAATCTTATTTCTGGCAATATTGTTGCTGGAATTACGATTTTCTCAATAAAATCAGATAATAACCTGATAACAAAAAACAAAATAGGAATTTCTGCACAGAATAAACCGCTCGGCAATGGAGCTGACGGGATAAGAATTGCTTTCGGCCCAAAAAACAACACAATTGGCGGAAGCGAGCAAGATGCTAATATTATTGCGTATAATGGCAAAAACGGTGTCTCAATAGAGTCTGATGTTGCTGAAAACAATCTTGTTTCAATGAACAAAATTTATGGCAACTATTTTATGGGAATTGATATTTTTCCTGAAGGCTTGAACCATAATGATGCTGGTGATGTTGATGGAGGCCCAAATAAGAGAATGAATTATCCTCAAATAAATTCAGTTAGTTGCAATGGTTCGACTTGTAAAATTTTAGGCATTCTTGATACGGTTTCCCCTGAAAACTGCACTGTTGAAATTTATAAATCATCAACAAGTGAGAAAGGTTTTTCTGAGGGAGAGGAATTTCTCGGACAAACTGCTCCGCTTTTAAATGGTAATTTTGAGATAACTGTAGAAGATAACTCGCCTTTTACAGCTCTTGCACATGATAAAACAGGTAACACTTCAGAATTTTCACCGGAAACAAAGTGAGGGGTTATGCTCGGAAAATTCGCAATATTTTCAATGGTTTTATTCTTTTTTATAAGCTGTCAGGAATCAAACGGAAAAAAAAATTCAGATTATCCTTTGCCGGAGGAGGATTATGATAATTTGTCTGATAACGATTGTAACGATGATAATGATAGCCGAAATGATGGAATAATTACGGATATTTATGATGCCGAAACCTTTCTTAAAGATGAAGATTTCCGCGATACTGAATCTTTGTCTGATGAGTTGCCCGATTCTGACGAGGCTTTTTCTTATGAGCACTCGGAGGTTTGGGAAAACGATGTTCCTGATGTAGATAAAGCGGAGATAAATCAAAGAGTTGAGAAGATTTTGGCTGATATGAGTTTGGAAGAGCGTTGCGCCCAAATGCACGGAATTAGTGAAACGCTTGTGGATGACTTTTATCAGACAGCTTCAAATAAGCGGCTGGGTATCCCTGGATTTAAGATTCCGGACGGTGGCCCAAGAGGTGTAAGAATCGGAATTAACGAGGGAAAAGCTGCAACAGTTTTTCCAGTCGGAATGGCAAGAGGCGCAAGCTGGAATCCTTTTTTGGAAGAAAAAGTTGGAGAGGCGATAGCTGTTGAGGCGCGAGCTTTTGGAGGCCAGATGATTTTAGGGCCAATGATAACAGTTTTGCGTCATCCGGGTTGGGGTAGGGCTCAGGAAACTTACGGCGAAGATACAAAACACATAGGAATTATGGGGAGTTCCTATATTTCGGGTGCGCAAAAACATGTGATGGCTGTTGCAAAAGCTTTTGCGATGAACAGTGTTGACAATTTGCGGTGGGGCATTGATGTTGTTGCTGATGAAAGGACTTTAAGAGAGGTTTATCTGCCTCACTACAAAATGGCGGTTCAAGCCGGAACTGCAGGAATTATGAGTGCTTACAACTCTGTAAATGGCGACTGGATGGGCGAAAACAATCATCTTCTCCGCGATATTTTAAAAGAAGAGTGGGGATTTGACGGTTTTGTGATTAGTGATTGGGGTTTTGGCTGTCGCGACACAAAAGGTTGTGGAGAGGGCGGTCTGGATATTGAGATGCCTCAATCAAAATTTTTTGGCCGGCCAATGGTGCGAATGATTGAAGAAGGTTTTTTGGATAAATCAATTCCTGAAGAAGCGGCCAGAAGAATAATAAGAAAAAAAATTGAATTTGGACTTATGGATAACTGGGAAAAGTATGATGAATCTCTTATTAGTTCGCCCCAACATCTTGAAATTGCTCTGAAAGCTGCAGAGGAATCAATTGTGCTCCTTAAAAATAATAGCAAAATATTGCCCTTAAACCGTGAAAAAACTAAGAAAATAGCACTTGTCGGAAAGCTTGCTTTTGAAGGAAATCTTGGAGATCATGGCAGCAGCTATGTTACGCCAACAAGTGTAGTCACCCCTTATGCCGGAATTGTTGAAGCAGGTCAAGGTGTTGAAATACTTCCATTTTCAGATAATATTCTTGATTCCTCCCAGCTAAAGATGGTTGCGGAATCAGATGTTGCTGTTGTTGTGGCCGGTTTGACCTGGGAGGATGAGGGCGAATTTGTTTTTGATTACGGCGGTGATAGATTTGAGCTTGGGCTTTCATCAGAACATGTTGAAATGATTAATCAAATTGTAAAGATACAGCCAAATACAATTGTAATTCTTGAGGGAGGCAGCGCAATTACAATGAGTGAATGGATTGATAAAGTTCCTGCTCTTTTGATGGCTTGGTATCCAGGGCAGATGGGCGGGAAAGCAATTGGAGAAATTCTTTTTGGAGATATAAATCCATCAGCAAAATTGCCGCTGACAATTCCAGAGACAGATTTGCAACTTCCTGAATTTACTATATCAAAAAGACATCTTGAGTATGGATTTTTTCACGGTTACAGGCTTTTTCAACATGAAAATATTACTCCTCAGTTTCCGTTCGGATTTGGCCTCAGCTACACAGATTTTGAGATTAAAAACCTTGAAATAATTGAGGAAATAGACAAGATTAAGGTTTCTGTAAATGTTACAAATCTTGGCAAAAAAGAGGGGGCTGAAGTTGTCCAGATTTATATAGGAGTGCCTGATTCTGAAATTGAAAGAGCACCAATTGAGCTTAAAGGATTTAACAAGGTTTTTCTTAAGCCGAAAGAGACAAAAATTGTAGATATTTTATTAAGTTATGAGGATTTTGCTTATTACAGCGAGCTTGCAGAAAGCTTTGAAATTGAAGATGCTTCGTACAAGATTTATGCGGGCAACAGTTCGCTAAATCTTTTACTTTCAAAAGAGATAACTCTTCCCGAAAAGTTTCTCAAGTGGAGAGAAAAAACTACAGGAAAAGGAACTTCCTCTCACAACAGTTTTGGATCGGATTTGTTGTGCGGCGGGGTTAGCTGTCCACCAACAAAAATGGGAACTCCTCTTTGCTGTACGCCGCAAGGAACAGGCGAAAAAGGCAATCCTTACGAGTACTTGGGGACATCGCCAAACCGCTGCGGAACAGATATTGCTCTATTCAAACCTGAGTTGAAGGGAATCTGCATTGAAGTTAATCAGCCAGGAAATGATAGCGATGAATGCCAGGAAGTGGTTGATTTGAATCAGAAAATGGAGGGCTGCTGTTCAATTCATGGTATCTGTGGTGTTATGGATAAAAGGCTTGGACTTGGCTGCGTACCACTTTTGGGTAATAAAAAAGTTTGCTCGAAAAAATAATAAATATATGACCTGAATTGAACGATTCCGGTATGAATTTATTTCTTAATTTATCAATTCTTTTGATCCAACTCTTCTTTTGATTTCTTCTCTTAAAAGATTGTTTGAATACTCTAATTCTTTAGTTCTTTCGTATAGTTGACGGGTTCTTATTTCTACTTCCTGTTCAAGCTGCTCCTGATATTTCCGGTTTTCAATAATAAGAAAAGAGCGTTCAATAACTCTGTTTACTGAATAAAGAAGAATTCTCATATCAACTGGCTTTGCAATATAATCCCACGCACCGCGTTTTAGAGCATTTATTGCATCTTCATAAACGCCAAGGCCGGTAATGATAATAACAGGGGTTTCTGGATTTATTTCTTTAATAGATTCAAGGAATTCCAAGCCATTAGAGCCTGGCAGTACAAGGTCGGAAATAACAACATCAGGCTTATGTTTCTTGAAAAGCTCAAGACCTTCAGAGGAATCACAGGCAGAAAAGCATCTAAAATTTTGGTATGTTAAATATTCGCAGATAATGCTTCTTATAATTGCATCATCATCTACAACTAATACTGAAATGTTATTGTTTTTCATTTTTGAATTACAAACCGGGGAAATTAACTTTTAAGATATTCTGGTGGCGGAGGAGGAGGTGGCGCTGGATGATCCGGCGGAGGAGGAGGCTCTGTGCCTGATAACGCAACAGAGGATTTTGTTTTGAGAGAGCTTTTTAGGGTATTCGCCCAATATCCGGCACTCCCAACAACAGCTGATACTACAATAAACACTAAAAAGTACTTCATGGTAACCTCGCCTATAAAAACAATAGTAAAATTATATGGTTGAGGTTGTTGTTGTCAAGGAATAATTTTCCAAAAAGTAAAAATAAAACCAGGCGGATACAAAGTGTTTTTAATATGAATCAATAATTGTTCTGAAATAAAAAAATTCAAGGATAAAGAACAAATGGCTTGACATTGACTCTTTCTATGTTTATATTAGCTTTGAGCAACAGGTTAATGAAAAAAGGATCAAATGAGCGAAGAAAAGAAATTATTAAATCATGTAAAAGAATATAGAGAAAAACAGCTTATAAGTAAGACTGAACTTTCCCGAGAGGCTGAAATCTCTTTAGTTACTCTTGATAGAATTGAAAAAGGTTACGACTGCAGACTTTCCACAAAAAGAAAACTTCTTCAGGCTCTTGGTGTAGAAATCTCAGATAAGGTAAAAATTTTTCCAGATATGACGGAAAGCGAAGAAGTCTAACAAAATCAGGCAAAAATCTTAATAGTTAAAAATTTTTCTCAAAATTTTCAGCATAAGTCATCTCTTTGATATGCCTCATTCTTCCTTGACAATGCGAAGAATATAAGTAGATTAGGGATTCTATTACACTGTGATTACAACGAATGTGAAATGAATAATATAAAAATATACACATTTTTAGCTCTATTTTTCATTTTTAATTTTCTGACTGGTTCAGAAATAATTACAATAAATGAAAAGAAGGAATTTTATCAAGTCGGCACAGCTCTTTACTATTTCAAAGATAGCTCCGGAATAATTTCATTCAGCGACATCAAGTCAGGGAAATATGACAATAAGTTTGTCAGAAATTTATCTGGCGCGACTAATTTTGGATTTACCGATGCGGCTTATTGGGCAAGGCTAACTATTAGAAATAACTCTAAATCTTTAAAAGACATTATGCTTGAAATTGGTTATCCGCTTCTTGATGATATTTCATTTTTTATCCCTGATGAAAACAATAATTATATTGAGAAAAAAACAGGAGACAATCACAATTTTTCCTCTAGAGATTTTTCATACCGCAACTTTGTGTTTAATATTTTTATGGTTCCAGACGAGGAAAACACTTATTATTTCAGATTTAAATCATCAAGTTCTATGGATTTTCCGATAACAATGAGGACAAAAAGCTCTTTTGCTGAAGAACAATATAAGCAGCAGTATTTACTAGGGATTTATTATGGCATAGCTCTAATCATGTTTCTCTATAATCTTCTTCTTTTTTTCTATTTAAAAGACAAAAGTTACCTTTATTATGTTTTATATCTTTTATGTGATGCACTTTTCCACATGAGTCACAATGGACTTTCCTTCCAATATTTTTGGCCTGAACTACCTGTTATCAATTCTTTTTCAATCCCGTTTTTTATAGGATTCGGGATTTTCTGGGCTCTTAATTTCACGAGAAGTTTCCTTTTCACAAAAACATTTGCAAAGCGAGTAGATTTTTTTATAAAAATTTTGATTTCAATAAGTGGAGCGGTAACGCTTCTCTCATTTATCATTCCTTATGCTATAATTATAAAAATCGCAGTATTATTAGCTATTTGCTTCGCTGTAATCTGTATTGTTTCGGGTGTTTCAACATTAAAATCAGGATATCTTCCTGCCCGTTTTTATCTTTTAGCCTGGACTTTTTATCTTTTGGGCATTTTAATGATTGCTCTTAAAAATTTCGGGATTTTGCCGCACAATCTTTTTACAATGTATGGAATGCAGATTGGCTCAGGTTTTGAGCTTCTTCTTTTGACATTTGCTTTGGCTGCAAGATTTAATGGCTTAAAACAGGAGAAAGAAATTGCACAGATGGCTGCAATCAAAAATCAGGAAATCGCAATTCTAAACCTCAAAAATCTTGACCGGATGAAAGATGAGTTTTTGGCAAATACATCCCACGAACTTAGAACTCCACTTCATGGAATAATAGGAATTGCCGACTCTTTAATTGATGGAGCTGCCGGTAAGTTATCCGATAACGCGCTAACAAATCTCTCAATGATTTCTTCTTCAGGCAAAAGACTGGCATCGCTTGTAAATGATATTCTTGATTTTTCAAAGCTCAAAAACTCAAGAATTGAACTCAGTAGAAAGCCGGTTGACTTGCGGGGAATAGCGCAGTTTGTTATAGATATCCAAAAATCAACATTGAGAGATAAACCAATTGTAATCATTAACGAAATATCAGATGAGATGCCACTTCTTTATGCTGATGAAGACAGATTGCAGCAGATACTTCACAATATACTTGGAAATGCAGTGAAATTCACATTAAAAGGAAGTGTAACTATTTCCGCTGACTTTGATGAAAAAACTGCAACTATTTCAGTGACAGATACAGGGATAGGAATTCCAGAAGACAAACTTGATGAAATTTTCAAATCATTCAAGCAGGTTGACTCTTCTGAATCAAGAGAATTCGGAGGCACTGGGCTCTCTATTACAAAATCGCTGGTTGAAATGCATGGAGGAACAATAACCGCAAAAAGCCAGCTCGGCGGCGGCTCAAACTTTATTTTTACAATTCCTCTTTCTGGAGAAATTCCTCTTTTGAAAGAGTCTTTCACGCATGGAACGCACCTTTTTCACCACAAAACACCGGAAGAGAGTAGCTCCGTAACTCTTAATCAGATAGCAGAAAATGATGAGAAAATAAGAATTCTCGCTGTTGATGATGAAGCAGTCAATCTTCAGGTTCTTGGCAACATTCTCTCTTCAAAAAATTATTTTGTAAAAAGGGTTTTAAGCGGTGCTGAAGCTCTATGCGAAATTAAAAAAGAGGAGAAGTTTGACCTTGTTCTTCTTGATATTATGATGCCCAGAATGTCTGGATACGAGGTTTGCGAAAAAATTCGTGAAATCTATTCTCCGGGACAACTTCCAATTATTATGCTTACTGCAAAACAGGAAGCAGAAAATATTGTTAAAGGGCTGGAGGCTGGCGCAAATGACTATATTACAAAGCCTTTTTCAAAAAATGAGCTTCTGGCCAGAATTGAGACTCACCTGAATCTATCAAAAATAAATATTAGTTACGCCCGTTTTGTACCGCATCAGTTTCTCCGCTATCTTGAAAAAACCAGCATAACAGAAGTGCAGCTAGGCGATCATGTTGAAAAAGGGATGACAATTCTTTTTACAGATATAAGGTCTTTTACAACAATGTCTGAATCTATGACTCCTGAAGAGAACTTTGTCTTTATCAACAGTTATTTCAAACGGTTAGGGCCTGTTATCCGAAAAAATAACGGATTTATTGATAAGTATATTGGCGATGAGATTATGGCTCTTTTTGCCGGAGATCCAGATGATGGCTTGCGTGCAGCGATTGAAATGATGCGAGAGCTTGCAATCTACAACTCACACCGCAGAAACAGCGGCTATCAACCCATCAACATCGGAATTGGTGTTCACACTGGCAACATGATGCTCGGAATTATTGGAGAATCTGAGCGAATGGAAGGAACGGTAATCTCAGATGCAGTCAATCTCGCAAGCAGGCTTGAGGATTTAACAAAAGTTTTTGGCCTAAGCATAATTGTAAGTGAAGATACTTTGTCAAAACTTAAGCTAACAACCTTTGTTTCAAGCAGATATTTAGGTAGAGTTCAAGTCAAAGGAAAAAGAAAAGCAGTCTCGGTTTTTGAAGTTTTTGACCATGAGCCTTCGGGAGTGTGTGAGCTGAAAAATCAGACAAAAGCATTGTTTGAAGATGGCGTTTCGCTTTACCTTGGACAAAATTATACAGTTGCAGCAGATCTTTTTGACAGAGTTTTGCTCAGAAATCCAAACGATAAAGCTGCCGAATATTATTCAAAACTATGTAGAAATCACAATGTTTCTCTGTTTTTAGACACAGAAAATTGTTAGGATGTGTTCTAAGACGGGTTTTCTTCAGGTCTGAAAACATCTTGACAAAACCCCAGAATTCACTATGTTTTTGCTGAACTTTTGTTGTAGAGATTATTTCTCGCAGGAACAGAATGTGAGGACAGGTTTTCTTGCCGCTGTTGTCTCATCAGGTCTCTGAACCGCGGTTCTGTGCGGCGAATTGTGGATATATTCAGGATCAGTTTCAGCCATTTTGTAGATATCTCTCATCGCGTCAATGAATTCATCCATTGTCTCTTTTGATTCTGTTTCTGTCGGCTCAACCATGAGCGCACCGTGAACAATAATCGGGAAATAGATGGTTGGCGGGTGGTATCCGCGGTCAATAAGTGCTTTTGCAATATCCATTGTTGTGATATGGTTCGGCATTTTTGTATCATCGAAAACTGTTTCGTGAAGTGTGTCTTTTGGATATTTAACATTGTAAATATCAATCAGGCACGCTTTGATGTAGTTTGCGTTTAATACTGCAAGTCTTCCAATTTCGCCGATATATTCGCGGCCAAGCTCAAGAAGATATACGAATGCTCTTAAATATACTCCGAAATTTCCGTAAAAACTGCGAACCATGCCCATTGAGTCTGCACATTTGTCAAAAGAGTAGAAGTCACCATCTTTTTTAACAATCGGATCTGGAAGGTAAGGTGTGAGGTGTTTTGCAACGCCAACAGGTCCGCTGCCAGGGCCGCCGCCGCCATGAGGTGTTGAGAATGTTTTGTGCAGATTGTAGTGCATAACATCAATTCCCATATCGCCGGGTCTTGCAACGCCTAAAATCGCGTTCATGTTCGCGCCGTCACCGTAAACAAGTGCGCCAGCTTCGTGAACTGCTTTTGTGATTTCAAGAATATTTGTTTCAAAAACGCCTAAAGTATTGGGATTTGTAAGCATTAACGCCGCAACTTCGTCATTAAGCATTCCTTTTAAGCAGTCGAGGCAAACTTTGCCCTCTTCGTTTGATTCAAGAACAATAACATCAAATCCGTTTAAGGTGCAGCTTGCAGGGTTTGTGCCGTGAGCTGAATCAGGGATTATAACTTTTGTTCTTTTTGTTTCGCCGCGTGCTTCAAAATATTTTCTGATAACGCCGAGTCCGACATATTCGCCGTGTGCACCGGCTGCTGGGTTCAAGGTTGTCGCAGCAAAGCCGCCGATTTCACTAAGCATTTCTTGAAGTTCATACATCATCTGAAGTGCGCCCTGAGCATATTTTGCAGGTGTTTCAGGATGAAGATTGTTGAACGCCGGGATTCTTGCCATTTTTTCGTTTATTTTCGGATTGTACTTCATTGTGCAGGAGCCGAGCGGATAAAATCCGTGGTCAAGTCCGTAATTGTATGTTGATAATCTTGTGTAGTGGCGGACAACATCAACTTCAGAAAGTTCAGGTAAATCAAGGACATCTCTTCTCATATTTTCAGGAATAAGAGCTTCAACGCCTGTCAAGTCCTCAACAGGAAGTGAGTAACCGATTCTGCCAGCTCTGCTTCTTTCAAAAAGTATTTCTTCTTTAAGTTTTAAATCACTCATGCCGGGAAAACTCATGTTACCCTCCTATTATTGCTTTTAATTCAGCTACGAAAAGATCAATATCCTCGTAGGAATGAATTTCTGTTGTGTTTACAATCAGTAACGATGACATTTGCGGATAATATTTGGAAGCAGGAACGCCTGCAAGAATCCCTTTTTCAGCCATTTTTTCAACTACTGTCTCGGCGGAAACAGGTAACGCTACCGCAAATTCGTTGTAGGTTGTGCCTGTAAATGCGATTTCAGCCTTAGTTTCAGCCGCTATTTTTTTAGCCATATAATCTTTTCTTTTAATATTCATAAGAGCAACAGTTTTGAGCCCTGTTTTGCCCATTGTTGCCATATACATGCTTGCCGCTAAACCCATAAGTGCCTGATTTGAGCAGATATTTGAGGTGGCCTTTTCTCTTTTTATGTGCTGCTCTCTTGCTGAAAGAGTGAGAACGAAGCACTCGTTGCCGTTTTTATCAACAGTCTGGCCGACAAGTCTGCCAGGCATTTTTCTGGCGTATTTTTCTTTAACAGTAAAAAGTCCAACACCAGGGCCACCGAAATTCTGAGGAATTCCAAGAGCCTGACCTTCACCAACAGCAATGTCAGCATCAAAATCGCCGGGAGCTTTGAATATACCCATGGAAGTTGCTTCTGTTATTACTGGAATTACGAGTGAATCC
>CAZISX010000012.1:53574-55759 GCA_964542005.1 uncultured Spirochaetales bacterium
ATCTTCTATTACGCCGAACCAGTTTGGATACTGGAATAAAACGCACGCTGTTTTTTCATCAATTTTTGCAAGCTCGCTCTCTTTAACCGCGCCTGTTGCAGCATCCATATCAAGCATCACAACCTCTAAATCGGTGCTGTGAAGGAATGTTTTTACAGTTGCGATATAGTGCGGGTGCATAGTTGAAGCAACTGCTATTTTCTTTTTCTTAGGATTGATGCGGGCAGCCATTAAAACAGCTTCAGCAGCCGCAGTCGCGCCGTCATACATTGAAGCGTTTGCAACTTCCATTTTGAAAAGATTGCAGGTCATTGTCTGGAATTCAAAAATAGCACGAAGCGTTCCCTGAGAAATTTCAGGCTGATACGGGGTGTAAGCTGTAAAAAATTCACTTCTTAAAAGCATCTGATCAATAAGTGACGGGCTATGATGGTTGTAGCAGCCGCTTCCCATAAATGAAACCATCTCTGCGCCCGGATTCTTTTTGCCGAGCATAGCCATAAGTTTTTCAATTTCAGGCTCACTTTTTGCCTTAGGCAAATTTAAAGGAGCTTTTAAACGGACAGATTCCGGAACCGGAGCAAAAAGATCATCAATACTTTTTACGCCAATTTTCTCAAGCATTTCAAGCTTTTCTTTGTCTGTAACAGGTAAATATCTCATTAAATTCCTCCAAGAAAAATCAAGACGCCTCAATTTAGCAGAAAGAGGCTTTTGAGGCAATAAAAATAAGAAGAAGAATGAAGTTTATTTTAGGTTGAAAATTTTGCAGACAAATTCAAAAAAATATGACTGGATTAGGCGGTTGTCTCGCGAAGTTTTTTTACAGCTTTTACAATAAAAATAAGACCTACAATTATGAATGGGATTGAGAGGTACTGCCCCATTGTCAGGATCGAACCGATTCTATGTTCTTCCTGGAATTCCTTAACAAATTCAATGAGAAAGCGGAATGTGAAGTACATTGAAAGAAAAATTCCTGAAAAAAGACCAGTTACCCGTTTTGACATTTTTTTATCAACAAAAAGGAGTATCATCAAAATCAAAAATCCGCCGGATGCTTCATAAAGCTGGGACGGGTGGCGATAAAGATTGTCGTATCTTGGAAACTGAATAGCCCATGGAACATTTGTCGCTCTTCCAACTATTTCACTGTTAAAAAAGTTGCCGATTCGCACAAAAATCGCGGCTACAGCGGCAGCAAAAACAACAGCATCACCGATTACAAGAAATGGTATTTTATAGATTCTGCTGAAAGCTAAAACAACAGTAAAAAGTCCGAGTGTTGCACCGTGACTTGCAATTCCCCCCTTCCAGACTTTGAGAATTTCAATCGGATTTGCCAGATAGTAGTCAGGTTCATAAAAAAGACAGTGAACAAGTCTTGCGCCAACAACTACAGCCAAAACACCCCAGAGAAGCATTTTTTCTGAAAATTCCTTCGAGTGCCCGCTTTTGAGCATTTGTTTCTGAAAAAGATGGTAGCCTAAAAGAAGTGTGGCTCCAAATAAAATCCCGTAATATCTAAGCTGGAGAGGCCCGATTTTTAAAAGTGTAGGCTCAATATTCCAAACTAAACCGCTCATTTTTCCTCCTCAAAAACTGCTCGAACAATAAAAAACCGCCCTACCTTATCTTTTTTTAATTAACATGTCAAGTTGGAGGAAAATATTTGGAGGAAAATATTTTCGGTTTTAACTGAATCGTTCGATTCTTGATTAAGAGGTTGAAAAAGAATTTTACGCGAATAGAGCCATCATTGTCCGGCAAAAAGATATATTCACGCAGCTCCGCAGTCGCAGTCTTGCATTTGATTTTGATTTTGTAGACGCAAAATTTTGCGTCTGTTATTATGCCGATCTGCCTTGGATTGTCAGGATTGTCGTGGCGTCTCGTTGATACACTATCTCCCGCGGGAAAGTTGCCTCGAGTTATAGTCTCAGCTTTTGAATCTCTGAAATAGTTAAACCTGTTTTTCTGGAAATCATTTCATCATCAAGAACATCAAGAAGATTCTTCGCAATCTCAATTTTTGCAAGATGCTCGCCTTCAGCTCTCCCTTCAGCTCTCCCTTCAGCTCTCCCTTCAGCTCTCCCTTCAGCTCTCCCTTTTTTTATCCCGATTTGTTCACCTTCAGCTCTTGCTTCTTCTTTTGCTGTTTCGAGTGTGTTGACATAATCTCTAT
>CAZISX010000013.1:0-8351 GCA_964542005.1 uncultured Spirochaetales bacterium
GTTCATTTGTTTTTATTTTATCAATTCATTAAAAAAGTATATAACTGCAATTAAAAGTCAAGAAAAAAGTTAGAAAAATATTAAATGCTTTTTATTAATATCTATAAGTGTCAGGCAAAGCTATATTTGTTGATGCAACGGTCTTAAATTGTGAACTCTTTTATGTTTTGGGAGGCTTAAGGATATTATTTTTCAGTTGCAGTTGAACCGGCTATTTTTTCTTCGTTTTCAGCTCTGCCGCCAAGATATTTTGCAAGGAAAGACTCAACTTTCTGGTTAAAATCCATTCTGTTTTCAGGTCTTGCAAATCCGTGTCCTTCATCAGGAAAAACTATGTATGATACAGGAAGTTTTTTTGCTCTCATTGCTGCAACTATCTGATCAGACTCAGCAATTTTAACTCTAGGATCGTTTGCGCCCTGACCTATCATCAAAGGTTTCTGGATTTTGTCAACATGGAAAAGAGGAGAAATTTTTTGATTTATTTCTGCGTTATTTTCAACATCACCGATTCGCTTAATCATCTGCATTTTGAACGGTTTCCAGTAAGGCGGTATTGTTTCGAGAAGTGTTTTTATGTTTGACGGACCAACAATATCAATTCCGCAGGCGTAAATTTCAGGTGTGAATGTGAGTCCGGCTAATGTTGCGTAACCGCCATAACTTCCGCCCATTATTGCAACTTTTTTCGGATCTGCAATTCCCTCTTTTACAGCCCATGCAACAGCATCGGTCAAATCATGCTGCATTTTACCAACGCCCCATTCGCCGTTTCCAGCGTTAAGAAAATTTTTGCCAAAACCTGTGGAACCTCTGAAATTTACACTCAAAACAGCGTATCCGCGATTTGCAAGCCACTGTGCACTTGGATCAAAACCCCAGTCATCTCTCGCCCACGGTCCGCCGTGAACATAAAGAACCATCGGCAGATTTTTAGGTGTAACGCCAAGAGGTAAAGTAAGGTAGCTTACAAGTTCAAGTCCGTCTCTTGCTTTTATAATTACAGGTTTCATCTCTGCAAGTTTGTACTTTTCAAGTTCAGGCTGATGGGTGAATAAAAACTCTGCTTTTTTCTTTTCTCTGTCATAAAAATAGTAGCTTATCGGGCCGTTATCTTTTTCAAAAGCTGCAATCCATTTTGTCTCAGCAAGGTTGCTGGAAACAATATTTACCTCGCCGGAATCTGCTTTGGAAAGGAAATCAAAATCATTTTTTAAAACTTCATCAAAAAAGAGAATTTCTCTTCTTGCATAGTTGAAAGTTATTGCCTGAAGTTTGTGTGTAACAGGATGAAAAATCACTGCGCCAATGTCTGATTTCGGATTTTGTGCAATAGTTTTAAGCTCTTTTCCGGTTGCGAAATCAACCTCGACAAGCCTTGTTGTGTCGCTGCCGACACTTGTTTCAACAAGAATGTTTTTGTTGTCTTCGGTAAATTCTGTCGGAGAACCGTTCTCTCCAAAAGGAAAAACCATCAAATCACGCCACGGCGTCTCTTTGGAATCTCGGACTCGTAAAATTGTGTCGCCAGCTTCGATATTTGAGGCAACCGCAGCTCTGATTTCAAAGTTGTGGTCTGTCATCCAGCCTTCAATATCTCCAGGATTTTCAGCAGAAAGAGTCAGCTCGCCTGTTTCAAGGTTAAGACGATACATGTCAAAAACCTCTTTTACTCTTTTGTTGAGTCCAATATAAATTTCATTCGGGAAATTTCTGTCTGAAATAATGTTTGTCGCTTTCACTCCATCAAACGGAGTAAGGTCTTTAGTCTCGAAATTATTGAGGTTTACGCCGTAAAGATGAAAGTTTTCATCACCGTTTTTATCCTGAATATATAAAATCTGCTTTCCATTGTATGCCCAGCCATAGCCTCTGATGCCGCGGTAGGTATCGTTTGTAATCATTTTGTCATCATCTTTGCCGATAGTTTTGAGCCAAACATTCAAAACATTCTTATCTGATGGTGCCAGATAGGTCATTTTTGTGCCATCAGGAGAAATTTTAACCTGTGTTTTCAGCGGGTTGCCAAAAAGAACTTTTCTCGGAATCAAATCCGAGACACCATTTTTTGTGTTTTGTGTCATAATACCTCCATTTGAAGCGCAAGCAGTAACTCCGATTGCAGCAATAAGTGTAAGAACCATTTTTAAATTCATTAAAACCTCCATTTTTAATGCTGTGATAAACAAAATAAGACTTTTGCATAATGACACTCATTGCTGAAAAAATCAAAATTTTTCAAACCTTTAAGTTGTCTGAAATCTAAATTGTTTTGGAGAATTTTGTAATTGTTGCTGTTTCAGCAATGTTGTGAATTTGCGATGCCATTCCATCAAAATTCATAAGCATCTCAACATAGGCCATGGATGCATCATTCTTGCATGTCTTTTCTTGAAGTCTCTGAAAATGTTCGAGTTTTGCTGTTCTTATCATTTTTTTAATATCTTTTTTCTTCAGGGTTGCATTATTTAAAAATTCAGAAACGCTGGCAACATCATTTTTAAAAACAGCAACTGTTTCAGCATAATACAATTCAATTGCATCGGTAATCTCATCAACTGTTTTTTTTGCAATATCAGAAAGGGTAAGGTTTTCTGACTTCATTTTTATATAACTTCCTGCTGTATTGCTGATATAGTCAGCATATTTTTCAAGATTATGGGCGCAGGTTATGTAATTTCCAACCTTTACAGCATCATCCCTTGAAAGATTGTGCTGAGACAGCGAGAGAAGAAATTCTGTAATCATTTTGCGATAATCATCAATCATAGATTCATCTTCCTCAATTTTTTTTGCAACCAGCTCGGCATCTTTCTTTTCTGTAAGTATTTCTTTTATTCTTTTTGAATTTTTGCGAACTCTTTCAGCCATTGCAGCAAGCTCTTTTTCTGCTTCAATTATCCCTATTGCAGGTGTATCTATAAGTCCGTAATGAATGTGTGCAAATTGAACAGCTCCTGGTTTTTCTTTATATTTCGGTTCTGGAATAATTTTTCTGACAACAAAAGCTAGGACGCTAATAAATGGTGTAAATATAATAACATTTGTAATGTTGAACATTGAGTGAGCCATCGCAATATGTTGACCTATTACAGGTTTTGCACCAATGCCCATGCCGTATTTTGCCGCATCTTCTGCGGTTTTAATGGTAAAATCAGCATCCATCGGAATTATTGAATTAATCATTGATACAAAAGGATAAAAAACAGCAAGAATTATGCAAACGCCTAAAACATTGAACATTGTATGTGCCAGCGCGGCTCTTTTTGCATGATAGTTTGTGCCTATTGATGCTAAAATTGCTGTAATTGTTGTTCCTATGTTGTCTCCTAGTATAAGTGCTACTGCTCCGGGAAATTCAAGTAGCCCCTGTGATGCCAGAGCAATAGCAATACCTATTGTTGCAGAGCTGGACTGAACAAGAACAGTTGTTGCTGTTCCGATAAAAACGCCAAGAAGAATGCTGATGTATGAATGTCCATCAACTTTTGTGAAAAAAGCAATAAAGTCAGGAGAATTTCTAAGAGGAGCCATTCCGTCGCTCATTGTATTCATGCCGAGAAATAAAATACCAAACCCAAATATAATTTCACCAATATATTTTAGCTGGTCTCCTTTAGCGACAAACCTTATTAAAACACCTATTCCTATTATAAACATGGCATATTTCACAATATGAAGAGATACAATCCAGGCTGTTGCTGTTGTTCCTATATTTGCGCCCAATATAACGCCGATTGCCTGGTTTAAAGATAAGAGCTGGGCATTAACAAATCCTACTGTCATAACTGTTGTTGCGCTGCTTGACTGAATTATTGCAGTAACAAAAAACCCTACAAAAATAGCAATAAAACGATTTGCTGTAAGAAATCCGAGGACTTTTCTTAGTTTATTGCCTGCAACTTTTTGCATACCCTCAGACATGAACTTCATTCCCATAAGGAAAAGTCCAAGTCCGCCAAACACCTGAAAACCAATTTCCATCCAGTTCATTGATAACTCCTCGTAATTATTAATTTAAACTTTTTTTTCTGTGATTTTTCTTGCCGTCTTGACAGAAAACTAACTGCAAATTAATACAAGAACTTGCTGGAGGCAATAAAAAAATGAAAATTAACTAAAAACTAACAAAGCTAATTTCAGATTTAGACAATAATCGAGCTGTTTGGATTTTATTCCGAAAGAAAATCGTTCAGATCTATTTTTGTGAGAAACTGTTTTACAACTGCTTCCGCAACTTTTTTGCAGTTTTCACGAATAAGTGACTCTTCTGTTTCCGGAGTAACAAAGAAAGGTGTGTGTTCATAGTGGGTGATTTTGTATTTTACTTTGTTCTTGAATGTGTGTAAATCAAGTTCAAGCTTGTATTTTCGGTACTTATCAACCGTGATGGTTGTCCCTTTCATTGTTATCATGATTGCATGAGGTGTTTCTGGATCTTCTGTCGGAATAATTCCAAAATCAAGAAGAACTCTTTCAACATCATCAACAAGTCTTACCGGCGCATCAACTTTTACATAAACAGGAACTTTTCTGCCAAGATTTTTCATCATCTCAACAACAGCTGATCTTTTATCTCCTTTGTAAAGATAGAACTTTCCAGTCATGTTGCGATAACCATCTCTTGCAATTGTAAATGTGTAGTCCTGATCCGGAGGTAGATAAATCTTGCTGCCTGATTTGTACTGTTTTCCTGAAAGAGTAATAACCGCGTCGGAAGGTTCTGTTGTGATAACAATAGAGCCGAAATTAATTCTGGTAAAAATCTCATCTTTAAGTGCTGTCACCGCGGCAACAAGTGATGATTTCGCCGAAATATCGTTTTCTGTCACAGCATAAAGAAGCGCAAGTGTCAGATAGATATTTGTGAGGATTGAATCGTACTGCTGTGAAGACTGATTATCTATGTTTTCAGGCAAAATAGAAACAAGATAACCCAGCGTATTTTTTACAGCTTTAATTGACATTGAGGCTGTAACTTTAAATTCCTTTCCCTCTTTGACAGGCTTTGAATATTCAACACCTTTTAGAAGAACATTCGACTCAACATTTATATCATTTTTCAACGATTCTGAATAAATGCCGTCTTTTTGTTCCTGTTTCATTTCAAGATTTGCTTTAACTGAAGAAATAATTGTCTGACTCAGTTGTGAAAGAGCAATTTTCTTCGCTTTTTCAGGATTTGCACCATATCCATCTGCTTTGAGAATAATCCTGTTGTCAGCTGGATTGGATGAAATCACAGGTTTTGATTCTGTTTTCGCCGGAGCTGGTTTAGTGTCACTTTTTTGAGCTGGCTTTGCTGTTGTTTTGCCATCAAGCTCATCAAAAGCATCATTCGCATTTTTTCTAACCTTGTCATAATTTCCGGCAAAAAGAGGGGAGCTTGTGGCTCCCCAAATAATTGCAAGACTTATAACCAAAGCTATAAGCTTTAATGATTTCATAGTTTTACCTACTGAATGTTGATTTCTATTTCGCCGCTTCCTGCTGCTTTTATAACAAGGAAAGAGCCTGTATCGCTTACTTTTTCAAGTTTGCCAGGTCCTTTGTAAACGCCCTGAAGTTTCTGAAGAAGTTCATAAGCATTTGGAACATCTTTTACATAAGCAATGTAGGTAAAGCTTGATTTTCCGCCAGCCTGTCTTTTGATTGGAACTTTTGTAAGTGATTTCAAGCCACCATAAATTGCTTCATCAACTTTTGCGCCATCTTTTGTGCTGGAAAGAACGCTGATTTTGAATGGTTTGCCTTTTTTAGCCATCTTCATCCATTCAGCTTTAATCTGAGAAAGAACTTTTGCTGCCGCATCGTTTGTTCCTTCCTGAACAAGCGGGTTGAAATCAGGAGTAGATCTCTCTGCGGAGTAGCCTGTCGATGAGCCGATAAGTTTGCCGGTTGCTGTTTCAAAAGCCTGCGCCTGAATAGATGCTTTCATTGTTTTAACGCCGCCCATTGCTCTTTGTCCGCCGGAAACATTTACTGTAAGATAAACATCTGAGCCGAGTGAAAGAGCGAGGTCATGCATTGGATCAGGCTCTCCGCCTTCAAGTGTTGAAACTTTTGCAACAAGATTGTTTACCTTATCTGCCTGAGCTGCTACATAAACTTCAAACTGTTTGTCCTGAAGGTATTCCTGGAAAACAGTAACTGAAGTTGTGTTAAAATCTGAGCCAGACTCTTTCATAGGTAATACTGCAATTGTTGGAAGTCCAATTGATTCGCCAAGATCTGCTTCAGATTGTGTTGCGCCCATTGCTACAAATTTTTCTGTAAGCTGAGCTGTGTCAACTTTGAAAACATAGGTTATAAGATAGTAAGCACCTTCTCTTTTTTTGCCTTTGATATCACTTTTCCAGCGGATAAACATATCAGGATTATTGAATGCTTCATATTTTACGCCAGTTCCTTTTGATTTTTCTTCTGAAGTTTTAAGTATTGGTTTGTCGCCACTTTCGATAAGAAACCACAAAGCTGCTTTTTTTGCATCGTAAGTTGCTTCTTCGATTGTGCAACCTTTACCAGTTGACTGAACCATTACTTCGTTTGTTCCGGTTGATTCAACGAAAGTAGCCTGAAAAGACATCGGATCCTGACCTGTGTGAGTTTTGCACGCATCAGCATTACCGCCGCAGGAAACTGCTCCAAGAGCTAAAAGAGCAATAAAAAACAATTTAAAACGCATTTTCATCTTTGCCTCCATAAGTTTAATCAATAAAACCGGGAAATTGCAATAAAATCCCGGTTTTTGCCAATATTTAAATTTTAATAAACAACTACTGAGTTACGCCTTGCTGCTCAACAGGTTTCTGTTCAACTGATTCCTGCTTTACAGGTTCCGGTGTTCCTTCTGCCGGAGCTGGCTGCGGAGCTGGTGCAGCTGGTGCATTTTTCGCGTTTTCTTCTTTTTTCTTTTTCGCCATATCCTGACAGATATTTGACGGTCTGGAGTAAATTTTAGCCATCGGGCCAACAATCGGAAGATGGATAGAGGCATTAATCATCGCGTAAACACCGCCCTTCATTTCAACATTTTCCTTTTCTTCATCGCCAGCTTTTACTGTTGCCCCAAATGGCTGATTCCATCCACCTTTAAGAATAAGCTCAAAAGATGGAGAGAACATATATCCAACCTGAAGAGCTGGAGTAACCATTAAAGTTGTAATTGTTAAATCATCATAACCATCAGTTCCATTATAAGAAGCAGAACCTTTTTCATAGGAAAATGAAGCACCTGGTGCAGCAAAAATTCCGCTACCGCCAAGATAAAATCTCTTGGAAAGTTCTATACCACCACCATAATAAAATGGTGCATCATAATATCCATCAATACTCTCTCCGCCTGCAGCAAATTTAAAGAAAAGATTAAACCATACTTCAGAAAGGAACGATGTGTTTGTTGCATATCCTAAATCAGCAGAAACGCCAAGCTCTCCACCAAACGCAGTCATTCCGCCAAGTTCTGTTTTCTTGCCAGATGCTTCAAGCGTTGTTTTATCTTCTCCTGTTACAGCAATACTTCTGCCGCTAAGACCGCCGCCAAGATAAAAGAAAAGACCAGTCCAAGGATATTCTCTCATTAAATCAGCCTGTTCTGCATTGCCTTTTGTGAGGGCAAACTCTGTCTGACCAGCTTCACCGCAATTTATGAAAACATTTCTTGCTTTTGTGTAGCCTTTAGTTTTGAATTCACCATCAACTTTTTCCATTACTTCAAATGGATGGTCAACTCTGACATCTTCAGAAACGCCAATATCAGCCATTACCGCGCTACCATCTGTTCCTGTTACCGGTGCAAAAATTGCAAAATTATCATCTTTTTTAAGTTCGTAGTTTGCGCTGATTGCCGCAGCTTTGAGTGCTGTCTGGAAAGTGTTGTTGAATGCTTTCATCGCTTGTTCATGTGTTGGAATAAGATACATTGTTTCACCGTCAAAAAGACCAGTGCCAATTCCAGACCATGCTTTTATTTCTTTGTAAAGAACAAATTCATTCTTGTTTAAATCATAATTGTAAATAAGAACTTTCGCGTTGATTGGAAGATCAAAAGTGATTTCATAAGCAGGAATTTTGATGCCGGTAAGAGGAACGGTTTTATTTACTTTTGTAACTTTTCCTGAACCGTTAATTTTCTCGATATGAATACCGAAAACATAGGATGAGTTGAGCATTTTCTGAATAAATTCAAATGGAACACCAAGCTCTTTTGCTTTTGTTCTCATAAAAGTTTCCTGCTCCTGCTCTGGCATTTCTTTGTAGCGGGAGTTGATTGATTCAGAGAGAAGTTTCTGCATAATGTCTTTCATTTGACCATTAAGGTAGCCTTCAAGACGAGTCTTAAATGTTCCATA
>CAZISX010000013.1:8408-16710 GCA_964542005.1 uncultured Spirochaetales bacterium
GATGTAAATGTCTGAATTGCCCCTGTTTCTACCTGAATAGAATCATTTTTTGTGATAATTTCTGCTTTTCCGCCACCAACTAAGACCTTGTCAAATCTTGAGGTAATTGTCCATCCATAAAATTCTTTGGCAGCCTTTGCTTTTTGTTCTCTGTCAAGAGGAAGCGTAATCGTAAAATCCCAGGGAAAACAAAGAGTTGAACTGCCAGTTGCATCACAAAGCTGGATTGGAACATCAAGTCTGTCCTGATCAAATCCTAAGTCATCAAGAGCCATTACAGCTTTTCTTTCATACTTTTTCTGACTGTCATCAGAAAGTGTTTTTGACACATCCGCAGCTCCGAAAAGAGCTGTCGCACTAATTACAAAAAGAAGAGAAATAAATACCTTTTTTTTCATAAAATTAACTCCATCAACTAGGTTAACAAAAAAACTTGAGAATGTGTTGCTTTTTAGTTCGGGAATTTTAATTAATCTGACAACTCATGTCAAGTTAAAAAATCATACCAAATGATGCTGAACTTTTTTGTGCAGGCAATAATTTTGGCACATGATTTGCATTTAACAAGGCATGTAAACTTTTCTTTGTGAGGGTGCCATGAATATCGGAGCAATGACAATAGATTTTGACATGATGAAAAATGATGTCAACACTGATGTAAATCGCAACCTCCTTTTACACCTTCATCAGCTTGTGCAGGAAAACGAAAAACTAAAACAGGAAAACAAAAAATTAAAGGAAAATATAAGAATTGATGCCCTTACCAAAGTTTATAACCGTCAGTTTATGGAAGAGTATTTAAGAGATGAATTATCAAGAAGTGACCGTTACAGTTCACATTTTTCAATGCTGATTCTTGATATTGATTTCTTTAAAAAGATAAATGACACTTATGGCCATCAGGTTGGCGACTTTGTTTTAAAGAAAATTGCAGATATTATGAAAAAGACACTTAGAAACAGCGATATGATTTTCAGATATGGCGGCGAGGAATTTCTTGTAGCTCTGCCGGAAACCGAGTTGAAAGGTGCTTGCAGGGCAGCAGACAAACTTAGAAAAACAATTGAAGATGAGATTTTTGACACTATTCAGTGGAGCATAACTGTTAGTATCGGAGTGAGTGAAAGAAAAGACAATATATCTTTAGACGAACTTATTCATAATGTTGACATGGCTTTATATGAAGCCAAAAAAGGCGGCAGAAATCAAGTTAGAGTAGCTGCTTAAACTTAATTTTCCAATTAATTCAGCCCTGAAAACACTTTCTTTTTAGATAAACAATCGTCCCATTCATTTAAATTGATTTTTAACTATCCTCTTTTAGAATAGTTAAGCCTTTTATTTTAGGAAAATAATGAAATTCACCAGCTCATACTTTTATAAGAGAAGATTTTTTTACTCATTTTCTAAAAACATATTTGAGACAATTTTTAATCTTTTTGAAAAAAACGGAAGATTTGAGACTGCAGACATTGATGAGTTGAAGGAAATTATAAAGAAAAACGAACACATAGCATTTGTGTCGCATAACAGTTCTATTATTGAGCAGTTTTTAATTAATGGGTTTTTCATAAAGCATGGCATAGCTCTGCCAACCCATTCTTTTGGCCCTGTTACCATTATTTTGCAGCCTTTTAAAGAGACGATTTTTTATTTTTTGAAAAAATTTCAGCGGAAAGAACCAAATTATCCGGCAAAAGTAAAAAGTGTTTATGTGCCGCTGAATCAGATGTTTTTCTTCACACATACCGAGTGGACAAAATTTGTGGCACAAAAATTTGGCAATGACTCTTTTTTTGTGGTTCCTGTTACAACGCTTTGGAATAAAAATGTTGCAAAAAGGCGCAAAAGCCGTCGTCGCTGGCTATTTCCGTTTACCGGAAAATATAACTTATGGGCTACTTTTGGCGAGCTTTTTATGTTTCTTATTGGAAGAAGAAAGCTGACCGTAAGAATCGGTCTTCAGATTAAGGTTGAAAAAGGCTACAAGCATGAAGAGCTTTATCATATTTTCTATAGAATTCTTCAGGATGAGAAAAAACGAATTGTCGGCGCAGCACTGAAAAATTGGTTTGAGCTTTCAAATGAAACAATGATGGAATTTGCTGAAGAAACTCCGGAATCGCTTGAAAAAGTGCGTACTTACATTCGTGAAATAGAAACCAGATACAGTCCCAGCGATTCAGATAGAATTTCAACGCTTGTCAACCATCTTCTTTCTATGATGTTTTCTAAAATTATATACAATTCTGAAGATATTAAAAAATTACGCAGATTTGCCTCAAGACCGAACATCAATATTGTTTTTATTCCAACACACAAAAGCTATTTTGATTATCTTCTTCTTTCCAATCTTTTGTACCGCGAAAAAGTGACTGTTCCAATGGTTATTTCAGGAGAAAACCTTAACTTTTTTCCACTTGGATTTATTCTTAGAAAAGTTGGTGCTTTTTTTGTGAGACGCAAAATCAAAGACAACGATCTTTACCGCAAAGTTTTTCAGACTTATCTCAAAAAAGTTATTCAGGCAGGTTATAATATTGAGTTTTTTATTGAAGGAGGCCGCAGCCGTTCCGGCAGAATCCGTAATCCGAAAACTGGCATATTATCTATGCTAGCCCAGATTAAAAAAGAGACAAAAAATCGTATTTATGTTGTTCCTGTTTCTATAACCTATGAAAAATTAAAGGAAATTGATGCCTACGAAAAAGAGAAGTCAAAGGGAAAAGAGCCTGAAAAGAAAGGTTTTTTGACCAAACTTTTTGCAATTTTCAACATGAGGTATGCCCCGGCTTATATCAATTTCAGCAATCCGATTTATATGAGCGGCAAACTGAATGATTCTTTTTCAAAGGAGATTGCATTTAGACTTGAGACAGGAAATTGCATCAGCTTTTCCTCTATATTTTCAACATTTTTTCTTACTCACACAAAGGTGAACGGAGAAAGATTGCTGGTAAAGATGGAGTTTATCGTAAATTATCTTCAGAATAACACTTCATATATGTTGGCACCATCTCTTTTAAATCTTGACATACATGTTCCAAATCTTTTGCAAAAACTTGTTAAATCAGGAAGTTTAAAGGAAGAGTCTGATGGTAAAAATATTTATTCCATAAAAAGCAATGCCAGGCATGAGTTTAATTTTCACAAGAATTCAATATCTCATGTTTTTGCCCCTTTGGCTGTGTTTTTTGCTGGGGAAGATGCTGATTTTATTTCATTATTTCTTGAACAGATGGTGAAAGGTTATAGAAGAGAGAATGATGTTAAAGCAAGCGAGTTGCCGGCCTGGCTCCAGTCACTGTCTCTTAGATTTTTTGAGACACTTTTTTTAGCTTTTTATACAGTTATTCAATTGCTTGGAAGAACACTCCCGGAAAAAGCGAGCTCCAGAGATGAAATCGTAAAATTTCTGGCTGCATCAGTCGAGATGAAAGAAATCCTGATTTCAACTGATGAATTAACGGATATGCTTTATTTTCTTGAGGAGCGGGGTATTGTAAACAATTTATTTGCAATTAATAGCGATTTGTTGAATAATATGAGCTCACTGACAGAGAGAGCGTTAAACTGTATAAAAGCGAAAGGATATGAACATTACTACTAAACTTATAATTCCTGATCAATTTCCGACAGATGAAATTCCGGGCACAAGAATGACGCGCTATTCCATTCATTCCGATCTTACCGAAATGCTTCAAAATGAAAAAGAAGATTTTATTTTTATCTGCTACGAATCAGAATTTTCAAAATATAAAGATATAGCCAAAAAAGCCAGCTATCTGATTATTATTTCATTTACCCGTGAATTTATGCAGTTTTCTTACAATATTTTCTTTATAAATGGTGAAAAATCAGATGGTTACACAATTCAGCTTATTGTTGAAATGCTCAGGGTCAACAATCATCTAAAGGAGGAAATTCTTGAAAACTACAAAATCGGAATAGATTTGTCCGCTGAAAAAGATAAAAAAGCACTCTGGGAAAAGATTCTTCGATTTTCGAGGAAATCAACCAGTGCAGAGGCGGGAGCTCTTTATTTACTTAGTGAAGATAAAAAAAACATTTATTTTCTGGTTTCTCAAAATGACAAGCTGGATATTAGAGAATTTGTCGGAAAGAAGATTCCTTTTAACAAAAAAAGTCTTGTCGGCTTTGTCTGCTCAACAGGAGAAACCTTAAACATTGAAGATGCTTACACAATAAGCACTGCTCTGCCTTACAGTCACAACCACAAGCTGGATTACGAACTTGATTACAAAACTCAGTCAATAATAACTGTTCCCATGGTTACAGATCGCGGAGAGATAATTGGTGCTCTTCAGATTATTAACAAAAAAGTTAGAGAAACTGTTGTTTCTTTTACAAACTATGATGAAATTCTTCTTACTTCGCTTGCCTCTTTGTCTGCCGTAACTATCGAAAATAATAGGCTTTATCTTGAGATTGAAGAGCTTTTTGAGTCGTTTGTCATGGCAAGCACAAAAGCAATAGATCAAAGAGATCCGGCAACAAAAGATCACTCGGAAAGAGTCAGTCATTACACAAAAATGCTTATGGATGCAGTTTCTAAAGATTCAAAAATTTTTCCAGAAATTAAATTTGCAGCCAACGATGCCAAAGTGGCTGAAATAGCTGCTGTTTTGCACGATATTGGCAAGCTTGGAGTAAAAGAGCATCTTCTTACAAAGATAAACAAACTTTCTGAAGCGGATTATGAGAGGGTGAAGGGGAGATTCTGGTTTGTTAAACTTTCTCTGGAAAAAAGTGAGCTTATAGAACGGTGCGGCAAGTATAAAGATGATATTGGTTTTATAGAAGAACTTATTGAAAATATTGATAGAATAAACACCCCAGGGGCACTGCAGATGCATGATATTGCTCTTGTAAAACAGGCTCAGTCAAAAGTTTTTTATATAGAAAATCAGGAAGTTTTTCTTTTAACAAAAAGAGAGGCCGACTATCTTCTTATCGAAAAAGGGAACCTTAATTCTGCCGAGAGAAAAGATGTTGAGAGTCATGCTCAAAAAAGTTATGAAATATTAAAAACAATGAAGTGGCCAAAAGAGCTTTCTTCTGTTCCTGAGCATGTTCTTAACCATCACGAAAAGCTTGACGGAAGCGGTTATCCCTCAAAAAAACGGGCAAAAGATCTTCATATAATTGACAGAATCATAGCAATAGCAGATATTTACGATGCTTTAACTGCAGGCGACAGGACATACAAAAAGCCTCTTCATCCAATGGAAGCTCTCTCTATTATGGAATCCGATGCTATGAAATCTAAAATTGACCAGAATTTATTTGTGATTTTTAAACAATTAATTCTTAAATATGCTTAGGTTGATTTTCAGTCCAAATTTTTGACAAAATTACAAAAAACTATATTGTATCAAGGTCGTTATTCAACTCTTTTTTGATTGGAATATAAATGATTGGTTATTTAAAAGGAACAGTTTTATCCAGAGGAGATAAGTCTTTAATTCTTCTTACTAATTCCGGCGTAGGCTACACTCTTTTTCTTCCGCTTCAGGCTCTTGGCGGTGCTTTGGAAGGAAGCGAGTGTTCTTATTTTGTTGAAACAATTGTAAGAGAAGATGCGATAACTCTTTACGGATTTCCCGAAGAACAGGATAAACAGCTGTTTTTGTATCTTATTGAGGTTGATAAGGTTGGCCCAAAACTAGCAATGACGGTTTTGTCAGCTGCTCCGGTTTCTCAGATTGTTTCTGCAATTTTAGGCAGCGATGTTAAATTTTTTAAGAGTATCTCTGGAATTGGCGCAAAAACTTCTGAAAAAATTATTATTGATTTAAAAGATAAGGTTAAAAATATGCCGGTTTCCGCTGGTGATGATGGTGAACGATTTGATGAAGCAGCATCCCGTCATGTTCTTGAGGCTGAAACCGGACTTGCTGCGCTTGGCTACAATCGTTTCCACATCAAACAAATTATTTCTAAAATTGAAGGTAAAGATAAAAAGCGGGCGGAAGATATTGTTAGAGAAGCACTTAAATTAATTAATGAACAGAAAAAATGACAGATAGAATTCTTAATACAAATGTTCTGGATACAGATAGCGGTGTCGAGGTCAGCCTCCGCCCTAAACAGATTGACAACTATATCGGACAACGGAAAGTTGTTGATAATATTAAGATTTACATTGAAGCGGCAAAAAAGAAAAATCGGCCGCTTGATCATATTTTACTTGCTGGGCCTCCGGGGCTTGGGAAAACAACGCTTTCAAGTATTATTGCCAACGAGCTGAATGTAAATATTACAATAACAAGCGGGCCTGCTCTTGAAAAAAAAGGTGATCTTGCCGGACTTCTTACAAATCTTGGTGAAAATGATATCTTTTTTATTGATGAAATTCATAGACTTAACCCTGCAATTGAAGAGAGTTTATACTCTGCGATGGAAGACTTTTATTTTGATATAGTTCTTGGCGAAGGAGCTCATGCCAGAACAATGCGGTTGCCGCTCCAGCCTTTTACACTTATCGGAGCAACAACAAAAACAGGCTCTTTAAGCTCTCCTCTTCGCGACAGATTTCCGATTATGTTTAGAATGGAATACTACACAGTTTTAGAGCTTCAGACAATTGTTGAACGCTCCGCCGGAATTTTATCTGTTCCAATCACAAAAGAAGGTTCTTATGAAATTGCGAGAAGAAGTAGGGGAACACCCCGAATTGCAAACAGAATTCTCCGGAGAGTTCGTGATTTTGCTGAGATAAAAGGAACAGGCGTGATTGATATTGAGATTTCAAAATTTGCACTTGACAGGCTTGAAATTGATTCTGACGGACTTGACAGAATGGATTTGACAATTCTCAGGACAATTATTGAAATGTTTAAGGGCGGCCCAGTAGGTGTTGAGTCAATTGCTGCCGCAGTTTCTGAGGAAAAACGGACAGTTGAAGAGGTTTACGAGCCATACCTTATGCAGTGTGGATTTCTTGCAAGAACACAGAAAGGTCGTATTGCAACAGAGAAGGCTTACCAGAAATTTGGGCTTAGTTTAGTTACACAGGAGAAGCTTTTTTGAAAGATTACTACAAGGCATTACAGAAAATTTCCGCTGTATCAACCTTTGACAGAACAGAGTTTTTTCCTTATATCTGGCGACAGAAAGAAGAGATAAATTCTCTTTTAAATGTTGATTATAAATTCTGGATAACACTTGATTATGCAATACTTTTAACGCTTAGAATTCTTAAAAAACCTAAAGATATTGCAGAGAAAGAGATTCAGGAAATCCTCCGTCCGACATTTGACAAGTACAATATTCAGATACAGAAAATATACCAAAAAATCCCGTCAGAACAGTACTTTTACATTAAGGAAGAGATAAAGCAGTTCCATCACATAATGAGCCACACACTCAACCTTATAGATAAAAGATTGAGCCATTTTATTCCGAGTTTTCTTTTTATCTCAATTATTGACAACATGAAAATTCTTAGTCCTGCAAGTCACAGAACTGTTGATCCTGGGATTCTTGCAAGAGGCAGCTATACAACACTTATTGCAAGGCAGTTATGTATAAAGTATAATTCTCAACTTCTTGAAATAATTGACTTTATGCTTTGGTATAAAGAGATAAGTCATCTGCTTTTACCTGAAGATAGAAAATTAATGGGAAGAGAGCTTTTGGCTAAAATCAATTCTCTTCTCCGCCAGAGATACAGTTTTGATGTTTCTGGTGAATATTCAATAAAACATCTTATTATTGAGCTTCGCGATGTTGTCACTTCGTCTCTTATAAATGAGAAACTCTATGAAATTAAAGAAGAAATTGAACTTAATAACGATGGGAGAATGCTTAATATTTCCAAGTTTTTGAGCAATATAAGCTCAATATTTCTTCCCCAGTCTGCAGAAAACTACAAAAACAACACAATTGTTCGCGACCTTACAATTGCAGCAATGATTCTTGCAAATTCTTTAACTGCACTTCAGGAAGGTGACAAAGAGAGGCTTTTTTCTCACATCTATCTTGGCAAAACGCTAAAAGGGTTTTTCAGTAATGTAACTCGCTATCTTTTGCCGCCGCAACTAGCCCTTTATTTTAATGTATTCCTTGAATTTATTGACTTTCTTGATACATCACAAACCTCTGTTTCGCCAGACAAACAGCTCGAAAATGTTGTGAAAGGGATGATAAAAGAGTTTCAAAATGAGATAGATGCAATGAGAGCAAAGTCGGAAATTACAATCACAAATGAATCAACACTCTTATTTATAGATAAGACAAGAAAGCTTAGGGCTAAAGGTGAAACGCCTTACTAATTTTT
>CAZISX010000013.1:16752-20605 GCA_964542005.1 uncultured Spirochaetales bacterium
CACCTTTCATTGCTTTTGGAATATCCATAAGCTCAAGTCTCTCGCGGATTCCGGCAAATACAACAAGCGCAAGTGTGAATCCTACAGCAATCGAGATTGTATAAACAACGCCTTCAACAATGTTATAATCTTTTTTAATTGTAAGAATAGCGATTGCAAGAACTGCGCAGTTTGTTGTAATCAGCGGAAGGAAGATTCCGAGTGCCTGATAAAGGGGCGGGCTTATCTTTTTTAGAATGATTTCAATCATTTGGACAAGTGCTGCAATTACAAGGATAAACGCAATTGTCTGAAGAAACTCGATGTGTAGCGGAACTAAAACAAGATACTGAATCATAAATGTTATGATTGTGGCTAAAGTCATTACAAAAATAACAGCCGAGCCCATACCAACAGAGGTTGAAACTTTGTTCGAAACGCCTAAAAACGGACAAATTCCAATAAACTGTGCAAGAATAATGTTGTTTACCAGAATTGAGCCGATAATAATTTTCATATATAAATCCATTTTACCCTCCTAACATTTTTTCATGATTTTATTCATTGCTGCAATCATAAGACCAAGCATTATGAAAGCTCCAGGCGCAAGGATGAATATAAGGATTGTTGTGGCATCTTCCGGAAGGAACTTAAAATCAAATATCGAGCCGTTTCCAAGTATTTCTCTGATTCCGCCAAGAATTGTAAGGGCAAGTGTGAATCCTATTCCCATGCCGAGTCCGTCAAAAAATGCAGGAACTATGCTGTTTTTCTGGGCAAAAGCCTCAGCTCTTGCAAGGATAAGGCAGTTTACAACAATAAGAGGGATGAAAACGCCGAGTGAGGCTGATAATGCCGGAAGATATGCCTGCATTGAAAGATCAACTATTGTAACAAATGATGCAATAATAACGATAAATGCAGGAAGTCTGACTTTATCAGGAATAAGATTTTTCATCAGCGCGATAACTACATTTGAGCAGACAAGAACAAATGTTGTTGCTGCACCCATGCCGAATCCGTTCATTGCACTTGATGTTACTGCAAGCGGAGGACACATGCCAATAAGCATTACAAGTGTCGGATTTTCTTTGATAATTCCTTTTGTAAATTCTTTTATAAGGCTCATTTTGCACCTCCCTTTTTAATGCCGTCAACAGCTTTTTGGGCTGCATCGAGGAATGCGCGGGAGCTGATTGTAGCAGCAGTTATTGCGTCAACATCGCCGCCATCTTTTTTAACTTGAAGTTTGAATGTGTCAGGATTTTTTCCTTTGAACTGGTCTTTAAACTTGTTTTCTTTAAGTTTTGTTCCAAGTCCTGGGGTTTCTTTGTGTTCAAGAATAACATAATTGAAAAAATCCATCTTTTCATTGAATCCTATCATTATGTCAATTCTTCCGCCGTAACCTTTGTCTGTAAATGTTTTTACAGCAGTTCCAACAAGTTGGCCACCTTTTTTCGCAGGATAAAATTCAACTCCGTCAAGGCCAGGAACTGTATATTTCTCTTTTGAAGGATCATTATCAAATTCTGCTACAACCTCTTTGATTGCATCTATTTGTTTTTTCTCCTGCATTTTTGCAATTGCATCTTTTGTCTGGGTATAGGTAAACCCTAGCGCAAAGGCAGCAACAATCGAAATAGCAGAAAGAACAATCACCATATTAGGGAAGGTTGACTCAAGTTTTTTAGCCATGACTTACCTCCTTGCCGAAACGGGTTGGCTTGATGTATTTGTCAATTAGAGGAACAAATGCGTTCATAATGAGGATCGAGTAGCTGCAACCTTCTGGATAGCCGCCGAAAAGTCTGATTGCGCCGCATAAAACGCCAGCTAAAACAGCAAAAAGAATCTGGCCTTTTACAGACATCGGGCTTGTAACCATGTCAGTTGCCATAAACCATGCTCCAAGCATAACGCCGCCTGAAAGTATGTGAAACATTGGTGTTGCGTAGTGAGTTGAATCCATAAGCCAGAACGCTCCGGTGAAAACGAAGAGTGAGCCGAGGTAGAAAACAGGAATGTGCCAGGTTATTATTTTTTTGTAAAGCATATAAGCACCGCCGAGGAGAATCGCGAGAGCACTTACTTCACCAATACATCCGCCTACATTACCGATAAAAAGGTTGAAATAATCATAATTTTGCGGCATTTTCGCAGTAATATCGGCAACTGTTCCGCCAGCTTTGAGACCTTCTTTCAAAAATCCGAGCGGTGTTGCAGCTGTTGTTCCGTCAATATTGTTTCCCATTGCCCAGAGAAGGCTTGTTTTAACAGGAATCGGCCAGGTTGTCATATCAACAGGAAAACTCGCGAGCATAAACGCTCTTCCGACAAGGGCAGGGTTGAACGGATTTTTACCAAGACCGCCAAAAACCATTTTAGCAATCGCAATAGTAAAAACAGAGCCTAAAATAATTTCCCACAGCGGAATGCTTGACGGAACATTGAAGGCAAGCAAAATACCTGTAATTGCGGCTGATCCGTCGAATGCTGTTATTTTTGTTTTGAGCATAAACTTTTGAATTACATACTCTGTTCCAATGCAGGTTGCCATTGCAACACCCGTAACAACAACAGCGCGGATACCGAAAAAATAGACAGACGCAAGAAACGACGGCATAAGCGCAATCACAACGCCCCACATAATTTTCTCAAGTGAGAACTCGCCTTTCACATGCGGGGAAAGCGATACTGTTAAATTACTCATTTCTGACTCCTTTCCCTTCTGATTCTCATAACATTTGCTTTTCCGTAACGGATATAATCGAGGAGCATGCGGCTTGAAGGACAGGTGTAGCTGCAGCTTCCGCATTCGATACAGTCAACAACACACTCTTTGTCCGCATCATCAAAACGGTCTTTTTCCGCAAGTTTTTCAAGAAGATACGGCTCCAAACCCATTGGGCAGACAGAGACGCATTTTGCACAGCGGATACAGTTTTTAGGTTCATTTCTTTTTGCTTCCGCAGCATCCATAATAAGAATGCCTGAAGTTCCTTTTTTTACCGGAATATCAAGTGTTGTTACAGCCTTACCCATCATCGGGCCGCCGTCAATGATTTTTCCTGTATTTTCAGGAAGTCCGCCAGCAGCATCAACAAGCATTTTTGCAGGAGTTCCAATTCTTACAAGGAAATTCGATGGTTTTGAAACCTTCTTACCTGTAACAGTCATAACTCTTTCAAATAATGGCTTATTTTTCTGCACAGCCTCATAAACAGCGAGAGCTGTTCCAATATTATTTACAACACAAGCAACATCAAGAGGAAGCTTGCCAGATGGAACTTCGCGATTTAAAGCCGCCTTAATAAGCTGTTTTTCTGCACCCTGAGGATACTGAACCTTAAGTGCGACAACTTCTGTACCTTTAAAAGATGCAGCAAGGTTTGTCATAATTTCGATTGCGTCAGGCTTGTTGTTTTCAATTCCGATATAAGCCTTATCAACACCGAGAGCTTTTTTCATAATCTCGATACCGATAAAAATTTCTTCAGTTCTTTCAAGCATTAACCTGTGGTCTGCAGTAAGGTAAGGCTCACATTCAACACCGTTAATCACGAGAGAATCAGCCTTTTTACCGTCAGGAATCATATATTTTACATGGGTCGGGAAAGTTGCTCCGCCAAGACCAACTATGCCGAAATCCTTCATTTTTTCAACAATCGCTTTTGAATCAAGCTTGATTTCTTTTTTTATTTCAGAGGAACGGTCAATTGATTCTTCCCATTCATCGCCTTCAACATCAATAATTATCGTTTTTTTCAGGTAGCCGCTTGAATCAGTCACATCATCAATCGCCGAAACTGTTCCTGAAACAGATGAGTGAATGTTTGCAGAGATAAATGCCTCGCCTTTTGCGATAAGTGTA
>CAZISX010000013.1:20615-24682 GCA_964542005.1 uncultured Spirochaetales bacterium
TGTCGCCTTTCTGCACAACCGGATTTGCTGGAGCTCCAAGATGCTGGGAAAGAAGAATGTACGCTTTTGGCGGGAGAGCGAGCTTTTCAACTGGCGATTTTGATGCCATTTTGTTCTCGGCTGGATGGACTCCGCCGATTTTAAAAGTCTTGAGATTCACCGCTTTTCTCCATATATTTTGTTGTTAATGCTTTTTGAACAGATTCCCGTCTGCACGGGAATGACACAAAAAAAAGTTGTGTCATCCTCGCGAAAGCGGGGAACAAGTGTTTTGTATTTAAACAGTAAATTAGGCATTCTATGCAGAAACCTCAGTTTTTTCTGCCACTTTTGGCATTGGAGGCTCAAAAGTAGCCTTTATCGCTTTAGTCGGACAGACAACAATACATTTTCCGCACGCGATACACTTTTTCGGATCAATAAACGCGAGGTTGTTATTGAGTGTAATTGCCTGGATTTTTTCAGGACACTCTTTAACGCATTTACCACAGCCGATACATGCAGCTTTGCAAGCTTTCATAGCAACTGCACCTTTATCACGGCTTGAACATCCAACCCAAACTCTGCGGCCGTTTCGACCTTCTGGGCGGATTGAGATTACCTTTCTAGGACAAGCCTTTGCACAAGCACCACAGCCGACACATTTTTTAGCATCAACAACAGGAAGACCTGTTTTTTTATCCATATAAATCGCATCAAACTGACACACAACAACGCAGTCGCCATAGCCTAAACAGCTGTAAGCACACCCTTTTTCTCCAGATGAAACTGTTGCTGCAATTGAACATTTTGCCGCACCATCAAAAAGATGTTTGCGCGGTGCTTTTTCAAAATCGCCGGAACAGTGAATAACAGCAGTAATAGGCTCTGTTTCCTGAACCTCAAGTTCAAGATACTTGCCAATTGCTTTCATTGTTTCTCCGCCGCCAGGAGGACATAAAAGACCGGAAATGTCGCCATTTTCCGCAGCTTTTACAAGAGCTTCCGACAAACCGCGACATCCTGCATAACCACATCCTCCGCAATTTGCACCAGGAAGAATAGCCGCAACATCATCAATTCGCGGATCTTCTTCAACATGAAATTTCTTCGCCACAAAAAAGAGTGCAATAGCCGCAAATCCGGCAATAGCACCAAGAGAAAGAACAGAAAATAAGATTACATCACTCACGACAATACCTCACAACAGTTTATATTTTTCGTGCCCTGAAAATAAATGACTTGGTAAGCCTGTGTTTCATTCTGTAAAGTATGAAAAAGTAAACAACAAAAGTTGAAGAAGCTGAGATTACAGAAAGAAAATCATTTCCAGTAAAGCTATAAATAACACCCATAAAAATTAGAAAAATAATCATCGGAATAACAAAAACATAGAAAACAGCAAGAAGCCCCAGAGATTCCGACATCTCGACAATAACACTTTCTCCAACAGATATTGGCTCATCAGCATAAGCTTCTATAATTTTTGAAGATTTATCAAGAGATGAGCAGGCTCCCCTGGCATGACAGTTAGCGCAGGCACTTAGAGATTCAATTTTAACAAACACTTTGCCGGATTCAACCCGAAAAGCGATCCCTTCGTGTGTGATTTTCTCTGATTTGCCCATTGTTTCAAAAAGATTCATATAATAACGAGAGAAAACTACTCCGATTTATTTCTTTGTCAACAAAACTGGGTGGTTTTTTGAACACGCGAGTATAGTAAAATTAGGTGTGGTTTTATCCTTTTTTTGTAATGTTTCTTTTATGGCTTCATTTGGTATCAAAAATATCTTGTAAACAACCTAATGAATGCTTGTTAAGCTAATGGTTTTTTTTTGTTATATCTTTGATTTTTTATATCAAAACTTGTACAGATATCAAAAAGTTTATGTCATTAATGTTTTTTTTTGACTTTATGTTGTGTATGTATATATTAATTTTGCAATGAAACATTGTGGGACAAAAAAATTATTTTTTAACATGTATGGAGATTAAGATGAAAAAATCAATTGTTATTGCAGCATTTGCAATGGTGGCTTTAGTTGCTTGCACCGTAAAAGAAGAAAAAATTGATATGACATGGCAGTTTACCAAAGAATTGGATACAGCAAATCCTACTCTTAACATTTATGACATGAGTGATGGCACTGCTCTTTTAGCTACAGTTAAACTTTCTGATAAAGTTACAACTGTTGCTATTAAATGCGAAGAAGGTAATGAAATTTGCTATGGCGGATCTTTTGCAATCGCTGGAGAAAACATGGCTATAGGATGTGGAGAAAATTGCAAAGATTATGCAGATTATAAAGCTGAAAGCTGTGCTTCATGTGCGGAAGGAACTGTTTCTGTTTCTTTTGATAATTTTAGATAATTTTTTGTCTGCTTTTTTATCTTCTGAATTTTTAATCATTTTATTTTATTTTTAAGGAGAATTGTAATGAAAAAAGCATTTTTGTTTTGCCTTAGCTTTGCACTTTTTTCAGGACTTATTGGAGCAGAAATGCGCTCAAGCAACGATTCTAAAACCAAAAAAAGCTCAATGAGAAGTGCCGATGATGACTCAAAAACCAAAAAAAGCTCAATGAGAAGTGCTGATGATGATTCAAAAGTTAAAAAATCATCAATGCGTTCTGAAAAACCAGCTCTTACATGGAATTTTTCTAAGGGAGATGTTAATCCTACAATTAATTTTTATGATGTTTCTAAAGGAAATGTTGTGCTGCAAAGTGGTATAAAGCTTAAGGGCGACATGTCTGTAAAGATTGAATGTGAATCTGGAAATAAAATTTGCTATGGTGGAGATTTTGAACTTGCCGGCAAAAAATTTATTGCAGGTTGTGGCGATAATTGCAAGGAGCTTTCATCAATGTCTGGAGAACTTGTTAGTGAATCTTGTGATATTTGTTCTACAAAAACAATTTCAAGACAAACTAAGGTTAGAAAGTTTGAAGAAAAAAAATCATCAATCACTTGGAACTTTTCTAAGGGAGATGTTAATCCAACAATCAGTTTTTATGATACATCTAAGGGAAATGGCGTATTGCAGAGTGGTATAAAACTTAAAGGCAATATGTCTGTAAAGATCGAGTGTGAAACTGGAAACAAAATTTGCTATGGTGGTGATTTTGATCTTGCAGGCAAAAATTTTGTAGCTGGCTGTGGTGAAAATTGCAAAGAACTTTCAACAATGTCTGATGAATTTATTAATGAAGCTTGTGTTGTCTGCAGTAATACAACGGTCTCAAAACCAACAAAAGTTAGAAAACCTAAATAGAACATTCTTGTAAATAGTGTAAACTTTTGCAGATTATTTTGTTGTTTTCCAGCTATTTCTACTTTTCCACTACGCAATAATTTCATTTAACAAAAAAAATTTTATTTTTCCAAATCTTATAATATGATACATCGTCCGTAATTATTGTTTTTAGGAGGTATGCGTGAAAAAAATTTTGTTAATCTGCGTTCTTATTTCAGTTATGGCTGCATTTGCAGGTTGCAGCAAGAAAGAAGTTGATGAGAGAGAACAGGTTGTTCAGTTGATTCAGAAAGGTGATTTTCAGCTTGCAAAACAGAAGCTGGTTTCTCTTCGTTCCAATTATCCGCACGACAAATCATTAATTGATTATGAAAGACAGTGTGATGAGAAGCTTTCTGAAGGATTTTACAAAAAAATCTGGGATGATGCTGATGCTAAGAACAACTATCAGGAATGGATCAGAGCTATGATTCGTATTCAGGAAGTTGAAAACATCAATAAAGATCAGAAAAAACAGTGGATAGAAAAAGCAAAAGAGAAAACACTTGAGACTGGTGCTAAACAGCTTGATGATCCAAAGCTTTTAGGGCTTATGGAACTTCTTATGACTAAGTATATGGTTCTTACAAATGAAGAAAGACTCAAGTTTATAACAAAGCTCTACAAAGAAGGAAGATTCCCTCTTAAAGAGTGGAAAGACACATTTATCACCAAATTCCCTGAACTTCTTGATGAAAAAGAGAATTTTGTAGGCTATCCAAAACCTGGTTCAGAAGCTCCGGCTGTTGCGCCAGCTCCAGCACCAGCACCAGAAGCTAAAGCTGAAGAG
>CAZISX010000013.1:24692-25648 GCA_964542005.1 uncultured Spirochaetales bacterium
GAAGTAAGTCTAATTAGTTTTAAATCTTAAATTTTTCAGAAAAATACTCTTTTGAATTCAGAAAGTTAATCAGGAAAAAGATAGTTAGTATTTGCAGGTTGTTCCGTCAGATTTTAAAGGCTCCGTTGTAGCTGTAACTGTGCAAGTTAAGGTTGTGGAGCTTATTGGGGCTGTTGCTTTTAATTGAAAAGCTGTTACAGATAATGTTGTAGTTGAGTCAATCTCAATTTTTGCATTTCCAAAAGCAGATTTGCCATCTGTTCCAGCTGCTTTTAGACCATATTTTTCAAGTCCTGCCAGAGTAGCTCCAACAAATGTCCCATTGTCCATCTTAAATCTAAGCATTGCAGTTTTTCCGGCTAAAAGAGCATCAATAACTTCCTGGGATTTTGCTCTGTTGATGTAGTTTGTGTACATCGGAATTGCAATAGCAGCCAAAATACCAATAATTGCAACAACAATCATTATTTCAATAAGTGTAAATCCTTTTTTCATAGTCTCCTCCTATTCCTGTTTAAATCCAACAGAGAGCTCTGTTTTAACTAATTTGTTTGCACTTTCATAGCCAATAACCCTCAGAGAATATGTTTTGGTATCAATTAAGCAAAAACCGGATTGAGGTATAACAACATATCCTGTATCTAATTGAATTGAAATGTCAGCGGCTGGTTTACATGTGGATGAATCAGGGACAGGTATTGATGTTCCATTTAACATAACTGTTGCGCTTGCATTGTTAATAATAAATTGAGCGGCAGATTCAGCTGCAATTTTACTTGTAGCTTTGAATTTTGCTTGAGTTGAAGCATCAATATTTGTGTGCTGTTTCTGGACAACAATCAAAATGATAATTGAAAGAACAATAAAAATAATGAGAACAATAACTGTTGCAAATCCTTTTTTAATCATAGTTTTCCCCTTATTCACTTGGATTAATTTGTCTTCTGATCAATATT
>CAZISX010000013.1:25658-28648 GCA_964542005.1 uncultured Spirochaetales bacterium
TTTAAAAGAGATGGATCAATCGTGCCGGTCGGAAATTATTTTTATCAATTTCAACGATTCGCTTTTTCCACTGATTATTTTTATCTGGTCAGCGGCGACCGCAAATGTTTTGCTTAAAAATTTTATCAACTCTTTGTTTTTGGTGTCGTAAAAGTAATAAGTCCCGCGAGTTTTATCGTTATCTGTTTTTACAATTAATTTGTCTTCTGATCAATATTGTTTTTGGGATATAAGTTCCATCTGCTGTGCCGGCAGTGTCTTTTGATTTCTTAATTTTTAAACTTATTTCAGCACCAATAATCTCCTGATAATCTGAAGAATATGTATCTACCAAACTAGACACGCCTTTTTTATAAAATTTTATAGAGCAGGCAGAAACATTATCAACAAGAGTCACAACATTTGGCGTGTTTTCTTTTGAGGGAAAAGATGCTTGTGCAATAGGATCGGATGTGGCATTTATTATTTCAGCAGCAAATCTGTTATTTTCAATATCGCAAAAATATTGAATATATTGAGCATTGACATCAAAAAGGTCTCCCTTTTTTGCGCCTGTAACCTTGCATGTACCTGTGGTCGTTCCTGCCGAGCCATCTATGTCTACAGAGGTTATATTTTTTTCAGGTGTTGCTTTGGGATATATAAAAGCTTTTCCTAAAGGACATACGGCTCCGTTTTTATCTTTTGAAGAGAAAATAACATCATTGTCTGCAACTCCATAACCAGTAAACTCTGCTTTTCTTACGGCAAATTTATCTTTTCCACCATCTTGCCCGCAGTCTGCTTTTGAACAGTTTTTTATAATAGCAGTGTCGCACCTGCATGGCATAAAAAAATATTTATAATTACCAGCTAATCCTGCAGAACTCATCTCTTCAATAAGATATTGTGAAGTTATCTGTGAGTTAATTACTCGTTTTTCCCTTTCACCTAGATGTTGAGCTCCGCCTCCGGCAACCTCAAAAAATTTCAGAGCAACAACGCTGATAACAGCTATAAGCGCAACGCCTACTAAAAGTTCTATGATAGTAAATCCTTTTTTCATATTATGCCTCAACGGTAGTAAAATGTTATGGTTTCTGACTTGTCTGTTCCACTAACTTTATATTTCAATTTGAATGAAAGTTGTTTTATACTTGCATCTATTGTCATTTTGCCAGCTTCATCACTAATATTAGAAAAAGTTATACCTGCAGGAGCTGTCGGACAATTTGTTGTTGAATTGCATGTTGGCGCTTCAGTAGCATCACTGCTGGTATAAATTTTAGCCCACTCTATAAGTTGATTTTGAAAATCTATTTTTTGTGCATTAAAGTCTATCTGTTCAACAGTTGTTCTGTCAGAATCGGTTGTGCCTGTTTTATCACTAAAAAGAAGTTTGAAAAGGCCAATAGAAACAATAGCAAAGAATATTATGGCAATCATAACATCGAGAAGAACAGCCCCTTTTTTATTGATTATCTGCATGAAGTAGCCTCCGCGGTTCCGATTCTATTAATCTTTATTATGCAGGTAAAGGGAGCTCTTGATAATGTTATTTCATATTCGTTGTCAAGAAGGCCTCTCGAGGGAAAAATAATTGTTTTTGAAACAGAACTTAAGTCAATAGGAGTTAAAGGATTACCTCCTTTTAAGGTAAATGTTCCAGTAGCATCTGTTGCTTCGTAATTTGCGGCTTTTGTAAATTTATTCCATTTTGCAGTTCCGCCTTCGTCATTGCATGCTATTAGAAACTTTCTATCTTTATCAATCGTAAGTGTTGCCTGCCTGTGTGCCGCCGACTGAGCACACATTCTGGTCTTATTGATAAAATCAGCCACATTATTTGCAGCCTGCTTGATTTTCTGCTCATCACCGAGTCCGCTCATCGCTGGAATTGCAAGACCTGCAACAATAGCCAAGATAGCAACCGCAATTAACAGCTCAAGTATTGTAAAACCTTTCATATTTCTCTTCTCCTTTAAATAGTAGCCTAATAATAGTGTTCTTAATTCTCAAAGTCAACTCTTTTTTTACTAGATTTCCCAATAACTATCAAGTTTATCATTCATTTTTTATTAAAAGAGGGGAATATATAAATAAAAAACAATATGACCTTGAAATGAGGTTGTTAAATTGCTATAATGGGGCTATCTTTGGCAGAGAAAGGATCGTCTGCCTTTTTTCCACACATGGATGTTACAAAAACAGAATTTATGGAGGCATCCATGTTTATAGATTCAGTTTCAGCTTTTTTAGCGGGAACATCAAAAATTCACGAACAGTTTCTTTCCCGCTCGATTCGCCGGCTTTCAACCGGAGAGAGTGTAAACAGCTCTGCTGATGGAGGTTACAGCATGGCTAGAAAAATCAGGGAAGAATCGTTTTCAAAATCGCTCAAACAATACAGCTCAGATATTACAGACAGAATTTCGCTTGGAGAAGAGGCTGATGCAGGGCTTCGGGAGATTTCCTCTGTGCTTTCAAAAATGAGGGAACTCTCCTTAACTTCTCAGGATTTGTCAAAAACGCAAAATGATAGAGCAGAGCTTAATAACGAGTTTTCTCTTCTTCGGAATGAGATTGATAAGATTCTGGTTTCGACTGAATTTAACACAAAGAAACTTCTCTCAGGCAGATATTCAGCTCTCAGTTCAACCAGTAACTCAGATTTTGCAAAAGTTTTTGCGCGGGATGCGGCAACAAGCGGAGATTACACGGTCAGAAGCTATTACAACGATGAAAAAACATCGCAGAATCATGTGCTTACAACCAATATCTTTTCTGTAAAATCGGGGCTTGAAGCAATATCAAACGCTGATTACAACGGGATAAAAGCATCTGCAACTGTTACAGAAAATTTTGCGACAACAGGTTCTTTAACATTTGATTTTTCGGGGGATTTGCTCTCAATTGCACTTGACGGCTCAGGGCGTGACGCGGCTGTGACATCAATAAATAATGATGAAAACATTTCTGCCTATATCCTTGCAACTGCCGGAGCTGGCGCG
>CAZISX010000013.1:28658-31281 GCA_964542005.1 uncultured Spirochaetales bacterium
TTTCCGTGCCAGAAACTATGGAACTGATCCAAATAACTGGGATATTTTCAATTTTAATACAGCCGTTAAAACCGATTTTTCGGGCGGCACAGACTCTATAAACGGAATTACTCTTGTTTCAAATCCGCAAAATCTCCTCTCCGGCACTGCACTTTACACAGCAGAACTAAACCCCGGTGTTGCAAACGCGGCTGAAACTGCGGCTAACGCATCGCTTCTTGCAGAGTACAAAACTGCGGTAACTACTGCGATTTCTCTTTTGACCGGAAGTGCGCTCACAGCTCCAAGTGGTGGCGGATACGCGATGATTGAGGTTTTAAGCAATGACACAGTTACAACCGCAGCTGGAACTTTTGATATAAAATATTCGTTTGACAACGGTGCGAACTGGTCAAATTTAACAGTAAATTCAAACTATTTTACAAATAGCGGCGTTACTCTTTCTGATGGAGCGGCATCAATTATTTTAGGCAACACAGCGATTGCTACAATGAGCGTACAAACTGGTGAAAAGTATCTTTTGGGGCTTCCTGACAGAAATTATGACAACCCGAGCGCAAATCATCTTGAGCTTCAACTTACTGCCGGAATAAATGACGGTGCTGGAAATTTGACCCAGAACTCTGCTCTTTTTTCAAGAACAGTTGCCGAAATTGATAATGATGTCAAGAGCTTTTCTCTGGTTCAGCTTGATACGGCAAACAATAGCTGGGTTACAGCAAACATCACGCTTCAGTTTTCTGCAATTGTGACGACAGCAACGCTTAGCGACAAGGTTGAATTTAGTATTGATGAATCGGGCGGCACGGCAAATTCGCTTACACCGCTTTCATCAATCGCCACTTTTTTTGATGATGACGGCAACTTTATCCTTTCAAGTTATGGAAATCTGCTCAATTTTTCAAATATGTTAGGTGAAAACGCAGTTGTTGATTTCTATCCATCTGAAACAGTTGGTGAATTAAAAACTAAAATCAGCGATGCTGTAAAATCGCTTTTTAGTGTGGATTTAAACAGTTCGGCTGATGCAAATCTTGTGACATTTGTGACAAATAGCGATAGCGACACTTTTGAAAACACCGCCGGAAAATTTGTAATCCGCTCGCCTCTCCCTGGAGTTGAAGGTCAGGTTTTTATTTCGGCGGAAAACGATGATATTCAGAATGCTTTCTCATTTTCTGATGCGCAGACACCGTCGGGCGAGCCATTTTCCGCAGTTATTAATGGCGGTTTAGAAAAATCATACAGCGGAAGCGAGCTGAATCTCGGAAATGGAACAGTTTTGCAGATAAATGAAGATGAACTTGTGAGTGCCGGCTGGTCTGGAAGGACAAAAAACCTCGTTTTTTCTAACAGTTATGATAATTTTGCGACAGATATCTCTGTGACTGAAAATCCGCTGAAATACTTAAGCTCAGTTTATGGCGGCAGTGAAAAATTCTCAATTCCCGATTTTTCGCTCGAAAGTTTGAGACTTGATAAAATTTCTCTAACAAACGCAAACCTTTCAGAAAGAGCAATGGAGATAATTGATGCAGCTTCACAAAAAGTTAATAAATTTCTGGGAGTTACGGCTGGAGAAATTGGAAAAAGTTATTACCGGAAGGATTTTGTTGAAGGTGAAATCGCACGGAAAGAGGCACTTCGCGACAATTTGTTTGGAGTAAATACGCCAGTTGAATATGCAGAAATGACAAAAAGGCTGCTTTTAGAGAGGACAACCGCCTCGATGTTTGATGTTTTGAAGGATTTTCAAACTTCAATTTATAAGGTTATTTCAGGATAAACATTTTATTCTAATCTAAGCAGCAAGTTTAAATTGTTCAGATTTTACAGTGCATTCTTCATGAGAAAGCTTAATGATTTCATATCTTAATGTCTCTGTCTCAAGTGTTACTGCCTGAAATCTTCCCATCGAACATGAGCCGCAGTTCAAGTAGAGTTTTTTCCCATTTAAATAGTAGGTTTTGTGTGTTTCGATTTTATGCGTGTGTCCCAAAATTACAACATCGTATTTTTTAAGGAGATTCAGTGCATATTTGAGATATGTATAGGAGTTGTATTTTCTTGGGATTCTGTTGATCTCATCATCAAGAGCAACAATTTTAAGGTAAATTGAATACAAAAATTTCTTTTTCGAAAGTTGTTTTATCATTCTGTGAAGCCATTTTGAATACCATCTGCCAAGAGCTGTTCCGCTTAAAAAATCGGCATCATGGCCATGTTCAATATGAATTGACTGTCCTTTTCTGTTCCACATGTCAAAGGCTTCTCGGCCATCAGAAATAGTGTCATGGTTTCCTTTTATAAAAATAGCGTTGTTTTTATAAAAATAATCGAGAAGCTTTTTGTGATGAAGGCAAATATCTTTGTAATCATACTTATAAAGTTCAAAAATATCTCCGTTTAAAACAATTTTGTCAATGCCATTTTCTTCAACAACAGACTCTATTTTTTTAAGAAAATCCTCACTTTTCCAACCAAAAATATCTCCTTCACGAAAAGCTCCAAGATGTAAGTCAGAAATTACAAGAAGATTCATTTTTTCCTCCGCAAATTATGTTTTCAATATTCCAGCTTCCATGTTTTCTTCCTTTCAAAAAACCGTTCCAGGCTGCTTCCG
>CAZISX010000013.1:31291-33084 GCA_964542005.1 uncultured Spirochaetales bacterium
CTTCTTTGAAGATGAAAAATCCACTCGCCGACAGTTTCGTCGCTCCCTTTTTCTCTTATTCCGGCAGACATTTCGAGCAACCAGTTTTTGTTAATTACTTCGTGATAACCTACAGGTCTGGAGAGAATAATCGGGATTCCCAGCGCAGAATAAAAAGAGAGTTCGCTTGGCTTTGTCCACAAAACATCGGTTTCCCGAAGAGCTTTATTGAATTGTTCAAAATATTTGTCATGATTTTTATCAAAGATAATTTTAACAGAGGAACCTATGTGGGGAATAAGAGAAAACTCTTCAATATAACTGAATATTTTGTTGAAGACCCGAGGATTTACACCTGCGGAAATAATAAGCCTTATTTTGTTGTCAGCTATTTTCAGACTGAGGCTTTTAACAATAGTTCTGACTTTTTCAACCTGAACACCGCTGCCGCCAACTGCAAACATAAGTGTGAAAAAAGATTCGGAATTGTTGCTGTCAATTTTGCCAAGATAGTGCATAACTTCGATTTCATGGAGTGAAAAAAACCTTTTTTCGGGATCAAGCCGTTGTAATCTTTTTATTAAATCGTGTTTTAGTATTTCCATGTTTTCGGCCGAGCCAATGTTTTCTTTTGGCAAAGGAAAGCCTGTAATTATAACATTTTCCTTGTTTACGCCGTATCTGTGAAGTCTTTTTTTAACCTGAGTGCATGGAACAAGATATTTAATATCACTCTGTGCCGGATTTTCAGGAACCCAAACCCGGTTAATGTCTGTGTCGCAGATTAAAAGATAGTTTTTAAAATTAGATTTTTTTGCATCAAGAGCAATTGCTGTTGCATAAAATGAGTGAAGAACTGGTAGATTGTTTTTTGAAAGTTCGCTATAAAGAGCACTGCAAAGCTCTTTTCTTCTTATGAGAGAAGAGAGATATTTTGTCGCAAGATTAGGTTTTGAGAGATCTCTTTTCGGATAATAATCAGGAATTTCCTGTAGTTTGTTCAAAAACCAGAAAATATATTTGCCAACAAAAGGAATCTTCATTGCTCTGCTGAAAAAATAGTAAAAAGATTCAGTTTTTTTCCAGATTTTGAATTCTTTTGCTGGTGTATATTTTTTTTCTCCATAAAAAACAAAACCTTTCAAAAAGTTGGAATCTTTAAGCGGATATAAAGCTCTCAAGTGTCCAAGCCCCATCATAACGCCAACTGCATAAAAAGATTTAGGGCTGCCTAAAGAGGTGTCGACAGCCCTTACTTTGTGTTGTTTTGGTTCCGCAGAACGCGGAGACAAGGGATGAGAGTTTTTATTTTCAAGCATCAAGAGCTCCAACTGATTCTTTGTTGCCTGAAATAATTCTTGTGTTTTTTCCAATAGTTATATTTCTTCCTCTCCATTTTACAGAGCCGCTGAAGAAAGGATAAAGATAAACAAGGAATAAAATTATATCTTTTACAATGACTGCAAAAGGAAAGTATAAGTGCATACGAAGTTTTTTTCTGTCCTCAACATTAATAAAAATAAAGTTAAGATATTCAAGAGCAATCTTAGCCGCAGCTATTATAAAAAACTGGAAAAATCCATACTCAGGAATAAGAAGAAGCGAAAAAAACAGCGGATTAAGCAGAATTTCAGCAATATACCATTTTTTTCTAAGGTTAAAGCGCATTACAGCCCATCTTGCAGCTCTCTCAAAAAATGATTTCAACGAGCTGTCGCTGTTTATGTTATCAACCCAGCTATAGTTTGTTGAAACAGTAAGCCCTTTTTCCTGAAACTCGGCACCCATAACATAATCTTCAGCTAAAAAAGGTT
>CAZISX010000013.1:33094-34675 GCA_964542005.1 uncultured Spirochaetales bacterium
AACCCGCCAAAATGTTTTTGAAGTGCAGATTTTTCAATCAGCAGAGATTTTCCCACAACAATTGCCTCTTTTGCTTTTTCCCAGGCAGTGACAATACTTCCCGAAACAAGAAAATTGAGATAAGAGTTCTCCGCAAGACTGCCAAAAGTTTTGCTTTTTGTTCCTCTTATCGGTGAAAAAATCAGTTTTGCATCTTTTTCCTGATAGTGCTGAACAAGATTTATCAACAAATCAGGCTCTACAGAGATATTTGCGTCCGCAACCCAGAAAAGCTCTCCCTCGGCAAGAGATTCCATTTTTGCAAGATTATCAATCTTAGGATTAAGCGGCTTAAAAGTGCCGGTTGCTATTGTAACTGTCCGAATATGCGGATATTTTTCAGCAACCCGTCTTATCACATCCAGAGCGGAATCTTTGTTTGTTTCAACTGCAAAAATCATTTCAAAATCAGGGTAATTCTGTTTGTAAAAAGATTCAATATTCTCTTCAAAACCTGCATCCGCGTTTTTTACCGGCTTAAAAACAGTTACAAGTGGAGTTGCAGAAAGAAGAGTTTCGGAGGTTTTGCCATAGCGATAAAAAATTGTGTAAAAAGCATAGCTTAAAACAATTGAAAAAGATAATGCTAAAAGTGCTGCAATAAAAAAACTCATTTTTTCCTCCTCAAGAAAAAGTTAAGTGATTTTAAACACAAAAAATTAATTGATTATGTTGGTGAAATGAGTTTTTGGTTAAAAACCGCAGCTGATATTTTCATTTTTCAAAAATTTGTAATGCTCTCCATAGCCGCAATCTTTGTTGTCGCTGCATTTAATTAGGATTTGTTCCTGATTTGCCGGCATTTTCGCCTTTCAAGTCATTATGCAAAACACTGCCATAATCAAATTTGCCAGTAATTGCGGCAGCTGTTTCTGAAGCAACAACCATATCGTGAATCATGTGAAAAGATTCAGACTTCGAGATTTTTTCAGAATTTTTGTTTAAAAATAGACTTTTTAAACAATAATTTCATGTTCTTGAGGTTATTTTTCAACATTGCATTTTTGAGGAATTGATTCTGAATTAAAATATATCCCGTAAGCTGTTTTTTCCTGAAATTTAAAACCTGACTTTTCAAGTCTCTCCATCGGGTTTGAGGCTCTTGTCGGATCTGCAAACTGATGTCCGTGGTCTGATGTGAAAATTATTGCAGTTTTGTCATAAATATCCCATCTTTTCAGCCAGTTAAACAGAACTCCAATGTTTTTATCGAGATGCTCCAGCACTTTTCTTAACTGATTTGAGTGCGCGCCGTTTGAGTGAGCTGAGCCGTCTGTCGCTGGAAAATTTATAATTACATATTTTGGCATTTTCTCAAGTTTTGTAAAAAGTGAGTGAATTTCGGTCATTGATGCAAGTGCTGTAAGCTGTTCACCAAAAACATGTTTATTATCAAGAACCGAAATATTCGGATATGGAATTCCGTCAAAAGATTTAAGGCTTGAGAGAGAATTTTGAACAAGCGGCACCTTCCCTGAGCGGTCGCGGAATTCTAGATCAGCTGTATCTGCATCTTTAACAGAAGGATCAAAAAGTGAGGCT
>CAZISX010000013.1:34685-55059 GCA_964542005.1 uncultured Spirochaetales bacterium
TCCATTTGGAGAATCCCACTCACCAAAAGCCCTGTGAATTGTCTGATGAAGTGATTCAGCCTCGCCAAAATCATCCAAATCTATCGGATTCCAATATTTTTCAGTATTAAAAATATCATGCACAGGATCAACTCCTTTGTGTTCGCCTCTTAAATAAAAACTGTTGTCAACAAGCCCGTGATGACCGCTGTAAATACCGCTTCCGAGAACATTGTGAGAAGGGTAGGTAACACTTGGCCAGTTTGTTATGCTGCCGAATTTATTAGAAATTCCTTCATTAAAAAGTTTTGCAAGATTAGGATATTTTTCTGGCTCTTTTGTAACACTTCTCAAAAATTCAGTATGAGTAAGACCGTCAGAAGCAATTATAAAAAGATGTTCAGGATTTGAGCCATCAAGCACATCTTCAATAACATGACCATCCTGCCAGCGGAGATAAACTTTTTTGGAAACAACTCCCCGCTCATCAACACCTTCAACCTCGGGCATTCCAAGCAGTTTTGCAGCAGTCGGCGCAATATCAACATGACGGACTGGAAGCGCAATTTTGCCCTGATTAAAACCTTTTCCCCAGAAAATTAAAGGACTTCTTGACTGAAGCATATTTAAACTTGCGTGCTGACCCGGCTGAATATCAAAATGGGCATACCCTTTCAGATTTACCATAATATCCGCTGAATCATGGTGATCAAAATAAGCAGAAATCCGTTCATAACCAAAAGGATAGCAGTCATTCTCCGCCTCAATAAAACTAAGCCTTTCATCACCTTCACTGTAGCCGCCTTTTCCTGCTTTAAGCTCCTCCTCGTAGGTTGGAAAACATTCATGCGACTGATTTTCTATCGGATTAATGGCAGATTTTTCAATAATTTCATAAACATAACCTTTGTTAGTCTGAATTCTTGTGAAAAGAATACGACCTCTTGCAGCTCTCACCTCGTAGTTTTTCCCAACTCTTGTCGCAATAAAATCAAGACCTTCATCATCTTTAATAATCGCCCAAACTTCCTCGTATTTATCCATTTCATCAGGGGTAATTCCCTGCGTTGACTGCTCAGGAAGTTTAACAAAACCGCTGTTTTTTCCTGTGTTGTCGAGAAAAACAAGCGGAGATTCAAAAACCTCATTTAAAGAAGTCTCAAATCTTAGAAAAATCTCGCCGGCACAGCCAGCCTCCTGCTCATGACTTAACCAGGTAATTAATTGATTTTTATAAGAATAATTAACACTGCCTTCAAAAATAATCTTTGTCCAATCTTTTGCACAGCCGCCTTTGTAAAAAACAGAAATCTCTCTCTTTTCACTGTCAGGCAAATTAAGCTCAAAACTAACCTGAATATCGCCATAATTAGTTTCAGCATAAAGATTTAAAACATCAAAAGAACTCTTTTCATCAGTAAAATCAGAATCTTCTACATCTGTCTTGGCAACGGTTTCAGCATCATCAGAATCAGAAAAAGAAGAATTATTGCCATCACCAACATCTGAAAAATCTATGTTCTTAGATGAATTTTCAGGACTGCAAGACAAAAGAGCAAAAACAACACTAAACATCAAAAAACTTTTTCTCATCTCTTCCCCCTAAAATAATCAATAGTTTCAGAGATTTTATACAGAAGATTTATGAATTTCAGATTAGTAAAAAATCAAAAAACAGTTATTTGTTGGTTAATACTCCCAACTCAAACCGAGAGAAAATTCGCGACCTTTTTTGTAGGATTCAGCTTTTATCGAGCCCTGTTTTATAACAACTTCGGGATCAAGAATGTTCTAATCAAAAGTTTATTTTAGCTCAAGAGTTGCTGTGCAGAAGTATGGGAATAAAAATTTAAACCAGTTTAGCTCGCATAAATCAAAAGGATTGTTTTCATTTGGTTCTGCAGGAGCATAGTTGGTAATGACCTCTTGCGTGATGGTTTCATACATAAAATTCAAATCTTCCGCAAAAGGAGAAAGATCTACTTCATCCCAGCTTCCAAGATTATTAAATTCGTTTATTATCCAATAATCAGCTATAGATGTCGGTATTTCAACCATAGTCTCATTGGTGAATATTGTTGAAGCAAATTGCCATTCAAGAGCATCCAAATGTAATGCAGCTCCGCCAGTAATAGCACTGCATATTGCCTGCTGCACCTCGTCTTGATCATCGGGATTTTGCAATGCAATAGTTAATGACTCATTTGAGAATCTTGGAATAAGTAAATAGAGAGGCATTAACCCCGCATAGTCAAACAGCTCTGCTCTAAATGGGGCAGGCTTGAAAACAAGTTCGCCATTACGAATAACTCTGAAGCCGGAAAGATAATTTACATCAACAGAGTATGTATTGTCATTGTCAATATTTTCGCCATAGCCAACAGATTTTGTATTTATCATAAAATACTTGTCATACCATCCGAAATAACATTTAAGCGTTTCTGAGCGTGGTTCACATTTTTTCTCATTATTTACGGTGAGAGACTGATAAGCCTCATAATCATTGCAATACCATTCACATGAGCTTGATGAAGTTTCCCATGTAGCATAAATGGGTAAATTACCACAAACACTATATTGGTCATTTTTTAGATGCACCAGATTGTCTGCATTTTCTTGAGCCTCAATTTCTTCTATTGTTGTTGCAAATACTGAGTCCAACCCCATTTGATAGAAATCAGAGAATATTTTTGGCATCGCATAATAATCAAAATCATCATACAAATAATCTTTTTCAATGTTGTTTATACACATCTCATTTCCGGAAGCATCCAAACACTCGCACTTTACTATATTAATTTCTTTTTCAGTGCCGTTGATTATCTCTTTGCTTTTTTGCTCAGAGCAATGATTCATACCATATTCTCTACCAATCATATTATTGTGGAGATCCATCTCAACATCAATTTTTGTGACATTATCACATGTTTCATTGGCAGTCTCGTGCGCAGTTAAAAAATTCTCTGTAAATGTTCTCGCTTTACCTACAGCGCTAAATCCTTTACCGCCTTCTCTCATTATCAAATAATTCAATGCAGCAGGCGGATAGCATCTTGACGACCTTGATATGCATCAGTTTTTCCCCATGTTTGTCGCGCTACGCTCCAAGCACCAACTTCTGCATTTTCAATTCCTGGTATGACAGATTTTATTCTAAACTCAAACAAATCTGGATCAAGAAATCCCAAATTTCCAACTGCTTCTTGCGCAAAAAAATTGATCAATGCTGCCTGTTCAACTGGTTTAAGTGTTGTATATGCATCGCCATGAGAGTCAATCATTGGTCTTAATTTTGAGCAAATAATATCTTTAGCAAACTTGCTTTTCCACATTGTATCTTTAAAGAGTTCATTCCATGCTTGCTCTTCCAGTTCCTTGCGCTCTAAATCACTACTATAGTCAACGCAAAGATCAACATCGCATTCAGACCTTAATGCAGCAAAAAGAAAATTAAACAATAATAATAACAATCCTAATACAATAACTTTTTTCATAAAAGACTCCCTCAATTTTTTTTGGTTAATAAAACTATTCCCGCATCATTGCCAATATAAATATTTCCATCATTATCTATTGCTATTGATTTAGGCACAATAATTCCTGCCGTATTAGCCCGCGGTTGAATACCAACCACTTGTTGTGAATCTGGCAATTGCTGCAAATACCATGTATCTTTTTCAATGTATCCTAAATAATCGTCTGTAACAAACCAGACCTTATTATCAGGAGCAACTGCAATATCTGTTACTTGAAATTTAGTAAGCGGAATATCAAATTTTTTTAAAATATCTTTTTGATAAGTATAGATGCCTTTTTCACTTCCTATCCATAAAACACCATCTTTATCAAATGCTATTCTATTAATTTCAGATTCAAATGCTATTTCAGAAAACAATTTTGATGATTGTTGTTCAGGAATTTCTAAAAGAAGTGACCACTTATTATCTTTAAATTGGTATATCTTGCCAAATCGGTTTCCAAAATAGAGCGTGCCGTCAGTAGCTTCCTCAATAGTTGTAATAAATTCTACCAAATCTCCAGTTCGGTATGAATATTTGTGCCACTCCTGCTGATCATACATTAGTACTCCTTCCCCGTCGCCAAACCAAACTCTATTAAGAGAATCGCTAAAAACAACACTTGACTCACGATTATAAATATTTCCCAGTGCTTCCCATTTCTCTCCTGTTTTTCTGAAAATACCATATACATCGCCTACTGCCCAAACTACTCCGGACTTATCTACTGCAATATCTCTAATTTCTGCACTATCATTTGCGCTGGAAATTAGTCCGTCAAAGGCATCATATATTTTCCATGATACTCCGTCATACATAGAGACTCCATGTATTTCGCCGGCAAACCATATATTATTGTCAACAGCTTTAATGCGGAGAATATCAGAATGAAAAATATTGTTGGGAGCATCCGATAAACGCCACTCTTCATTTTCAAAAACATTTACGCCTTTGTTCGTAATGCTGTAAATTTTATTGTTACAAACAAGTGCGCTTAAAGCTTTGTTTTCTCTGTTTCCCCGAAAAACCTCCATTGTATCACGATCATATTCATTAATCAGTTTGCCATTTTTGAACCGATAGATTTTTATCTCACCAAACACCCAGAAATATCCTTCTTCATCAAACAAATTTACAGTTCTGGAATAATTGATAATATTCTGCGCAGTCCATGAGCTGCCATTAAAAAAATAAAGATTTTTAGTGCCAACAACATAGATCTCGTTGTTAGCACTAAAGAAAAATTTTGCGGCATAATCATTATCTGACATATAACCTGAAGCAAAATCAATAAAGTCTTTTTCTGACTCTGAAAAAAGCTGAATCGTAAAATCATTAAACAGAATATATGTTTTGTTGTTATAAAAAACAACATCTCTTATGAAATTGTCGTGCAGTTTGCTGTTGGATGTTGTAAAGCCAGCTACTTTATCATTATCTAAAATCCATAGCCCCCCTTCCTCTTCAGATGCAAAAGATGCAAAGAGCCATGCCTTATTATTTTTAAATGGATCAGGTTTTATTGTTACAAAAGAAGAAAGGGGTATTTTAGTTTCTTCATGCTTGTAATAATGCCACATAAAACCATCGAAATAAACAATACCTTCAGAATAAACATTTGCCCAGACAGTGTTTTCGTGCACTGCTGCAGGTTGACATAATAACCCTGAATCATCAGAAGGAACATCCATGTCGTTTGTAGAAAAAAATTGCCATGAAACACCATCATATTTAATTAATCCAAAAATAGATGCGACCCATATATTGCCTGATGCGTCAACAGCAGGATCGCCCGTCCAAATAAAAGAAGAGTAAGGTAGCCACAACAATTCTTCAATAAAGGAAAGCACTCCATTATCCTCAACCCTGTATATGTTGCCCATGACACTACCAACAAACACCTCACTGCCATTGGTAACAACCCACATGAAAATAGTATCACTCAAAAAATAGTTTTTGTTGTAATCCTTTAAAATGTCAGTTACATCAATATCTGAAATATCTTTATCTTCAATATCCTCATCAGTTGCATCAATATCAGAAATATCTTTATCTTCAATATCCTCATCAGTTACATCAATATCAGAAGTGTTTTTATCATCCAGATCTTCTTCCGATGTTTCAATATCACGGTTCTCATCTTTCTGCAAAGCATCATTATCTTCAAATACTTCTTCCTCCCAGTCAATATTGTCTAAATCTGTCAGAGGAGTATTGTTGTGAGAGGATTTGTCATTATGACAAGCTGATAAAAAAACAAAAAATACAGCAAAAAAAACAAACATCTTCATTTCAATCTCCATCTTATTTTTTCTAATAACCAACAAAAAAATGCAAAATAAACTACCTGAAAACACAATGATAACAAACCTTTAAAAGCTGTTTCTTTTTGCAGAAAACTTACACAGGGGATTAAACAATACTGTATAGTATAAAAAAATCAATAAAACCAAGATAAAAACAAGACCGTGTTTATGCCTGATATGCTTAGATTATTACGGAAAATTAAGCTCAATACTCCCAACTTGCACCAAGAGAAAATTCGCGACCTTTTTTGTAGGATTCAGCCTTGAAATCGCCCTGTTTGATTACAACTTCGGAGTCAAGAATATTTTTTGCCTTTGCCTGAATTTTGAATCCGTTTCCAATTGAGTGGGAATAGGTAAAATCAAGCTGATGAAATGGCTGCTCAAGAATATCGGGAGACTGCGAATATCCGACAACAGCGATTCTCTCGCCAAAAACATTATAAAGAAATGCGGCTGCAATTCCTTTTTCAATATTTTCATATCCAAGCATAAGATTTACAACATAGGGAGATTGACCTTGCAGCGATCTTTCCTTTGAGTTTTCAGATACTTGCACCACTGAGTTTATTATTGAAAGATTGCCGGAAATATAAAAATTATCTGCATAACTTCCTAAAAATCCAAAGTTTTTTCTGAAATCAAGTTCCAGTCCATAGTTTTTAGCATTTTTTGCATTTTGGAATGTTTTTTTGTCTGCTGTTCCCTGATAAACTGTTTCTATCGGATTTTTGAAATCTTTGTAAAAAATGCCAAACGAAACGCTTTCATCTGTTGAAAAATACCACTCCCAGCGAGCATCATAATTTTTTATATATGCCTGTTTTAACAAAACATTTCCTTCAGTTTCGCCATCTTCATCAACCTCGCTTGAGGTTACAGGCGAGAGTTCCCTAAAATCGGGTCTTGAGATTGTTGTGCTGTATGCTGTTTTTATGTTCATATTTTCTGTTAATGAGTAAGATATTGTTATTGCTGGGAAATAGTCTTCAGTTTTCAACTCGCCTTTTATAATTTGAGGCTCTTTCGTGTAGAGTTCGTAGGTTTCTGTTTTCTGTTTTGATTTTTCATATCTTACACCGCCCAAAAGTGCAAATTTGTAAGGAAGCGGCATTTCAATCATCGAATAAGCGGCAGAAATCTGCTGTTTTGCAGTGTAGTTATCTGAACCTCTTGTAATTTCGCGGATTTTCCACCCATCTTTGCCAATATTTTCTGCGCTGAAAATTTCTTCTGCCTTTTCGCTTGATTTATCCCCTTTTTGGAACTGAAATCTTCGTGTGTCAACTTCTCTTTCCTTTGAAAAATAATCTCCGCCAACTTTAATTTTTCCATCTTTTTCTGTAAAAGAGGGGATAAAAAGAGAAAGATCTCCGGCAAAATTGTGGTTTGTATCTTGAAGCTCGCTCCACATTCTCATATTTGATTTTGTATTTGACGAAAGAATATATTCGCCGGTATCTTCAATAATATCATAGGTATGCTCTCTTGCATCCGGATAATCGCGTTTTGCCTGGGCATAGTTGTAACGCCACTCAAAAACTGTTTTTTTGAAAAAATCAAATTTGTGTTCGCCTCGAAGCTGCTCAAAAAAGAGCTGCTGCTCAACCCATCTTAGTGTTGTTTTGAAAATATTGTTTTCTGAATCTTTTCCCTGTATTTCTGCGGCTGTATCTGTTGCTGTTCTAAGTAAAATTGTGTTGCTTTCAATTTTGTGATTTTCAAAAAACTTACCGGAAAGATTAAGGATTCCTCCTGTTTTGGCCTCCATCTGACCAATTTTGTAATTAAGATTTTTCTGAATTTCCATATTTGAACCGTCAGATAAAACCATTTTTTTCTTGTTTTTTTCTGTGTACAACTCTGATTTTGAATAAAGAATTGAGGTTGAAAACCCAAGTTTGTGGGTGAAAAAATTAAAAGAATTTCCGGTTGAAGCAGAAAAATTCATGTCTGGATAAGCTTTTGTTTTTCTGGCACTCCAGCTATTTTCAAATGATTCTCCCATTTTTTCAATCTCTTCAGGAGTAAAACCCTCTTTTGAAAATTTTGATTTTTCAGCAATTTCTTTTCCGTCATTTTTTGATATTTCTTCAGGCAATGCTCTTGTGCCGTCATCAAAACCTAAATAATCGTAAGCTCCGCCTTTGTAAGAAAGTCTTTCCTGAAAAGTTGTTCCATGTTTGTAGCCTGCCGAAAAAGAGAGCTTTAGAGAAAATTTTTCAGGTACGCCTTTTGTTTTTAAAAGAACAGCTCCGCCGCCAAATTCAGCCGGCAAATCAGGCGAGTAAGTCTTTGAAATCTCCATACTTTCCAGCATTCCGACAGGAAAAATATCAAGAGGCGTTACCTTTTTGTCAGGCTCAGGGCTCGGAAGGAGAGAATTGTTCAAAAGTGTGCAGTTGTATCGCTGTCCCATTCCTCTGACATAAACATATTTTCCGCCAATAATTGAGATTCCGGCAACTCTTTTTAATGCACCTGCCGCATCGGAATCTCCCGATTTTGACATCTGTTCTGCACCAATAATTTCAACAACTTTTTGAGACTCTTTTCTTTCCTGCAAAAGAGATGCAACTCCGCCTTCAATGTGCGGAGAAAGTACAACAAATTCCTCAAGTTCCAAAGATGCTGGCGTAAGTTCAATATCGAAATTGTTGCACATCTTATCCTTTTTATCCAATGTTTTTTCTATGTAATTTCCTGATTTTTTTGTGTCTGTGTCATTCCCTGATTTTCCTGTGTCTGTGTCGTTCCCTGATTTTTCTGTATTTTTACCTAATTTTTCTGTGTCATTCCCTGATTTTCCTGTGTCATTCCCGCGAAGGCGGGAATCCATCCCGCAATTATCCTGAACCTCAACATTCTCCAAAGTTCTTGCAGAAAAATCTTTGTGAATAACAGAAACAGAATAATTTCCAACAGTTATTTCTTTGGAAACTGTTCCGTTTTTATCAGAGACAAGCTCTTGCGGAAAACCTCTTAAATAGATTTTTGCATCTTTGACTGGTTTTTTTGTTTCAGCAGAAATTATTTTAAAGGTTACTGCAATCTTTTTCTCAATTTTTTCAGCCTCTTTTGGTGCTGAAAACTGCTCAAGAACCTCTTCAGGATAATCAAATTCAAGCTCTGAAAACTGCTGCAAAGAATCGTAGGCAACTATAATTCTGGTGCTTAAAAAAGGAGTGATAGGAGCTTTAAAAGATGAATAAATTTCACCATTTACAGCAACCTGAAAATAGTGGATTCCCTCAGGTAAAACACCTTCAAAAGAGCCGTCTTCCGAAGCATTAATTGCCAAGACACCGTCAACAAGAAGATCCGCATTTTTTTCAGGAATATTATCAGTAAAAACAAAAACCCTGAAACTTCCGTTGTTCAGCTCTATTCCGCTTAGTAAATTAAAAAGAAAAAAACTAATTAAAATCAAAAACAAAATTCTACTTTGCACTTTTCAATCTCCTTTCTGAGTTCTGCCGCTTTTCTGAATAAATCCTGACGGTTAAGTCTTTTTAGAAGTTTTTCGCTTTTTTCAAACTGGGTATTTATAAAATATGAGTAGGCAAGAGCGTAAATAATTTCCTCATCTTTTATTAGGCCTGAGCGTTCCAAATCTTCCAGCATACTGCCGATAATTTCGTAGTTTTCCATGTCAAGATAAATCATAAGTCTCTGTTTTAATTTATCTTTTTGGCTTGAAATCCTGGAATTAACCCGAAGAGCCTGATAATGTTTTCCAGCTTTTCTGTAGAGTTCAGCCGATTCAATCAGAAACCGCTCATCTTTTAAAGCAGCTGTTTCCAACAATTTTGCAGCAGTAAAAAGCTGATTTGATTCTACATAAACTTTTCCAAGCTCTGCATAAATATCTAAATTTGTAGGAAAAAGAAGTCTGGCGGTCTCAAGATATTGAGCAGCTTTTTCAAATTCTTTTGATTTTCTAAATGCACTTCCAATTGCTAAGTAATCGTATTCTGTAGCTTTTTTTCTGGTTATAAAATCAGAGGACTGTTTTGAGGCTTCCTGAAAAAGTCCGGATTCAATCAGATAATAAAATCTGGCACGATAAAAATCATCAAAATCAGGTCTTAAAACAAGAGCCTCTTCAAGAATTTTAAAAGCCTCTTCTTTTTTATCCAAACTCCAGTAAGCAGTTGCTTTCATTAAATAAAGTGAAGGATAGCTTTTCCTGATAGAGCCTGTTTTATCAACCGAATCAACAACGCATTTGTATTTTTTTAAATTAAGACAGCTTTGGGCAAGATAGAGATAAATAAATTCATCTTTTTTTCCACTTGAAAGAGCTTTTTCAAGAGATGCCTTTGCTTCAACATAAAGCGATTTCTTGAGATAAATCAAACCCTTAATTGTGTAATAACGGCCAAAGTCAAAGTTTTTTTTATTCAAATCAGCTTTATTTAAAGACTCTTCAGCCCGTTCATAAAAGCCGTCTTTAACAAGCACTGCCGCAATCTCTAAATAATTAATATCCTCCTCAGCCTTTTTTTCATTTGAAAAAAGAATGAGCGAGAAAGCAAAAAACAGAAAAAAACAAATAAATTTCATATCTTATCCTCAATTTAAATTAAAACTTATCTTTTGTTTTGCCCAGACTTTTACAACACTTCCCTTGTAGGAAGCAGGCTCAAATCTCCATGATTTTATTGACGATTCTGCTGCTTCATCAAAAGTTCCAGGAGGCGATGATTCGAGAATCTGAGCTTTTTCAACAACGCCTGATTCATTAATCAGCAGATTAAAAAGTACAAAACCTGTCACACCTTTTGCTCTTGCTTTTTGCGGATATTCAATTGCTGTTCTTGATAAGGGTCTTGGCGGTTTGTCAACAGAATCTTCAGTCATTACAAGCGATTTTGATGTTTCTCCAATAAGTTTTTTTTCATCAGCAGCACTTAAAAAATCAGAGCTTCCCTCAAATTTCAAGCCAAAACTTGCACCGCTAAAAGATGATGAAAATCCAGGCATTGGAGCAAGTTTTGCACCTGTCTTAATATTTTTTTTAACAACTTTTTCTACAGTTTCAACTTTTTTTTCCTTCTTTTTCTCATGTTTGACAGCAAGAGCACCAAGCTCAGTGTATTTTTTCTTTTCCGCCTTTTTGACAGGCTGATTCATCATTATAATAATGGAAAAAATCAAAGCACTTCCCAAAGCAGAGGAAATTATCCCTAAAAAAACAGATTTGATTTTTTCAACCCTCATTCCGGCCAGTCTCTTTGTTTTTTCTGATTTCATAGCTCTTTTCCTGCCTCTTTATCTGTTGCAACGCCAACATCTTTTGCTCCCGCAAGCTTGCACTGGTCAACAACTTCGATTAATTTTTCGCTTGCTACAAGCCGGTCTGTAACAACCAAAACTGTGCTGGAAATGCCTGATTTTATTAACTCTCTGACTTTATTCTGGATCACCCACATTCTTACAGGCTGGTCTTCGATATAGGTGTTGCCAGCTCTGTCAAGATAGACTTTTATTGCTTTTGTTGAGGCACTTACTGATGTTGATGCTCCAGGCCTTTCGATGTCAACTTTCATATCTTTTGTAAAAGTTGTGCTTACCATAAAAAAGATAAGAAGTATAAAAACCATGTCAATTAGTGGAGAAATATCAATGCCTTGTGATTCTTTCGGCTCTCTGTATCTCATTATGACTCCTTTATTTCCGGTTTGCCGCAAACCATGTCTTTAAGCTGATAAAGTTCGCGAAGCATTGTTCTTGCTTTCTTTTCCAGAAATTTTCCTGCAAAAAGTCCTGGAATTGCAACAACAAGCCCCATTTGTGTTGTAAATAATGCCTCAGAAATTCCGCCTGCAATTCCGCCTGTTTGGGAAAACATTGAAGTGTCTGCAAGCGAATCAAAAGTTTCTATCATCCCTGTTACAGTTCCTAAAAGTCCTAAAAGCGGTGCGACTATAACAATTGAATTAATCAGTATATTAAAGGATTTAAGTCTTTTTTTTGCAGATAAAATTTCTTCGTCAAGAAGCGGTTTAATATTTGCTGACTGCTCTTTTTTCAGCTTGTATGCAGTTCTGACAGCTTCAACAATTATCCCTTTTTCAGCTTTTTCCCTTCCGCTTTCAATTCTTTCGCAAAGAATGCGTAAAGAGCGTTTGCTTCCTCTGTCTAAAATTGAAAATCTATATCCAAGCGCATACCAGAGTACAACAGTCAAAATTCCCAGCGGATACATCACAAAACCGCCCTGCTGAAAATAGAGCACTATTTTTGATATAAAATCGGGATTCATTATTTTTCTCCGGTTGTTTTTATGTTGAGATAGATGTTTCTTATATTAAGTGCCCCTTTTTCCATCTCATCTTTTATGTTTTCAGCCCAGCCGTTTAAAAGATTTCCAAAGAAAAGTGCAGGAATTGCAACATAAAGTCCGTATTCTGTTGTAATTAATGCTACAGAGATTCCGCTTGAGAGCATTTTTGGATCAGAGTTGCCAAATTCTGTAATAACATCAAATGTTTCTATCATTCCTGTTACAGTTCCAAGTAGTCCAAGAAGCGGTGCAATTGAGGCAAGCACAATTATAAAAGAGCCGAATTTATCAAGATAGCTGTTTTCGTGAAGAATTGCTTCACTTATTATGTCTTCGAGATGTTCTCTTTCTCTGTCAATATTTCTAAGAACAGCAGCAAGAACTCTTGGGGATGCGCCTGATCTTTTTTTGCAGGCTTCGAGTGCTTCAGCAATTTTGCCTTCTTTGACTAAAGGTGCGATTTCTTTGGACATTTTTTCTGTGTTTGAAGATGAAAGCTTTAAGAAAATTGCTCTTAAAACAACCATAATAACAGCAAAAACACCTACAAAAACAATTACCCAGGCAAGCGAGCCGCCGCTTGTTGTATATTCTGTTAAACTCTGTTTTTTCTTTTTCTCAATTTTCTTATCAAGAGATTCATAAAGAAAAATATCTAAATTTTCAGGTTTTTTTCCTTCAAAAAGTGCTTTGGCGGTTGATGCTTTGCTGTTTTCCCAGATTACAAGTTTGTTGTCTCCGGCAGGTGCAAGAGCTCCTGATGATTTTTCGCTGATTCCATAAGATGCTATATTGCCTATTTTAAGAATATTTCCCGATACTTTTGTTCCGTCTGCAAGAAAAAACTCACCATTTGTCTTTGATATTTCAGAGAGATTTTTTATTAAAAGTGAGATGTTTTGAAATGCAAACTCAAGTGCTTCATATTTTTTTTCCTTTTCTGGAATTTTTTTGCCAAATCTTTCAAGAAGAATATCTGCCTGAGAGATAACTGTTTCAACTCTTTCAATATTTGAAGCATCGCTCTCTTCTTCTCTTGCTACTTCATCCATAAGAAGTGTCAGATTGTCAGCTTTTGATGAAAGCTCTATGATTTTTGCAGAGAGTGCTGCAATCTCGTTTTCTGCACTTTTGATTTTTTGAGAACTCTCTTTATCAATCTCACTTGAGCGGTTTTGAAGGTTTCTTTTTTCTGCTTCAAGAAATGCAAACTCTTTTTTGTAAGCCATTTCCAAAGAGCTGCTTTTCTCTTCAGCCAAAAGTAATGTGCCTGATATTATTAATAAAAATATTATTTTCAACATAAAGTTCATCGCTATTCTCCTTTAAGGCAGTGCATAAGGAATTTCAAAAAAACCGCTTCTTATCTGTTTTTTAAGTGCATCAAAAAGCAGTGCTATTTTCTCTGTTTTTTCTTTATCTTTTTCTATTACAAATGAGTAGCCGGAAGAGGTTTTAAGAGCTGAACCGACGCGGTTGTCCGTTGTTTTAAAAAACATCATAACTGTTCCGATTTTTGCAACATCAACAAGGATTTCTTTTTGCTCAATCTGAAGCGTTTCTCTAAAAAGGCCGTTTTCTTTTGTTATTCTTATTTCATCTTCTGCAAAAGACCAAAGTTTTGCAAGTGCAACAAAAGGATTCATTGCGTTTGCAGCAACTGCATCTTTTATTGTATTAAGCTCTGCTATTCTCTCTTTTTGCTTGAAAGGTATTGTTTTTTTTACAGATTCTGAGATATCTCCAATTGATTTCAAAATAATTTCCTTTAGTTTCTCTTCATCAAAATTATCATCTTTTTTAAGTGTTCTTTTTTTGCTAAGAGCAGCTTCAAGCTGTTTTGTCCTAATCTCCTCTTTCTGAATCGAGGCTTCAAGTTCTGCGCTCTGCATTGAAAGAGCTTTTAGCTTTTGTCTTAAATCCTGTTTTTTTGATTCCACTTCACTTGATAATGACTCAACTTCACCGCGAAGTCTGACAAGTTCTGAAGCAAAACTTTTTACATCTTTTTCCTCACCATTAAGTGCAGAAAAAAGGAGGGAAATAATTAAAATCCATTTTAATTTCACGATTAACTCCTTAATTATGTTATTTATTCTGAAAAAGGAGCGGGAATAACCCGCCCCAAAAGAACAGAAAAACAATTTTTACTTAATCCACTTTGTCCAGTCTGAGCCTGAATCTTTTACAGCACCGATAAAATCTACTTCATCAAAGAAAGAATCAGCAGGTTTTTTCCCTTTTCCAAGTACCGGAGAACCTGATTTTGGAGCATATCCTTCAAGCATCGGGTCTGCGGCTGCGTTTCCTTCCTGGCCTAAAAACCACTCTTCAACTGTAAACGGCTGCTCAAATACTAGGGAGCCATCCTGATTTTTCTCATCATTATCAATAAAATTCTTTGTGCAATTTACAATAGAATGACTCATTGTAAGTCCATCCCATTCGCCTTTTTTGCCAGCAAATTCAAAGGTTTTTTCAGAATCAATGTCAAGACATCCTTTTTTGAAACCTGTTACAATTGCATTATGAATATGACCTTTTGTTCCATTACGAAGAATTACTCCGATTGTTTCCCCTTTTTCACCATTATCGCCAAGAAGAGTAATGTTTGAAAGTGTTGGATTTGAAACTGGTGCATTATCAAATTTTTCCTCGTCAGTATCAGCTTCAATTCCTCTGTCGCCAGCTGTTGCACTCTGTTTTACAATCGCAAACTGGATTTTTCCGCTGTAGCCAAAAGTCCAGTCAAGCCCGTCATCGCCCGCATCTTCAACAAAAAGATGTTTTGCATTTACTGTTCCGCCAAAAAATTCAATACCATCATCTGCAATATGTTTTGCTGCAACAAAATCCATAACGGTTTTGTTGCCAACACCCTGAAGAGTAAGTCCGTTGAACTCTTTTTTCTCATTAATCTGGTAGCCTGCATATTCAATCACAACATATTTAAAAACACCGCTGTTGTCATCAGCCTTGTCGCCGCCATACCATTCAACACCAGTTTCAGCCTGTCTCTGGCAAGGAGTTACGCTGCCGTCACAATTTACAGGAGCAAATCCGTTAATCATAACTCCGCCCCAATCGCCGGCTGCCGCACCTTCGTCTTTTTTAACAGAAGTAAAAAGAATCGGTTTTTCTTTTGTTCCTTCTGCCATAATTTTTGAGCCTCTGTTAATAACAAGAAAATCTCTCTGGTCGCCCATTCCGCCGTAAACAGCAACGCCTGGCTCAATTGTCAAAGTTGCTGTTTTTATTGATGCTTTTGAGTCTTCCTTGTTTTCTCCAATACTTACAGAACCTGAAATTACCCACATTTTATCAGCGGTAAGTTTCAAATTCTCTGTAAAAGTTCCAGAAAGCTCGCAAACTTTAACACCATCAAGCTCATCAATCTCATTTACACCCTCCATCTGTGGACATTCAGGATCGACAGGCTCAGGGTCGTTGTCAACAATCGGGTCTCCATCAGTTGGATTGTCGTCGGTTGTTGGATTGTCGTCGGTTGTTGGATTGTCATCAGTTGTTGGATTTTCGTCAGTTGTCGGATTGTCATCAGTTGTTGGATTGTCGTCAGTTGTCGGATTTTCGTCAGTTGTTGGAGTGTTTCCTGTTCCAGAGTCATCTTTGCTGTCATCGCTGCATGCTGCTGCGAAAAAAATTGAACAAATAACCATTCCTAAAATAATCGACTTTTTCATAATAACCTCTCAAAAAAGTTTGTAATACGGTAACCAAAAAACAGGTTGACTATAAAATTTCTGTGTTAGCAAAAAATAATTTTTGTGTGAAAATCAGGTCAGTTTTTCTGAACAAAAAACTCATAAGCAATTAATTTGTCTTGAATTTTTAACTAACAATTTTTTTCTAGGTTAAGAGTCGCAAACACTTTTTCTAGGAGGAAAAAATGAAAAGAAGTTATTTTATGGCAGTTCTTGCATTTGTTTCGATTCTTGCGGTTTCCTGTGACAGTGAAAGTTCAAAAGAAGAAAACAAAAGTTCTCAGGCATCAAATTTTGTAACCCACTCAGTTGAAGCAAAAGGTTCAAATTGTAAGCTTGGCGGTGTAAAAGTTGAGATGGGAATTGATGAAAATGGAAATGGCAAACTTGATGCTGCCGAGGTTGATTCTACTGATTATGTATGCAACGGTGCTGATGGAGCAAGCTGTCTTGCAAAAGATAATGGAGACGGAACAAAAACAATAACTTGTGGTGATGGCTCTGTTGTTACTGTAACTGACGGAAAAGATGGGGCAAATGGGGCAAATGGTGAAAAAGGAGATCAGGGTGAGCAAGGTGAACAAGGGGTAAAAGGTCAGAAAGGTGAAATCGGAGAAACTGGTGCGACTGGCGCAAAAGGTGATACCGGCGCAACCGGAGAAGCTGGAGAAACTGGTGCGACTGGCGAAAAAGGGGATACCGGAGAAACTGGTGCAACCGGCGAAACTGGCGCAACCGGAGAAACTGGTGCAACCGGTGCGACTGGCGAAAAAGGGGATTCCTGCTCTGTCAAAGACAACGAAAATGGAACAAAAACAATAACTTGCGAAGACGGCAGCAGTGTAACAGTTACTGACGGAGATTTGAACTTTAACAGCTATATTACTTCAAGCCTTAAAAATCGTGCTGAAAAATCTATATCTTTTTATTTTTCATCAAATAAATCAGCTACTTCTTTTGAATGCAAAACCAACGGAAGCTACTGGAAAATTTGTAAATCTCCTTTTAAAGTTTCAGGCGATTCAATAAATTTTGGAGTCAGGGCAAGAAAAGAAAATTTATTTTCAAAAGAATCACACTATTCCTACAGCTTCAACTCAACAGGTAAAATAAAAAATGTTATTCTTTTTATCGGAGATGGAATGCAGCTCGAGCATGAAATTGCATTAAGCCGCTATTTAACCGGAAGAGATAACGAGCTTGAGTGGATGAAATGGAATTATCAGGCTTTTGTTTCAACCTGGGATGTCACAACTTATAATAAGTATTCGAAATTATTGAATGAATCAAAATACAACGAGGAGAGTTTCAATCCTTTGACCGGCTACGATCACTACCTCGGCGGATTAAGACCTTATCCCCTTGATACAGTCAGAGATGAGAGCTATTTTCTCACAAAAATTGATGGAAAAGAGGCGGCAACAGACTCAGCTTCAGCAGCAACAGCTCTTTCAACCGGCATTAAAACAGATGACGGAAACCTTGCCTGGGCTAGCGGAGATCCTGAAAACGGCAAGCTCAAAACTATTGTTGAATTGTTGAAAGATCAGAAATCAGGCGCAATCGGCGTTATTTCCACAGTTCCTTTTACTCATGCAACTCCGGCAGGATTTGTGAGCCATAACACAAGTAGAAACCACTACTACAAAAATAAATGTCAGAAATTTGCAAACGGCAGTTGCGTAACACCTTCTCCGGTTGATAAAGATGGTATTGCTGAAGAAATTATCAAAACTGTTCAGCCAGATGTAGTTATTGGTGCAGGTCATCCCTCTTTTGATAACCCGCAGTGGGATTTAAGCAAAGGCTATATTTCCAGCGAGGCTTATAACTTATTGAAAACAGGCGATGTTTACGCTTTTGCTGAAAGAGCTGCCGGCGTAAACGGCACTATTTCACTTGCAACAGCAGCCGCAGATGCTATCATGAGTAACAAAAAACTTTTTGGACTTTTTGGCGGAGCTGATGGACATTTTGAATCTCCTGTTCCTGCTGATAATCCTGGGAATCCTTCAATAAATCCTGCTACTTCTGAAAATCCGCTGATGAAGGATATTACAATTGCAGCACTCGAAACTCTTATGAAAAGAGGCGACGGCAACGGATTTTTCCTGATGGCTGAGCAGGGGGATATTGACTGGGCAAATCACGACAACGATTACAAAAGAATGGTTGGCTGTATGTGGGATTTAAACGAAGCTGTAAAAGCTGCATACAATTTTGTAGATGAGCAGGACACACTCGGAAACAACGATATGAACTGGGAAAACACAATGATTATAGTTACTTCCGACCATTCAAACAGCTACATGAGATTAAATCCCGATAAAGTGCTTGGAATTGGAGATTTACCAAAACAGGAAAAAATTGACGGAAAATTTGTTTATGCAGATGGTGAAGTAACTTATGGAACCGGTGAACACACAAACGAACTTGTTTCAATGTATGCAATCGGAGGCGGAGTTGAGCTTTTTGACCAGTATCGCGGAATTATGAACGAAAACACCGATATTATTGATAACACTCATATTTTTGAAGTTATGGCTGATTCTCTTGGAGTTTCCTACACCGAAAACAGAGCAAAAATTTATGCAAAAAAAGTTTCATCCTACGACACAACTCTTGCTGAAAACGGAGCAGAAATAATTGATATCAGAACTTCCGACTACAAAGCAATTCTAACAAATGCAGGCAACAAAAGTGTCGATGTGCTTGATTTTTCTAATGTTTCAGCAATAACAAAAATAGATTCCATAACTTTTTCAGGATATGAACCAACTGCGGCAGCAATTCATAAAGAGAGTGATTTTTTTGCAGTAACTCTTTCAAAATCACCAAAAGATGGAACAAACGGAGTTGTAAGATTTTACAAAGTCTCAGATTTAAGTTTAATAGGGGAAGTTGAAGCTGGCATCCACCCCGATTCTATAAAAATCTCACCTGACGGAAAATTTTTGGCAGTTGCAAACGAAGCTGAAGGTATTTCAAGCGGAAATAATGGCGGCGAAGGCTCCATAACTTTTATGAATATCGAAACCTTTGCGTCAACTCTCAATATTGCTGATGTTGTAAAAACTGAATTAAAACCAACTCTTACAGGAATTGAAGGCATCTCGGAAGGTAGAAAGGACGATGCTGCAGGAATAGCAATAGACAACTCAGCAGCAACAATTGAGCCTGAATTTGTAACATTTTCGCCAGACAGCAAATTTGTTTTTGCAACACTTCAGGAAAATAACGCAGTTGTAAAAATCTCAACAGAAACAAAAGAAATTATTAACATTTTCGGACTTGGAAGAGTAAACCATTTAGCTGATTTGACAAATGACGGCATTTATAACCCATCGGAAATATTGACATCTTTTAGAGAGCCTGACTCAATCGCTATTACTTCTGACGGCAGATATTTTGTAACAGCTGATGAAGGCGACACAAAAAAAGGTTCAGACAACTATGCACCGCGCGGCGGAAGAACAATCTCAATCTTCAACGCTTTTAACGGAAATCTTATGAGCGACACAGGCAGCATGATTGATGATGCAGCGTTTTTTGCAGGCGTTTATGATGACTCAAGAGCAACAAAAGGCGGCAGCGAACCTGAAGGTCTCGATATTGCCGAATTTATGGGAAAAACAATAGTTGCAGCTGGACTTGAAAGGGCAAATTCAGTAATACTTTTCGACATTTCCGAGCCGCTAAGCCCAAATTTTGAATCAATCGCAAAAACAGGAACAGCACCGGAAGGAATTAAATTTTTCTCAAAAGATGGAAAACTTTATATTGCAACTGCAAACGAAGTGTCCGGAACTCTTGATATTTTTGAGATAATAAAGGGGTGAAAGAATCTTTAAACCCTTCAAAAACTCTTCCGCAAGCCACTCTTGTAAAGTTTGTAAAAATAGTTGAAATTACCCGCCATTCCAAAATGCAAAAATTCCAGAATTAAAAACTGCTCCGCCTAATTGTGTTACATATTGCATTTTTTACCTTGGCTTAATCGTAGTGCTGAGAATCATAAAAATCCTTGGTTAGTCTAGTTTGACAATTTTTTGCAAACAATATATAATCACTCGAATTTTTTGAGGAGTCAAAATGAGAAAACAGCTTTCGACAAGTGTTTATACATTCAAAACAATAATCAATGAAAATGGGATGTTTGTTGATAAGACAAAAGAGCTTTATCAGCTTGTCGGTAAATTCAATGGTCAGTTTTTTCTTTCCCGCCCGAGAAGATTTGGAAAATCGCTGACACTATCAGCTCTTGAATCAATTTTTCTTGGCGAAAAAGAGCTTTTTAAAGGGCTTTATATTTATGACCAGAAATTTGAGTGGAAAAAACATCCGGTTGTAAGATTATCTCTTAATCAATTAAGTAGCTTAACAGCAGAAGAGCTTGATAAAAAACTCTGTTATGCAATTGAAGATATTGCTGAAAAATATGGTTTCGATATTCCTCGGGATGGCTCATCCGAAAAATTCAGAAAATTAATAATAAAACTTCATGAAAAATTTGCTCCGGTTGTCATTCTGATTGACGAATACGATAAACCGATTCTCGAC
>CAZISX010000014.1:0-1062 GCA_964542005.1 uncultured Spirochaetales bacterium
GATGAGCATCGAGTGAGGCCCTTATGTTCGAAAAGTTCCTGATCGCCAACCGGGGCGAGATCGCGCTGCGCGTCATACGTGCCTGTCAGGAAATGGTTTTTTTGTTTAATGATGCAGCATTAATCACTTAATCCGCAGGGAGGGTAGACGTATGGCAACTTCAAAACAAGTTAAAAACAAAATCAGCAGCAACAAGACAAAAGTAGCCCGGCTGGACAAAGAGCTGAAAGCAGCCAAGGCAGTGGCAGCGAAACTGCAGGCAGAACTGAAAAAGGCTGTGGCTGCTGAGAAAAAAGCCGCCAAGAAAAAAGCAGCCCCTAAGAAAAAAGCAGCTGCCAAGAAAAAAGCAGCCCCTAAGAAAAAGTAAATAGTTTACTGCTGTAAGCAGATATAAGCATCAGGCATCCCGGTTCCGCACATGGCGTAACCGGGATGTTTTTTTTTGCATTTTTAGAGTTGTCATCTTTAAATATTGCAAGAATTTCATCCCATCGCCCCTGCTTGTTTAATGACAGGGCAAGAGCAATTCTGTATTCAAGACTTTCGGGAATCAGTTTTACGGCTTTAGACAAAGACTCAGAGCTTTCTTTGAATTTTTGCATATCAAAAAGAAGTTTTCCATAATAAAAATAAATCTTTGAATCATTGTCAGCATTTAATTTCAGAGCGCTTTGAAAGTGTGTTTCTGCAGGCTTGTAGTCTCCGTCCTCAAAACTCACAATCCCTTTTATTAAATGATAAACATAAGATTCTTTGTTGAGTGCTGCAATTTTTTCCGCCATTTTTTTGACAGAATCCATGTTTTTCTGCTCTACCAGAATAAGAGCTTTTGCAACATAAGGATCAACAAGCGAAGGCTTCATTTTTATTGCATTATCATAATGAACCATTGCCTCATCTTTTCTGTTCAAGTCTCTATAAATATTGCCTAAAATCGACAGATGTTCTCCTTCTGTTATTTTGGCAGGCTCAATTTTCATAACCTCAAGATTCGCTTTATCTGTATTTTTGAGCTGAATATACACAATTGTTTTGCCTAAAAGCGCAGGAATAAACTTTGGA